>JAOPVX010000235.1 GCA_025965975.1 Mycobacterium sp. | reverse complement strand
CTGCCGTGGACCGCGACGTTGAAGCCTCTCTACGTACGGGTGATCGCCTTGGAGATCACCGGCCGGCGGTTCAAGTTCGGTCCCGAGCCGGATCGCGAATCCACTTTCGCTTGATGACTGGGTGCGCGACGTGGCGGCGAAATAGGTCGGCCCGCCACCCGTGGGGATCTTGGATGGCGGGCCGATGAGGGAGAAACCGGATTCAGCGTAAGCGGGGGCCGGGCGGTGCCAGCGCACCAATTCGGTACCTGCAGCTGAGATGTGGCAGTTGTACTTGCCCGTTCACGATGTTCCGGCAAGGCTCGCCCGGAGATGCGCCACAGATAGGGCAGGCGATTCCCCTCATCGCGTCCCCCAAATTTCGGCGCCGACGTGTTCGGCGATCTTCTCCAGTCTGCGCATGATGAACTCGCACTGCCCGATGCCGTCGTGGCTGTCCGCGGCGGCGGTGAGCTGGGCGGCGAGCTGCCTTGCCTCGGCGGGGGTGAAGTTGAAGCGCACCTTGCTCCAGCCCGCCTCAGATTCACGGTCGATCGTGATTTCTCCGCGCGCTTGGATGGTGGCTTGCACGCCGTTGCGGTAGCGGTTGCAGTCCTGGTTGTAGGACAGCGGAACGGTGCCACGAATGTACGAAGAGATCACGGAACACCAGATCTGCGTTTCGGTCCAACCGGGTTCGGTCACGGCCGTTGCCCTACTGCCGACTGCGCGCTCGCAGTAGTCGCCGTGGTCCTCGAGGTCGAGCCACCCGCACGACACGATGCAATGACTGTGTATGTGGACCTGCTCGTCCTGCACCCGGCCGTTCGTCTTGGCGGTCACTTGGCCGCCCAACCGTCGACCTCGTCAACTGTCTCGATCAGCGTGGCGGCCAGGGCGCGGGCCTGCGCGGTGGTCAGCGCGTCGTCGCCGAGATAGACACTCGGCGCCTCGTGCACGCTGCCGTCGTCGATGCGCCCATCGGAAAATTGGATGGCTGTGGGCTGGACGCTCACGTGGTCGGTGTTAACGCCGTTGATGCCGCGGACTTCGCCGAGCAGCACCCGGTACGGCTGCGGAACGTCGTCCTGCCAATCATCGGCACGTGCTCCGGCGGGGATTGGGACATCGTGCGGTGCGGTGGTGGTCATGCGTGCTGCACCTCACTGTCGTGCTGCTGCCGGGCCTCATCCAGCAGCATGGCGCCGCCTTGGTCGGGCTCGCCGACTTCGATGTAAAGGTCGCCCTCGCCTTGCATGCTGATGCCGCGTCACCATGCACAACGATCCTGGCCGGATGCATGCCATTCGCGACGGCAACCGCAAGCTCTTCGCTGGTGCGGATATCGGTGGCCAGGGCCTGCTTCCTCACCGACCGGGCCAGCTAGCTCCAGCGCTCGCCGTCTATCGGTCGGTGCGTTCAGGGATGACGCCTGCGAGCTCGAGGATCCTGGTCGGCGGGAGGTGCTGTTCGGTGATCCGGACGCCGAGGTCGGCGAGGGCATCCTCCACCGCATTGGTGATCGCCGCCGGTGCGCCGATCATGCCCCCTTCGCCGACGCCTCGATAGTTGTAGGCGATGTCCGTCGGCGTCTCGATGTGGTGGATCTCGATTTCGGGGATTTCCATCGTGGTCGGGATCAGGTAGTCCATGAACGTCCCCGACCGGGGCTGCCCGTCCTCCCCGTACGTCGTCTTCTCGTAGAACACGGCGCCCACGCCCTGCGCGACGCCACCGCGGATCTGGCCTTCGACGATGGCCGGGTTGATCATCTCGCCGCAGTCCTCCACGACCGCGTAGCGAGGAATCCTCACGTGGCCGGTTTCGAGATCGACCTCGACCCAGCACACGTGCGTGGACTGCGCCCATCCCCCTTCGCCGCCGTCCCAGTCCCGGTGAACCCGGATGGCCTCACCAGGGCCCAGCCGGTCGGTGTTGCCGACCACGCCACGCCGCATCGCCTCCTCAGCGACCTCGCGGAAGGTCAGCGACATCGTGGGGACGCCCCCGACGTGAATGGCACCGTCTTCGATGACGATGTCTGCCGGCGATACCTCCAACAGGTCCTCGGCGATGTCGACAATGTGCTCGCGCAACGTGTGCGCCGCCAGCCCGACCGCACCGCCCGCCATCGCCGCCGACAGGCTTCCGCCGGTGCCCGTGATGCCGAACGGCGCGAAGTTCGTGTCGCCGTATCTGACTCGGATGGCCTCAACGGGAACGCCGAGCTCGTCGGCGGCCACCTGCGCGAGCGTCGTCTCGTGGCCTTGGCCATGGGGCACCTGCCGGGTGTGGACCGTGACGCTGCCATCGCCTTCGAGGACTGCGTGGATCGGCTCGGCGCCGACGAACGCGGAGAAGCCGGGCATGACCGCGTCGAAGTACCCGGGCGGCCCCGGAGCCGCTTCGATGTAGGTCGCGATACCGAGGCCGAGGCGGCGACCCTGCTCCCGAGCCGCCGCCTGGTGCTCTGCCCAATGTTCGAAGTCAGCGACATCGAGCGCCCTCTCGAGGGTGGTCTTGGCCGACATGCGCACATCGAGGGTCGGACCGGTGATCATCGTCGTCGGGAGCATGTCGGGACCGACGATGTTGCGCAGCCGGATCTCGGCGCGGCTGATCCCCAGCTCGCGGGCTATGACATCGAATAGCCGTTCGCGGACCCAGGTCTCGACCGCCCACGGGCCCCGGTAGGCGACGTATGTCGGTTTGTTCGACGAGACGACCTCGATGTCGAACTGCATGGCGTCGAACCGGTACGGACCGGGGAACATCGTCTGGATGATGCGGCAGAACATCGGTGCCCCGACAGGGAATCCCGGATAAGCCCCCACGTCCATGGTGAGCTTGGCGCGCAGGCCCCGCACCGTCCCGTCGTTCATCACCGCAGCCTCGACGGCGACCTGTTCGTCACGGGCCTGGCCGCCGAGCACGAGGTGCTCGTTGCGGTCCTCGATCCACTTGATCGATCGACCGAGGCGCCGCGCGGCAGCGCACAGGGCGATGTCCTCACGCAGCACCGTCGTCTTCGATCCGAACGCACCGCCGATGTCGCCCGTCACGACGCGCGGGAGGCGTTCCTTGGGCGTTGCCATCAATCCGAGGAGTGCCCGGTTGAGGTGGACCATCCGCATCGGATCCCTGGCGATCTGACGCAGCATGATCGGCATCATCAGCCGTGTGTCCTTCATCATCGTCGGGTGGGCGCGAACGAACTCGCGAGCCCCGGCGAATATGGCCTTCGTCTGTTCGCGTTGGCGGAACATGTCGCGCACCGACATCCACACTGGCTGGCGGGCCAGGCACACTGCCATCGCCCACTTGAGGGCGTGCGCCGCCTGATGGGCTGCGTGCAACGTGAGGTTGCCGTCGGCGTCGATCTCGGCCACCGTGCCTCTGGTCTCCATCGGTTGGTTGGCGTGCCGGTGCTGGCGGAACGTCTCGCTGATCACTCGATCCGCCCCGGCGAACGCCGCATCGACGTCGCCGAACGACTCCGATGCCGCGTAGACGACGTTGCCGTTGGCCTTCGGCCAGATCGCCGGCCGGCTGGGATCGTGGGCGTGCGCCAACGTCGCGATCGGTTCCAGCTCCTCGTACTCCACGTCGACCATCTCTGCCGCATCCTCGGCCACCGCGCGTGACGTCGCTACCACGATGGCAACCGGATCCCCGACCAGACGAACGCGGTCGACGGCCAGGGCCCAGTGCCACGGGTCGTAAAGGCCCGGCAGGGCGAGCATCCCCATCAGCGGGTTGGTGATCGCAGCGATGTCAGGACCGGTGAAGATCGCGTACACCCCGGGAACCGCGGCGGCGCGGGTGGTGTCGATACCGCGGATCAGGGCGTGGGGCCATGGGCTCCGGACGAATGCCGCGTGCGCCATGTCCGGGACGACGACATCGTCGACGTACCGACCGCGCCCGCTCAGCAGGCGGCGGTCCTCAACCCTCCGGACGCGGGCGCCGACGAATCGCCCCATGATCTGTTCACGCAACATTCGCACCTCCCGCGGTGGAGGCCAACTTGGCCACCGCTTCGGCGACACCCTCGAGGATCGATGCGTATCCCGTGCAACGACACAGGTTGCCGGAGAGCTCTTCTTTGATCTGCGCCGTCGTCGGCGTCGGGTTGTCCGCCAGCAGGCACCGCACCGTCATGAGGAATCCCGGTGCGCAGAACGCGCACTGGAATGCGTGGCGCTCCCACATCGCCTGCTGGATGAGCCCCAGGCCATCACCGTCGCCGAGCGACTCGACCGTCTCGACGATCGCTCCCTCCGCCTGCATCGCCAGCATCAGGCAGGACCGGACGGGCTGACCGTCGACCGCCACCGTGCACGCACCACACACACCGTGCTCGCAACCGAGATGCGTGCCGGTGAGCCCGAGGTGGTCGCGAAGCAATTCGGCCAGGGTCGTGCGACCCTGGACCACCGCGCGCTCGTCCCGACCGTTGACCCGGAGGGTGATCTCCCGCATCAGACGCCCGCCCGTTCCGTGGCCCGCGCCGCGGCCTCGGCGAGCCCGCGGCGGGTGAGCACCCCCGCAACATGCGCCCTGTACTCGGACGATGCGTGGTCGTCAGCGGGCGGCTCCAATGCACCCGACACGACCTTCGCTGCCTCCGCAAAGAGAGCGGGGTCGGGAGCGTTGCCGTCGAGCAACTGCTCGGCCTCGGCAATGCGCACCGGCGTGCTGGCTACCCCGAAGAACGACAACGCCGGTCGCCGCAGCAACCCGGCCTCGTCGATCTCGAGCGTCGTCACCAGCCCGACCAACGCGAAGTCCCCGTGACGCCTACTCACCTCCAGCACCGACCATCCCGCGCGTGGGGCCCATGCGGGGAAGCGCACTCCGACGAGCAACTCGTCTTCCCCCAGCGCGGATGACAGATATCCCTCGAAGAAGTCACCCGCCCCCATCGTCCGCTGTCCCGCCGGACCCTGCACGATCATCTCCGCGCCGACCGCCAGGGCAACTGCCGGCAGTTCCGCCGCCGGATCGGCATGGGCCAAGCTCCCGCACACCGTCCCCCGACTCCGGATCGCCCGATGACCGACGTGCGGCATGGCGCCGGCTACCGCGGGCGCGGCGGCGGCCATGACATCGGACCTCTCGACCCGTGCGTGTGTCACTGTCGCTCCGACCGAGACAGTGCCGTCGTCATCCACCTCGATCGACTGCAAGCCTTGCACCCGGCCGATGTCGATGAGATGCCCGAGATGGGTGAGCCGGAGGGCGAGCACCGGAAGAAGGCTTTGCCCACCGGCAAGCACCTTGCCGTCCCCGCCGTACGTTTCGAGCAGTGCGACCGCCCCGTCGACCGTGTCCGGTCGGTGGTAATCGAATGGCGACATCTTCACTGCGAGTCTCCCTCCGACCGACCTGGACTTTACGCGTTGTACGACGGCAGGTCCTTCGTTTCACAGACAGCGCGAGGCCACCTCGAGGAAGACCAGGCCCTCGCCGCCCTCGAAGTCGCGCACGGCGGCGACTACCGCCGCGAGATGGTTGTGGAGACGGCAACGGCGGCAGAACCGACCTGGTCGTTCGCGTCACGGCAGAGTTCAAAATTGCGCCATCGCTTATTCATCGAATATGGCGAGATGTAACGAGATGTAAAGGGGATCGAACCAGAGTCATCGAGCATTTGCCGAAGGCAGTCTCGCAGTTCAGTACCACAAAGTAGGAATGTTCGAGCACGAGCAAGAAGTGAAGAATTCAAAAGCCGGTGTCGCATGTTCGAATCATGCCGGGGGCACCGCTGCCGGGGGCACTGTATCGCCGGTGGCTCATGTTTCGACTCCGCACAGTCTTTCGGCATGATCCGCGGCGGCCACGTTGACGTGACGGTCCTCGGCGCCATGCAGGTCAGCCAGCTCCTCGTTCCATCTTGTCCTGCTCGAACCCGGCCAGTATCTGTGCCGGGTGGCCACCGCTGTCGTATTGCCGGCCCCTTTTGGTAACAATCTCAACCTCAATTGATTACGAATCGGTAAGCACGTCTAAGCACATCGCTGGGCAAACTAGCGTTACTTCGTGCACCGTCGAACGGCCCTGAAGCTGCCGCTGCTGCTGGCAGTGGGCTCGGCAGTGGCCCGCATGCCTCGCGCCTTTGCCGAGCCAGGCCAGTGGTCGGTTGACCGCGCCAACAGCTGGTATCAAGCCCAAGGTTGGCTCGTCGGCGCCAACTACGTCACCTCAACCGCCGTCAATCAGCTCGAGATGTTTCAGCCGGGCACGTATGACCCCCGGCGCATCGATAGTGAGCTGGGCTTCGCTCGGCTGCTCGGGTTCAACACCGTGCGGGTTTTCCTGCACGATCAGCTGTGGGCCCAGGATCCACGAGGATTCCTAGGCCGTCTCGCACAGTTCGTCGCCATCGCGGCCAGCCACGGCATCAAACCGCTCTTTGTCCTGTTCGACTCCTGCTGGAACCCGTTCCCCCGGGTAGGTCCGCAGCCCCCGCCGACACCGGGAGTGCACAATTCCGGTTGGGTGCAAAGCCCGGGTGCCGCGCACATCGATGACCCCCGCTACCGCGGCATTCTGTACGACTATGTCAGGGGAGTGTTGAGCCAATTCCGCAATGATGATCGCGTTTTGGGTTGGGACCTGTGGAATGAACCCGACAATCCCGCGCGCGTGTACCGCAAGGTGGAGAGGAAAGACAAGCAGGAACTTGTCGCAGCGCTGCTTCCCCAAGTGTTCCAATGGGCGCGTTCAGTCGATCCTGTCCAACCGCTGACGAGTGCTGTCTGGAACGGAAACTGGGGAGATCCCAACAGCCGCAGTGCAATCAGTGGCATCCAACTAGACAACGCCGACGTGATCACATTCCACTGCTACGGCAAGCCGGCCGAGTTCGAGGCCCGGATCACCGAACTTTCTCCACTGCGGCGACCGATCCTATGCACCGAGTACCTGGCTCGGCCGTTGGGCAGCACTGTCGAGGGAATCTTGCCGATTGCGAAGCGGCACAACGTTGGTGCACTCAATTGGGGGTTTGTCGCCGGCAAGACTCAAACGTATCTGCCGTGGGATTCGTGGGACCACCCATACAGAGCTGCTCCAAAGGTGTGGTTCAGCGACCTCGTGCAACCCGATGGACGGCCCTACCAGGACAGCGAGATCCAAACGATTCGCAGGTTGACCAGCGGGCCAGGCACATCTTAAAACGCAATAACCAAATTTCCTGCTATGGCCAGCGACGAGGATGTGTGGGTCAACACCGCCGGCAATGGGCTCGGTGATGCTGCGCGGTCAGATATGGCAAGTCGACTTTGACCCCGCACCGGGTAACGAAGTCACAAGCACCGCCCCGCGGTCGTCGTCAGCAACGATCGGGCAAACGCGACTGTAACCCGGGCTCGGGCGTGGGTCATCGCCGTCGTCCCGCTAACGAGCAACGTCGCCAGGATTTATCCGTTTCAAGTGTTCTTGTCGGCGGCGACGAGCGGTCCCGCCGTGGATTCCAAGGCGCAGGCCGAACAGATCAGATCCGTTTCAACTGAGCGGCTGCGGCGTCGGATCGGGCGAGTCTCTGCGGCTGAGCTCGCAGAACTCGATCGGGCGCTGCGGCGCCATCTCGAGTTGTGACCCTCGTGGCCGAGTCCCTTGACTCGACGCCGAATCGACTGGGTGAAGGCGCCGGCCGGCTGACAGTCGACGAAATGCGGCGCGTAGACGCAGCGCTGCGACTAGTGCTCATGCTTTGGCGAAATCGCGAGTTGGACGGGCAGAGCTACACTTTCGCTCCTCCCCGCCACACATCGCGCCCATGCGGTTGTCGTGGATGATCGTTATTACCCATGTACTAACCTGCTCTCACACAGCCCATCTGGCGGCTCCCGTTTGCAGACCTCGGCGCAAACTGTGGCTGGGTGTACGGGCGCCGGGCTTATTGGGCGTGGCTGGCGAAGAACTGCCAGCTGGTTTCGGAGGCGTCGAAGGCGTGGCTGGTCGGGCTGATGATGGCCGTGGGCAGGTACTGGGTACCGCCGGGCCATGTGTGTCCGCCGTTGTCGACCTGCATGAACACCGCTGCCGAGCCGCCCGAACACGCCGTTGAACTAAACCTGAATCCACCGACAAACCGATGGGCATCTGGGTGTCGAAATGAGGAAAGTGCCCTCTGAACTGCGATGATTGATGTTCTCACGCATTAATCGGACCCAGTTCGGAAAGGCACTTCCGGTGCAAGTTTCGCACAGATTCTCCGTAGATTCTGCGGTGTTCGACGATGACAACCTCGTGTCGTGTGCCGGTCTGGTGCCGGTGATGGCGCTGGCCGAACGGACCGGCATGTCGGATCTGTTGGCGCAGATGGTGCAGATCGCGGCGCCGCGGATCAAGTCGGGCTCGGCCAACCCCGCCCCCAAATTGGCCACCCTGATCGTCGGGATGTGTGCGGGAGCGGACTGCATCGACGACGTCGAGGTGTTGCGCAGCGGCGGAATGAAGACCCTGTTCGGCGGCGTGTATGCGCCCTCGACGATCGGAACCCTGTTGCGGGAGTTTACCTTCGGCCATGCCCGTCAGCTGGAGGCGGTGCTGGGCGCACATCTGGTGGCACTGTGTGCCCACGTCGATCTGCTACCCGGGCTCGATCAGCGCGCGTTCGGGGACATCGGGCACGCGAAGCAGGGCGCGAGCTACGGGCACACCAAGATCGCCGGCAAGCAGGTCCTGCGCAAGGGCCTGTCCCCGCTGGCGACCACGATCAGCACCGAGATGGCCACGCCGGTGATCGCCGGGATGCGGCTGCGCGCCGGGCGGGCCAACTCCGGCAAGGGTGCGGGGCGGATGGTCGCTCAGGCGATCGCCACCGCGCGGGCCGCGGGGGCCAGCGGACAGATCCTGGTGCGCGGTGACAGCGCCTACGGCACCCGCGCGGTCATCGGTGCCGCCCGCCGCGCGCGCGCCCAATTCTCGCTGGTCCTGACCAAGAACACCGCTGTGCAGAAAGCGATCGACGCGATCCCCGACGACGGATGGACCCCGGTGCGTTACCCCGGCGCGGTCCAAGATCCCGACACCGGGTTGTGGATCTCTGATGCGCGCTGCCGGCGTCCTGGCCGGCGACCAACACACCCGAGCCCGCGGATCGACGCTACGGCGCAAGATCATCAAGATCCCCGCCCGCTTGGCCCGACCGCAACGCCGACCGGGCCTGCACCTGCCCACCCACTGGCCCTGGTCCAAGGCCTGCCTTGCGCTGTGGCACAACACCATCGGATACAGCCCACCACTGCCCACGACAACTTGACCAACCAGCCGACAAGGCCCGACCGGAGCGTACAGGAAAAGCTGGACAGACCAGCAGATAACTCACGCCCACACCCAAATAATCAAGATCAACAATCGCCGACACTAGTCACCACGGAACATCGGTGTATCGAGGCTAAATCCGCCGGATTGTTATTGAACCGGCGGAAAGCCCGCGCCTTTCGCGGGTCTGGCATCTCGTACATAATCGCGACCATGGCGGCGACTCTTCTTGCCCACGTGCAAAAGTGGCGACCAGCCGCCAGGGCGTACTCGAGGGCTGCGGTTGAGTCCTGCGAGTAGTCGCCGCAACTGCCCCGTTGCCGAGGGTGGCGTAGGGCGACCACGCCAGCCCCCGCGACCGGCCGCACCGCCAAGTAGCTCGCGCCGTATCCGCCGTCGGACCGCTATCCAGTTGAACGCACCGCCCACCACCGCCGGCCACGCAAAACCCTGACCTGTGGGAATGAGTGAACCCAGCGGCGCTTGAACCCAGAAATGCTCGACTGACTCGTTTAGGTTCGCCAGGTTCGAGTAAGGACGTTTAGGTGCCGATTCGAGTGGAGCTGCCGGGAATCGAACTCGGCGCCGAAATTCCCTTGACCTGCAGAAACGCTGATTCCGCCGACGCGAAACGACGCCAAACTACGTGAAACGACCTGCGGAGACGCGAGCATCGGCGTGCCTGCCGTGCAGCACGGATTTATAGTCCGCCGTTCTCAGCGTTAGTTACATCGAGCTGTGTTGGCTGCCCATCCCGAGCACCACCCGCATGTTGCGAAGGACATCGAGAAAACTGAAGTACTGAACTACTCTATGCGCCCCGAATTCGAGTGGGCATTCTCGAGCATGCCCACAACACCACGGTTGGGGCTTGCGGTGGAGGAACCGAGTGACCGAGCTGAGCGATCGGATCGAAGTCGGCGCGCTGCCACGTGCGCCGAAAAATTCGCTGCCATTGCGCCAGCGGCTCAAGGCGCTCAGGGATTTCCATACCGGGCTGGAAACGCTGCGCGATGCCGGTGGTCCGGTCACCCAGTTCAGCCCGCGCATTACGCGGCTGATACCGCCCGTCGTCATCGTGACGTCACCGCAAGGCGGACGGGACTTTCTCAGCCGCAGCGATGCCTTTGTCGACAAAACCACACTTCATGCCGAAATGCGGCATCTGCTGGGCGACAACCTATTCGATCTCCCCCACAAGGAGTGGGTGCGGCGCAAAAGAGCGCTGCAGCCCGTCTTCACCAAACAACGTGTCCGCACCTTCTCCGGTCATATGTCGCGGGCTGCCGAGACGGTCCGAGAGGGTTGGCTCGACGGTAGTGTGATCGATCTCGACGTCGAAGCTCGCCTGCTGACGCTGCGCGCGCTGGGCCGCTCGGTGTTCGGCCTGAATCTCGATGAACGCGCCGACGCGATCGCCGAGCCGTTGCGGGTTGTACTCAGCTACGTCGCGGATCGTTCCCTGCGGCCGGTTCGTGCGCCGCGATGGTTGCCGACGCCTGCACGACGCCGCGCGCGCACCGCAAGCGCGAAGTTGCACCAGCTGGCCGAGGACATCCTGCAGGGCTGCCGTCGAGACCCAGCCCAGGATGCACCGCTCGTACACGCGCTGATCGCAACGACGGACCCCGCGACCGGCCGGGAGCTCTCCGATGACGAGATCTGCCACGAGCTGGTGATATTCATGGCCGCCGGCCACGACACCACCGCCACCACGCTGGCGTACGCGTTTTGGGCCCTCGGCCGCAACCCCGAGATTCAGCAGCGGGTTGCCGCGGAGGCAACTGCAATCGGCGATCGGGAGCTGACACCCGAGGACGTTCCCAGGCTGGGATACACCGTTCAGGTGCTGCGCGAGGCGCTGCGGCTGTGCCCGCCGGCAGCCGCGATCGGCAGGACGACGCTGCAGGACATCGCGGTCGACGGCTACCGAGTCCCGGCCGGCACCATCGTCGTGTACGGCGTGTACGCCGTACAACGCGATGCCACGCTCTGGGAGCACCCGCTGGTTTTCGATCCCGACCGGTTCACCCTGGAAAACTCTCAGAACCGCGACCGCTGGCAATACATGCCGTTCGGCGCGGGCCCGAGGTCGTGCATCGGTGACCATTTCGCCATGCTCGAGGCAACCCTTGCGTTGGCCACCGTCATAAGGCGCACCGAAATCGACTCCCTCGAAACAGATTTCCCGCTCGCCGTTCCGATGACGACGGTTGCCGGAGCACCGATTCCGGCCCGGGTGACGGCGCGACATTGAAGGTGGCGTGGTGACAAACCCCTACCTGGAGGGCCACTTCACTCCGCTGCAGCAGGAGTACACCCACACCGACCTCGAGGTCGTCGGGAACATCCCCGATTACCTCGACGGCCGGTACCTGCGGAACGGATCCAATCCGATCGGTGAGCTCGATCCCTTACGTCATCACTGGTTTATGGCCGACGGCATGGTGCACGGCATCCGCATCCGCGACGGCAAGGCGGAGTGGTACCGCAACCGCTGGATGCGTGGTCCGCACGTAGCCAAGGCGCTGGGCGAGCGGTCGCCGATCCGGCGCTTCGGCACCGTGCCAATCGGCCCAAACACCAACGTGATCGGACATGCAGGCAAGACCCTCGCGTTGATGGAGGCCGGTGTCGCACCCTACGAGTTGACCGACGAGCTGGAAACCGTACGTATCTGCGACTTTGACGGAACAATGACCCACGGGTACACCGCTCACCCCAAACGCGACCCGGAAACCGGCGAGCTGCATGGTGTTTCGCACAGCCCGTATCGCGGCAACCGGGTCCAATACTCGGTGATCGGCGTCGATGGTCGGGCGCGCCGCACCGTGGACATCGAGGTGGCAGGCAGCCATGATGGACAACCTGTCGTTGACCGAGCGTCACATCGTGTTCTACGACCTGCCGGTAACCTTCGACGCCCGACGAGCCGCGGCGGTCAGAATGCCACCCGGACTGCGTCTGCCCGCGCGGCTGCTGCTGTCGGCCGTTGTCGGCAGGGTCCGCATCCCGGATCTGATCGCCGCAATCCAGCCCGGTTCAAAGATCCACGACCACCCGTTCCCGTACTCGTGGAATCCGAAGCACCCCGCCCGCGTCGGTGTGATGCCGCGCGATGGCAGCAACGCCGACGTTCGCTGGTTTGAGGTGGAACCCTGCTACGTATTCCATCCCATGAACGCCTACGACGACGGAGACACCATCGTGCTCGACGTGGTGCGGCACCCGAAGATGTTCGACCGCAACTAAATAGGACCGAGCGAAGGACCGGACACTGGACCGCTGGACCATCGATCTCGCCGACGGCAAGGTGCGCGAATCGCGATTCGACGATCGTGGGCAAGAATTTCCGCGCGTGGACGAGCGTCTCATCGGCAAGCGGCATCGGTACGGCTATGCGCCCACTGGCGAGGTCGTCTTCGGCAACACCCTGCTCAAGCACGACTTCCTCCGCAACAGCACGCAGTCGCGCTGCTTCGGCGCCGAAAAGGCGGTCGGCGAGTTCATCTTCCATCCTTCGTCCTCTGACGCCGCCGAGGATGACGGCGTCGTGCTGGGGTACGTGTACGACCGGAGCACCGACCGCAGCGAACTAGCGATCCTGGACGCGCAGACGCTGCAGAGCATCGCGAGCATCAAGCTGCCGCACCGAGTGCCCGCCGGATGCTGCGGCAGCTGGGTACCGACAGGCAGGTGACATACGCCCACAGTCGGGTTAGGCACCGATACCGACAGAGCGACCGGTCTGCTCCGAGGCAGCCTGGGTCCGCTCCGCCGTCGCTGTCTCGCTGATCCCGAACCGCTGATGAATCCGGACCAGCAGGTTGGGCGCCCACCAATTGCCGCGGCCCAGCACGTGCATGAACGCCGGCAGCAGCATGATCCGCACCAGCGTCGCATCGACCAGTACCGCCAACACCAGTCCGACACCCAACATCCGCATGAACGACACCTGCGCCGCGATCAACGCGGCGAACGAAATCGACATCACGAGTGCGGCAGCCGTCACCACCCGACCGGTGTGAGCCAGCCCTAGCGCGACGCTTTCATCGTTATCGGCCCCGGAGCGCGGTGACTCGAGCCAGTACTCACGAATTCGCGACACCAGAAACACTTCGTAATCCATCGACAGGCCAAATGCGATGCAGAACAACAGCACCGGCATGGGGGCCATGAGGGTGCCAGTTGACGTGGTGCCGAGTGCGCCCAAATGCCCATCTTGGAAGATCCAGACCAACGCTCCGAACGCGGCGCTCAGAGACAAGATGTTGAGCAGCAACGCCTTCAGGGGCAAGACCACGCTACCGGTCAGCAAGAACAACACCACAAACGTGATCCCCGCGATCAGGCTGAGGACCAGCGGCAGCCGGCCCGTGATCGCGGTCGAAGTGTCGCGGTTGATCTGCGCCAAGCCGGTCATCAGGACACGTTGGCCGCCGGGACCGGCGACGGCGTGCAACCGGTCCAGCTGGATGTCCGAGGCCGGGGAGAAGAGCGGCGCTGCGCTGCCAACGGTGAAGAAAGCGCTGTCATCCTTGATGGCTGTCGGCGCGGCAGGCGGCCCGGCCAGCGAGCCGCCAACGACCACACCGCCGGGCGTGGACACCGAGGTCACCCCGGGAACCCGTGACAGCTGGGCCGCATAGTGGGCGAGCTCGTCGGGCGTCACCCCGTTCGTATCCGGAACCACGACGATCACGTTGGCAGTGGCATCGCCGCCAAAATCGCTGCGCAGCTGCTCAGAAACCTGGCGCACCGAGGCCGACGACGGCAGCACGCGGTCGTCGGCGAAGCCCCATTTGATATCGAGGAAAGGTGCGCCGACCATCAACAGCAGTGTGATGATGCCGATGCCCACCGGAATCGCCCGCCGCATCACGAACTTGGTCGAGCGGTAAAAGAAGGCTCGCTCAACCGGGCGCTGCCCCGGTTCCGGACGACCGAAGACGCGCCGGCCCAGTCGGCGCACATCCAGTGCGTCCAGTCGGTCCCCGAGCAACATGATCGCCGCCGGCGTTACCACGATCGCGGCGATGGCAGCGAACGCAACCACTCCAATCCCCGCGTAGGCAAACGATTTCAGGAAATACATTGGGAACAGCACCATCGCCACGATTGACAACGCCACTGTCACCGCCGAGAACAGCACGGTGCGCCCCGCAGTTGCCATCGTGCGCACCAAGGCCTCCTCGCGCCCGGCGCCATCGGCCAGCTCATCGCGGAACCGGCTGATCACCAGCAGCGTGTAATCGATGGCCAGCGCCAGTCCCATAGCCACAGTCACGTTTAGTGCGAAAATCGACACATCGGTCACCAGCGCGACGGCGCGCAGCACGGCCATCGAACCGAGAATCGCGAACCCGCCGACGGCCAATGGCAGCATCGCGGTCAGCACGCCGCCGAACACCCACACCAGCACCACAAAACTCAGCGGGATGGCGATGGACTCCATCAGAAGCAGGTCTTTTTCGGTTTGCGCGTTGATCTGTACGTAGGTCATTGCATCGCCGGTCGCGCGCACTGTAACGCCATTGCGGTCGTGCACCAGCTGATCAGCCAGCGCCTTCGCGTGCTTCTGTGCACCGTTCTCCCCGCCGCTGATGCCCGCGACAATCAAGCCGGTCTTGCCGTCTTCGCTGATCAATGTGGCCGCGGCAGGCGATGCGGCCCATGCCGAGTTCACACCGACGACGTACGGCGACTCCTGCAGACGCTGGATGAGTTCGGTTGCGACGGCGCGTGCGACGGGACTTCGTGCGCCGGCTTCGGACGTGACGGCAATGGTCATCTGCATATCGCCCTGGCCGAACTTCTCCGACAGCAGCCGGGAGGCCTGGGACGATTGGCTGTTCGGATCGTGAAGGCCCCCGGCGGACAGGCTCTTGGTTAGCCCGATGCCAAAGATCCCGGCGCCCACCATGATCAGCACCGCGACCGCGATGACCCGCCGCGGCGCCGCTATCGCGAGGCGAGCGATTCGTTCTAGCACAGTTGTCCGCCCGGCCGCTCGACCCACGAGCCAATGCTGGTGACCAGGTCGGCAGCCGTCAGGCCGAGACTTGCGTGGATCTCGCCCCGGGAGGCGTGAGCGAGAAACCGCTGCGGCACACCGACACTGCGCACCGGTGTGTCGATTCGGGCATCCCGCATCCGGGCCGCGACTGCTGACCCGAACCCGCCATGTAGCCCCGACTCCTCCAGTGTCACGACCAGCTGGGCATCGCTGGCCATCTTCACCACTTGGTCGGGCACTGGCAGCACCCATCGGGGATCCACCACCGCGACGGCCACACCACGCTCGGCGAGCGTCGCCGCCGCTGTCAGTGCGATCCCGGCCAGTGGTCCGACCGCCACCAGCAGAACGTCCGGATCCTGCGGGCGAAGAAGCACATCTACGCCCTCTATTCGTTCCGCGGCTGCTATATCGGCACCCACTGGACCCTTCGGAAACCGGATCGCAGTGGGGCCGTCGTCTAGCCCGAGCGCTTCGCCGAGCTGCTCGCGGAGCGAGGAAGCATCGCGTGGGGCGGCGACTCGCATGCCGGGCACGATGCCCAGCAGCGACAAGTCCCACATCCCGTTGTGACTGGCCCCATCAGGCCCGGTAATGCCCGCCCGGTCCAGCACGAATGTCACCGGCAATTTCAGCAGAGCGACATCCATGATTACTTGGTCGAAGGCACGGTTGAGGAACGTGGAGTAGACAGCGACCACCGGGTGCATACCGCCGAGCGCCAACCCCGCAGCGGACGTCACCGCGTGCTGCTCGGCGATCCCTACGTCGAACAGTCGGTTCGGAAACCGCGCTCCGAACTCCGCCAAACCGGTCGGGCCTGACATCGCGGCGGTGATCGCGACGAGATCCTCGCGGCGCCCGCCCCACTCGAGCAGCTCGGTGGCAAATACGTCCGTCCACTGCTTCGCGTCAGTGGGCGACTTGGGTTCGCCATTGCGCGGATTGAAGGGACCGCAGGCATGCATTCGGTCGGCTGGATCTTCCTCCGCTGGACCGTATCCCATTCCCTTGCGGGTGACAGTATGGACGACTACCGGGCCACCAACTTCCTTTGCCTTTCGCAAAGCCCGCTCGAGCGCGACCACATCGTGTCCGTCGATCGGGCCTAGATACTTGATACCCAAGTCCGCGAACAACATCCGCGGACGGTGACCGCTACGCATCCGCAGGCTGGACAGGCGCTCAGCAAGTCCCCCGATCGTCGGTGCGTAAGACCTGCCGTTGTCATTGACAACTACGATCACACGACGCCCCTTGCCGGTAGCGATGTTGTTGATTGCCTCCCAGCACATTCCACCGGTGAGCGCACCGTCACCGACGATGGCGACGACGCTGCGATCCTGATTGCCGGCCAGTTCGAACGCCTTTGCCAACCCGTCGGCGTAGGAAAGGGAGGCAGACGCGTGCGAGGACTCCACCCAATCGTGCTCGCTCTCCGCTCGCGACGGGTACCCGGACAGACCGCCGGACGCACGCAGATGGTCGAAGCGGTCTCGGCGGCCTGTCAAAAGCTTGTGCGGGTAGGCCTGATGGCCGGTGTCGAAGATCAACGCATCACGGGGTGAATCGAATACGCGATGAAGCGCGATCGTCAGCTCGACCACACCGAGGTTCGGGCCGAGGTGCCCCCCGGTCACCGACACCTTCTCAATCAGGAATGCCCTGATCTCGGCAGCGAGCTTTGTCAACTCGGCACGCGACAACCCGTCCAGGCTGCGCGGGCCCCGGACACGGCTGAGGACGTCAGCTGAAACCGAAGCTCCGGCCGTATCGTCACGGTCCAGATCAAGCTCCGGGATGGAGCGGTCGTATGCCAGCGAAGTTACTGTCATGCCACAACTCTGTCGATCGAACGTGCGCTTGTCGTGCGTAGTCGACCACTCGAATTGCATCTGTCACGCCCCATGACTAGGAGTAACCCCCGTGCGGGCGGCTAAGCGGGGGCCGCAACATGGTTTGCGTATCCAGACGCGTGAGCGTCGCCGGCGGCGGCGTCTTGGTCCGTGCCGGTGAACTCGTACTGGGTCTCGTCGAAGTTGCGCACCGCACGCCAGTACTCCCAGCTGAAACCCGGCCAGAGGACCCGATTCACACCGTCGTCATCGACAAAATAAGTTCTGCAACCCGCGGATGACCACACCCGCCTCCCGAGCCGGCGCTGGATGTCCCCGTTGAACCTCTCCTGGGCATCCGTGCGGATTTGGATGGCGGTGGCCGCGCGCTGGTGCATACCGTCCATGGCATGCAGCACCAACTTGATCTGCTGCTCGATCATGAACACGATCGAGTTGTGCGCGATCGCACTGTTGGGGCCCATAAGGAAGAACGCGTTGGGCATCCCAGCGACGGTCACACCCATGTGAGCTTGCATACCCGAGGTGCGCCACCGCTGCATCAACGACTCGCCATCGCCGAGGCGGATATTCAGCGATTCGACGGGACCGGTGAGGTTGAACCCAGTGCCGTAGATGATGACGTCGACCGCGCGCTCGGTGCCGTCGACGGTCACGATGCTCCCGGGTCGCACCTCTGCGATACCGTCCGTCACGACCTCGGCATTGGGCCGCGCAAGCGCCGGGTAGTACGTGGGGGAGTACAGGATGCGCTTGCAGCCGATCTGATAGTCGGGGGTGAGCTTGGCCGCCAGCGCCGGATCCTTGATTCGCTTGCGGATGTGGGCCTTGGCGGCCCATTCCAGCGGCTTGTGCAGGATCCCGTACCCGTGCAGCGCGATGGCCTGCGCCTCTGCGATCCAGTACGTCGTTGCTCGGAAGATGCTGCGGATCAATGGCACCTTGGCGAACAGCGTCCGAAGTGACTTGGGGATGCCCGGGTCGAAGCGGGTGAGAACCCACGGCGGGGTGCGCTGATACAGCTGCAGCTGCCCCACCTGCTCGGCGATGACCGGCACGAATTGGATTGCGCTGGCGCCGGTGCCGATTACGGCGACCTTCTTACCGGTCAGATCCACGGTGTGATCCCATCGTGCGGAGTGGAACGCCGCCCCGGTGAATGACTCAATGCCCTTGAGGTCCGGCAATTTTGGCGCAGTCATCGGGCCGATGCCCATCACCAGGAATCGGGCGATGATGGTGCGTCCGTCGGCTGAACGCAGGCGCCACCTCGAGGCCGCCGAATCCCAGGAGGCTGCCACGACCTCAGCGCCGAACAACGTCTTGCGGCGTAGGTCGTACTTGTCGGCCATTCTTCGTAGGTATGCGTAGATTTCGGGTTGCGAAGACCACATCTTGGACCAGAACGGGTTCTGCTCAAACGAATACGAGTATACGGTCGTCGGCACGTCACAGCCGCAGCCCGGATAGGTATTGTCCCGCCATACCCCGCCTACATCGTGCGATTTCTCCAAGATCAGAAAGTCTTCACGGCCCCGTTTGCGCAACTGAATCGCCATGCCGAGACCCGAGAACCCGCTGCCGACGATCGCAACGGTGGTCTCCAGCTGCTCGTGGCTGTCGGCCGCGACTGGTCCGGTCTGGTTCATGCGCTTTAGTCCAATTTCTTCAGCGGTGACGGGAAGAAGGCGGGCACTCGACTTATGTACGAGCGGTAAGCCGCGCCGAACCGAGCGATGAGGTCGCGCTCCTCCAGCGCGGTGCCCAGCAGGATGTAGCCCGTCAGGCTGGCCGCCCACAGCAGGTGCCCGGCCGTGAATGTGCTTGCGCACCAGAAGCACAGCAGCAGACCGGTCATCAGTGGGTGCCGCACTAGGCGGTAGGGCCCCTGCACCTGGAGCCGGTCGGAGATCGCGTCCGGCACGCGGCGCACGTAGGCCCGGTAGGCCTGACTGAAACCGAGTAGGTGGAAGTGGTTCAGCAACAGGGTGGCCGCGTAGACCAGCGCGCAGCCGAGCCAGAACCCGGCGTCGAGTACCGCTCCGAGGATGCCTGTGGACGACCAGATCCGTTGCGGCAGAGGCTGCCAACCCAGACACAGCACCCAGACGGCCACGCTGGCCGCCACGACATAGACGGTGCGCTCCAGGGCTTCGGGCACCCAGCGGGTGATAAAGGCCTTGAATGGACCCCGGGCCATGCCCGAGTGCTGCAAGCCGAACAACGCGACGAGCAGCAGGTCGATCACCACCGACGGACCGGTCGACAGGTGCGGTCCGGCGTCGACGGTCTTCGGCAGCCACCAGCCCCCGGCGAACAGCAGCATCATGGGCACGGTCACCCCGGCGAAGGCGTATCCGACGAACGCCAGCAGGGCTGGGAGGAGCCGACGGCGGTCCGTCAGCACGTCCCTTGCCTGGCGCGGCGTGATCAGATCCATGCGAACCACGGCAGGTACCGCGAGCGGATGGTGCCCCGCGCCATCCGCTTTTCGAATTTGGCCTTCCACCGCTCGCCGTAGGTCGCGTCGAGGAAGGCTTTGGGAACGATGAGGCGCCACGCCGAGCTGAGCACCATCCAATAGGGCACGATGACGGCGGGCCGGACCTGGCTCATGAAGTCGAGCTTGTCGGGGATCTGGCTCCAGTGGATGCCGGGATAGCGGTGGTGCACGCTGTGGTAGCCCTGGTTGAAGATCAAGAAGTTGAGCCAGTTGCCCACCGTGTTCACCGATTTGCTCGGGCCGTCCTCATAGACCCGCGCCGGGGCGTGGCTCAGCCAGGCGAAATAGCCGGAGTTGACCTGGGTCACGAGGAACGGGATCCAGTAGAAGAGCACATTCCGGGTGGCATCGGCGACCACCCAGGTGGCCAGCAGCAGCGCCACGACCAGCGTCAAGTCGATCACGAACTGGCGGCGCCGCTTGCGCCGGCCGGCCGACGCATCGGCTGCGAAAACCGTTCGCACGGTGTGCTTCTTGACGATCGTGCCGTACCTGATCCAGTACCAGACAGCGCGCAGCCCCCGCTCACTCCCCTCTGTCGAGGTAACGTCGCCGGGCCCGTCGTCGTAGCGGTGGTGGTTGAGGACGTGCACCTCGCGCATCTCGGCCGCCGTCAACGCGGCAGGCACGCCGCACAACACGTCGATCACTCGGTTCGCCCGCCGCGACACGAAAAGCGGCCGATGGGTGTGCATGTGTAGCACGCCGATGGTGATCGAGAGGTTCAGCAGCGACAACGTCACGATCAGCGGCACCGCCAGGTACCAGTTCGTGGCGGCCGGCACGAGCAGACCAAAAGCCAGCAGCCCGAACCAGCACGCGACGTGTATCAGCGGGCCGACATTCGCCGGGTGCTCGAGCTTTAGCACCTTCCGGCTGAAGGGCGTTCGTTCGGATGACGCGACGGGCGGTCTTGTGCTACCGGTCAATTCGGTGATCATGGGTGGGCTCCTGGGGCAGTCGTGTCGAGGGCCGCGAGCTGGAATTCCGCGGCGAGGACCTCCATCGCGTCGGTGTCGCGGGGTCGCAACCGTTCCAGGGCGCCGAAGGCCAGATGATCGGCGATCATCATGCGGCGCACCTGCGGGGCGGGCAGTTCGCCGGTCAGCGGTTGTTCCGGCAGCGCATGCACGAGGGCGAAGGTGGTGCCGACGATCAGCGGCCCCATCGCGGGCGACGATGAGCGATCGTCGTCCAGACCGAGCACCTGCGCAGCTGGGCCCGGCACGGCAGCGAGACCGGTGTCAGCGGAAAGGTCGCGTGAACCATTGAGCAACCGGTGGATCGCGTCGTCGGCGGATCGCCGCACCCGCTGCAGCATCTTGGCCCAGTGACCCGGGGAGCGCGCGGCCAGCACGGCCGCGCCCAGTCGCAGCCGCCGACGGTACGGCGCAGGTGACCCGACGGCGGCGCACAGGAAAGCGGTCGTCGTGATGGTCATGTAGGCCATCGCCGTCCGGGCGCCGCGGCTGGGAGTTCGCGGGCCGAGCCCGGCCAGCAGGGCGAAGCCACCCAGCGCCGGGACCAGCAGCCGCAGCATCACCGCCCTGGTCAGATCCTGGCGGTCGCCGGCACCGTATAGGGTCAGTTCGCCGTCCCGGAGGTCGTTGGCTAGTTGGGCGATGACGCCGATGCACCCGGCAAGCTCGCCCAGATCCGCCTCGCTGCAGGCGTTTTCGGTGACTAGTGAGCACGCGTAGAGCGCCACCCGCCCGAGCACGCCCTCGCTGTAGGCGAGCCGCGGCAGGGGTGAATCGAGGTTGCGCGCCATCACGCGGCCGACGTCAACCAGCATCTGGCCGACCCTTTCCCGTCCCGAGAAGGGCAGCGCCGACAGTAGCGCTCGGACGTCGCGGATGCGCTCGGCCAGCACCAAGTCGACGGCTTCGCTGTCGCGGACGGCGACCGCGTGCGGTGGCCGAGGCGGCGTGTCGGTGGTGCCGGTCAGATAGCCCACGGCGCTCAGGACGGCACCGCTCGCCAGCGGGCGGTCGATGATGAGGTCTTCGTAGGCATCGAGAACCCGGCAGGCCAGCAGGGCAGCGGTGGCCTCGAACCGTAGGTCTGCGGGCAGGAAATTGATTGCGACGCCCAGGTTCCGGGCCGCTGGGACCAGCGCAAGCCGGGCCAAGCCGTCCGGTGACCGGGCCGCACGCAACATGGCCAGGTCGGGTTCGCGGTGCAGCTGCCGCAGCCCCAGGGCCAGGGCGCCGAGCCCCCGCGTGCTCATCGGGAGACCACCCGCACCGAAAGTTTGCACAGGTACTCGTGCGCCGGGGAAGGCGGGAAGACGTCGATCACCCGGCGGGCCGTCTCGGCGGTGCGGACGGCGACCGAGCGGGCGAGCCGGGTGGCACCGCTTTGCACGAGGTCGGCCTGCAGGTCGGCACTGGAAGTCTGGTCGGAGAGCCACATCTCACGAGCGCCCGGCCGGGTGGCCAGCCATTCGATTACCGGCCAGGTCGGCACCCGGCGGTCGAGGTCGCCGCCCGCCTCCTTGCCCAGCGACGCGCCGCCCTCGACATCGCGTACGTCATCCATGATTTGGAAGGCGAGGGCGAGCTGGTCGGCGTACCTCATCAGGGCGCGCAGCCGATCGTGGTCGACGTCGCCTGCCGTGCCGCCGTAGGAGCAGGCCAGCCGGAACAGGGTGCCCGTCTTGGCCGCGACCACGAGTTCGTAATGCCTACGCAGGGCGGCGTCGTCGACAGCGGGCGGCAGGGTCTCGACGAGCTGGCCGAAGGAGATGTCCGCGAACCGATCGCAATAGGTGACGCCTGGGACCTCACCGAGCTCGGCGAAAACCGCCGGGTTGTCGGCCAGCACGCGCGCGAGCACCTGTAAGGCGTTGCCAGCAAGGTGGAATCCTGCCCGGGCGGCGGTGCGAATGCCGAACGCGGCCGGTACCGACGTGGCACCGCGCCGCGAGAGCGAACCGTCGCAGATGTCGTCGTGCATGAGCGACGCCTCGTGGAACATCTCCATCGCGCACGCCAGGTCGACGGCGTCGTGCATTGGCACGGCGGCGGTCGAGGGCAACAGGCGGGCGCAGGCCAGCACCAGGCCGGCGCGGACCCGTTTGCCGGGGGCAGCCAGGATGTGGCGGTAGATGGCGTCGAAAGTGCCACCGGTGATGAGGATTTCGTGCAGTCGAGCACCGATCAGCGTCAATTGATCAGGTGGAGCCATCAGCGAATTTTGGTCAGCGAGCACGCCACTCCTCCATCGGGAGCCGATTTCTAGGTTCGCCCGCCAGCGGGTTGTCCTGCACGTTCTGGTTGATCAGCAACAGGTTGGGCAGGATCATCGAGCCGGTGCGGCAGCCGACGAGCCAATGCTGTTGTTTGAGTACGTGCCCGCGCAGCCCCGCATCCGGCCGCCGATCAAGCTTCCCAACGGGGAAGCGTTCGGGTGCCGGTGATATTGCGGTCATGGGCCGTAACTCTGGCGATCGTCGACGGCGGTGTCGCGCGTAGTCGACTACTCCATTTGACTACCAGTGAGTACCTGGTCTTACTGTCAGTGGTCCCGAGCAGCGGATGGCAGACCTGCGGATCTGGCTCCGTCCGGGCGTTCACCGGCCTCGATCTCTGCGACGGCGGCGTCATTGACGATTCCATTGCCGGGGTGGCGGTCGATGCCGCCGGCAACGTGTACGTCAGCGACGGCTTACCGCGATGCGACTGTTGTGCCTGGCCACCTGGGCGCCCAGGCAGAAGTGCACGCCGCCGCCGCCGAACCCGAGGTGCGCGGCAGCGAGCAGGTTAAGGCTGCGATGGACCGGCCCCATTGCAGCGTGCGCGCCCTGCGCCGTGCGCAGCTGGGAGGCATCCTGCGCGTTGACGTGGATGATTGAGCGCACATGTAACCAGTGCGCTGTCTGCCACCCGAGTCCGACGACGTCATCGCCGAGCCTTTGACCGAAATCATTTGGTGCACTTGGTATCTGGAGCGAGCTATCTAATAGACGCGTCACCCGACCAAATAAGAAGCAGGCCAGAGCTTTCCGCTCTGACCTGCTCTCCATCGGTGGAGCGCGCCGCAAGATCGTCAACATCGCTGCCCCGCCTGACCCGCGCGCAACGGCGACCCGTCCTGCACCTACCCAGCCACTGGCCCTGGCCCAGGGCCTGGCTTGCACTGTGGCGCAACACCATCGGGCACTCACCGCCACTGCCCACCACAGTCTGACCACCCGCCGAAAGGCCCGAGCGGAGAACAGAGGAAAGCTGGGCAAACCAGCAGATAGCCGCTGCCCAGAACCCGAAATCAAGATCAACCGCTCGCCGGCCTTGTCAATCCCAGCTCATCAGTGGATCGAGGCTAAACCGGTGTACTTCGGTGCCGTCGCCAACGCTGGGCAGTTCGTCCTCGGTCGGAACGCCGTGGCAGCCGTCAATCTCGCGCCACCGGTCGATCATCGATGGCGCGGACCCGATCGTGCTTGGGCCGCCGCGACCAATCATCGGGCCGCCGTCGGAGGGCACGATCGGGTCGGCGGTCCCGTGTGTTTCGCGCACCGCGACCGGTCGCGACGGCGCACACCCGGCGTTGACGCCAAGGGTTCCCGACACCGGAGCAATCGCGGCGAATAGATCGGCGCGATCGCACGCCAGCCGGTTGGTCATGAACGCGCCATTGGAGATGCCGGTGGCGAAGATGCGCCCCGGATCGACGCCGTAGTCGGCGGCGAGCTTGCCGACGAGCGCAGAGATGAACCCGACGTCGTCGATCCCGCGTCGGTCGGGCTCGGACGCCCCGCGTCCATCGGCCCAGTTCGTATCGATGCCATCGGGATAAACGACAACAAACCCATGCGCGTCGGCGACCGCGTCATAGTGGGTCAGCGCCTCCTCGCCCCGCCCAGTACCCCCACCACCATGCAGGTTCACCACGAGACGGACCGGATGGCTCACCCCGGCGAGCGCATGAACAATGTACGTCCGCACCAGGCCACCGAAATCCAGCTGCCCGGGCTGGTCAGGACTCGCCGATGCGCGCCCGTATCCATCTGCGAAAAACACGACCGCACAGCTCACGGCGACGGCAAGAAGCCGGCGCCGGTGGCGCCGCGGGCTGAGGCGTGGATGCATAATGGTAAAGATACTGTACTTTTTTCAGAGTTGGTGGTGATGTCCATGCCCGCCCCGCGCAGTGCCCGAGGGCCAAGGACCGACTCGACCGTGCCACCCGTCGGTGCCGAGGTCGACCCGTATGCGCTGCCATTGACCGCGCTGGTGGCCAGGCTCAGTCACCAACTCGGGCGCGAGCTCGCGGCCGAGTACGCCGCGCACGACATCACCGCCCAGCCGTTAGATGCGTCGCTGTTCATCTTGCTGGCCCGCGCAGACGCCCGGCTCACCGAGTTGGCGGCCCGGCTGAACACCTCCAAACAAGCCCTCATGTTCGTCGTCGACCGCCTCGAGCGCGACGGCTATCTCGTGCGCGTCGCCGACCCGGAAGACCGGCGCGCCAAACGAATCCACCTCACCCAGACCGGCCATCAAGTCGCGCGTGTGAGCGAGGCGGCGACGCGCCGCATCGAACGCCGCTGGCGCGTTCGCGCCGGCGACTGGGCCCGGCTGCGTGCCACGCTCGCCGACCTCGCAAGGCCTTCGTGACCCTTGTCGAACGGAACGTGCCGCCAGCGGTCGATCCGAGCTC
Organism: Mycobacterium sp.; assembly: GCA_025965975.1. Taxonomy (GTDB): domain Bacteria; phylum Actinomycetota; class Actinomycetes; order Mycobacteriales; family Mycobacteriaceae; genus Mycobacterium. Next base: position 24,926 of record JAOPVX010000235.1, on the reverse strand, counting down.
AGCGCCTGAGCGTAAGTCGACGTGAGAAGCAGTGGAAACGAGACCATCTCGCGACAACCACGTCGAGCTCACCGCCGGCGACACCGTCCGCAGCCGGAACCGGCCCGCACCGACGCGCTGTCAGACCCCCCAGAACTGCAGGTCGCGCTCGTTGTTTTTCAGCATCGGCGCCATCCAGGTGTCGTCGTCCTCGAGCCCGTTGAACGGGTGCTTGCTCTGGCCCAGGAACGCCCGCCAACGGTAATGCTGGTACACCGCAAGGGCGTTGACCGCATAGGCCTCGGCCAGCGCCCGCTCGCCCTTGATGATGACGAAGTTTTCGTCGTTCTTGGCCGATGCCGAGGTGGAGAAGTTATGGCTGCCGGTGACGACGGTGGCGTTGTCGGAGAACGGGTCGATCACCAACACCTTGCTGTGCACGATGGCATGGCCCACCTGGCTGAGGAACTGCTTGTGGGTCACCTCGGCGGCGAAGTTCGCGAACGGTTGCTGTACCCCCTCGGGCTGGACGATGTCCAGGCTCATCTGGTGGGTGGTGCTGCCATCGATCAGGCTGACGTCGGCCTGGCTTTCGTCGCCGCGGCCCCGCGGCAGCTCGCTCACGACGCCGCGCACATACAGGTCGGGTTCGGCCGAGCGTGCCATCACGTCACCGAAAAGGCCTGTGGCGCCGGGCATGAACATCAGGAACAAGATGCCCTGTTTGGCCTGGGCCACCTCATGGCGCAGGGCGTCGAGGTCGACATGGCGGGCCGCGCGGGTGAACCAAACCGTGCTGGCGCTGCCGGGGTCGGTGCCGTCGTCGGGGACCGGGTGCGCCGCGCTGTTACTTTCTACCAGCTCGGGCGGGAAGGCGCTGGCAGCGTCGCGCAGCCGATGCCACTGCTGCAGATAGACATCGGCGGTGGCCGCGTCGTTGATGAGCAGGCCGTTGTTGGCTTGGGTGCACAGCCCGGTCGGGGTCCAGTTGGTACTTCCGGTCCATGCCGCGATCGGCTGACCGCCGCGGTGGGTGCGCACCAGGAATTTGTTGTGACCCAACGGCCCCGGTGAGGTGAACCGGTTGGTCTTCTCGAGATCGACGCCGGCGGCGATGAGCTTGGCGCGGGCATCGGCATTCTCGTCGCGCTCGTGCGCCTGCGCCGTGGTTTCGTCGGCGGCCTTGGCGATCGAGCCGTTGGCCAGCACAACGTGAGCTCGCGATCCCAACTCGACCAGCTTGTCGACGAGCTCGGCGTCGGACAGCTCGAACAGCGCCGCGTAGACCTCGAAGTCGTCGTCGGTGGCGGTGTCCACCAGCTGCAGCAGCTCTGTGCGCAGGCCGCCGGACAGGAACTTCCGGATCTCGTCATCGACGTTGTTGGTGATCTGCTCTTTGAACTGCTTAAGCGTCAGCTTCTTCTCGGCGAGGTAGCGGGCCATGAATTGCGAGATCACGAATGCCCGGTTGAAGAACGGTTGGTAGGTGCCCGTTGGAGTGGCTCCCAGTGTGCGCTCGGGGCTGAAGTCACTGGCCTCGGCCTCGACGAGCTGCAGTGCGCCCACATCGTCACGGATCACCGGGATGACCCGGTAGGACACGGTGTCGCCGGCGTCGGCGTCGTGATCGGTCCAGGAGAACCGCTGAAACGGCCACTCCGAGGAAGGTTTTGATGGCGGGTCGGCTTCGTCGGTCTCCTTGCCGACGAGGTTGATGGCCGGTTCGGTGGCGAAACCCATCCGGTTGGGCAGATAGGACTCGTCGACTGCCGACCCAGCGCGTTGCCTGCGTCGCTGGATGGCGAATCCGCGGCAGCCCGCGATCGGTTGCGATGGCCGCCAGAACAGCAGCGCGTCGTCGTCGTTGACATAGACCTTCAGTGTGGTGGACATGTCCGTCTCCTCCCGAGCCGTTATGTGCATATCGTCGAAGCTCGGCGCGCCGGCCACATGCGTAGTCCGCTACCTGTTTGCAGCGATCGAGCTGACACCAACCACGTTGTGGCGGAATGGCATCCGCAGACTCAAGCTGGCTGTTTGCTGTGAGAATGCTGTGAATCTCGCCGCCGGAACGCGGGATGCATCCGATGCCATACCGACCCAGCCGAACGTCGCTGCGGCGCCGCACTTCATGACTTCGCGATCGAGTAGTGCACTACGCATGTAAACGGCGACCCGGTCGGCGAGCATAAGGACACCAAGGCTCACCGCTGGCGGGGAAAGCGCACACCACGCGAACCGCCGCGAAACGAACACCGGAAAGGTGGGGATCATGGCCGATTCTGTTTCCGCACCCGAGGCCGCCGTGGCGGCTATTGGCACTCAGGGCAAATGGGAGCTGTTGCCGTTTCACTCCGAGGTGCTGGCCGTACACGCGGTGCTACTGCACACCGGCAAGGTGCTGTTCGCGGCGGGCTCCGGCAACAGCGCCTTCCGCTTCGCCGACCCCAACTTCGGCAATACGGCGCTGAAATTCTGGACCAGCGTGCTGTGGGACCCCACGGTGTCCCCGCCACCGGGCCATGACACCAATTTCGTGCACCCCGACACCATGCGTGACGGTGCGGGCAAGGTGCTGGACTTCTTCTGCGGCGGAGAGACCGTCCTCGAAGACGGTCAAGTGCTGTGCACCGGTGGCACCGCAAGCTATCCGGGCCAGGGCACAACGTTCGCCGGCCGTACCGACACCCTATTGTTCGATCCGGCCACCGCGAAGTGGACGGTGACCCGGTCGATGGCGCACGGCCGCTGGTATCCCTCAGTGATCACTCTGGGCGACGGGCGCGCGCTCGCCTCGGCAGGCTTCGACGAGCACGCGCACGGTGCCCGCAACGCCAGCCTGGAGACCTTCTTCCACCATGCCGACCACTGGCAGACATTGACGATGCCAGCCGGATTTGGCGGGGTTCCCCTCTACGCGCATATGTACCTGCTCGCCGACGGGTCGGTCTTCTACGCCGGCGGTCACCAAGACGACGCCCAGCAAGCACCGCTGCGGCTGAACCTGACCCGAAGTCCCGCCAACGTCACCGACGTGGCAGGGCTGTCCCGCATCGACGCCCGCGACCAGTGCGCCAGCGTGCTGCTGCCGCCCGCCCAGGACCAGAAGGTCATGATCATCGGCGGCGCCCCCGGCGAGCAGGCCGACGCGATCGCCAACGTCGATGTCATCGACTTCACCGAACCGAATCCGACCTACCATCGCGTGCCGGATATGCACTCGCCTCGCATCCACGTCAATGCCACCCTGCTGCCCGACCGCACCGTGCTGGTCACCGGCGGATCGCTGCACAGGGAGAATAAGCCCCAAGGCACCAACCACGCCGAGATCTTCGACCCGGCCCATCCCGAACGCGGCTGGACCGAGCTCGCCGCGGCGTCGGTGGTGCGGATGTATCACTCGGTAGCGCTGCTGCTGCCCGACGCACGCGTCGTCACCGCCTGCGGCAACCCGGCGCAGGGCAAACAGGTCGCGTGGGAACCGCCCGACCCGAACGAAGAAATGCGGATGGAGATCTTCTCCCCGCCCTACCTCGACCCAACACGGGGACCGCGCCCCACCATCGATGCCGCACCGACCGAATGGCAGTACGGCCAAAGCGTCACCATCGCCACCTCCGATGCGGCCACCGTGCGTGATGTCAGCCTGATCCGCCCCGGCGCCACCACCCACTCCTTCAACACCAACCAACGCCTGGTCGACCTGCCCATCACCGCGCGTGACGGCGCCGGTGTGCAAGTGCAGGTCACCGACGAACCCAACCTCGCCCCAACCGGCTGGTACATGCTGTTCATCACCAACACCAACGGCGTTCCCTCCGTTGCCAACTGGGTGCACCTGGCCAAGGCGCCCGCCGCCGCCACACCCACCGACAGCTACGCCGAGGCCGTGCTGGGCACGCCCGGACTGATCGCGTACTGGCCGCTGGCCGAGACCAAAGGCACCGTGGTCTACGACATCGCCGGCACCCACCACGGCAGCTATATGAACCATCCGGTGCTCGGCGCCAGCGGACCACCGCAGCGGTCCGCGGTCGGCTTCAACGGCACCGACGACTACGCGATTGTGCCGCGCGACATCCGCAACGACTTCACCCTGGAAGTGTGGTTCCGCAGCCCCGGCGGTGGGGTCGGCACCGGCAACACCCAATGGTGGCAGGGCGCCGGCCTGCTCGACGGCGAGGTCGCCGGTGTGACCGACGACTTCGGCATCTCACTGGACGCCTCCGGTCAAGTCTGGGCCGGCACCGGCAACCCGGACACCTCGATCCACTCGGGGCCCGGCCTCAACGACGACGCCTGGCATCATGTGGTTTTCACCCGCACCCAGCATTCCGGTCAACTGACGCTGTACGTCGACGGGGTACGCGTCGCCACCGCACACGGCGGAACCCAACCGTTGTTCGCCGCGCCGGGACTGCGCTTAGGCGTTCTGCAAACCGGCGTCAACTTCTACGCCGGCACCCTGGCAGACGCCGCCGTCTACGACACTGCGCTGTCCGCGCCGACCGTCGCCAGCCATTTCAGCGCCCGCCAACCGACTCCGTAGACGTCCTCATCATCAACACCCAACAGACGCGAGAGCCATCGCGAACCATCCGGTCCGCGATGGTTGTCGTGAAGGTGTGGCTTAACCGGCCCCGGCCGGAGCGTTGTCCGGTTGCTCGACGGCGACCATTTCTGCTCCGCAGGTGCATTGGTACGGGCCACCGGCATCGGGGCAATCGCATTCGACCTCTACGCGGACCCGGCACCCACAGTCCTCATGGATACAGGTGAGTACGGTTCCTGTCTTGGCGCTCATGTGCTTTCGCCCTTTCTTTCGCGGGCCGTTCCTGCCCATCGGCGTAGCCCGGCGTTCGCCTCGTACACCTGATTCTGGCCTAGACGGCGAAGTTGTAGGACCGAATCGCCGTTAGTGGTCGCGCGCTCGCCGCTGGCGTTCTGCGCGGCGACTGCCCGCGCAGAAGTCAGCTGCATGTGCCGAGGCCGGGTTAGTCTGTGATCCTCATGTCAACGCGCACCCGGTTGCTCGGAGCGTTACTGGCCGCTGCCACGCTGCTCGTCGCGCCCGTTCACGCCCCAGCCGGCGCGCACGCTGCCGACCACCACACCATCGTCTTGACCTTCATCCGTCATGCGCAGTCCGCCGCGAATGCGGCGGGGGTGATCGATAGCTCCGTGCCGGGTCCGGATATCACCCCCTTCGGCTTCGGCCAGGCCGCTGATGCTGCCAATCAGTTGAGCGTCAACACCTACGACGGGATTTACGCGTCAACGATGGTGCGCACGCAGGAGACCGCGGCGCCGCTTTCACAGGCACTCGACGAGCCCGTCACGGTATTGCCCGGCCTTCGGGAGATCGAGGCGGGCCAAAACGAAGGACTGCCCGAGGCAACGGCGCCGAGGTTCCCGGCGCCGGTGGCGTGGCTGCGCGGCGACCGGAGTGCACGCATCCCGGGATCGGTAACCGGCGTCGAGTTCCAGTCGCGGTTCAACGAAGCAGTCAAGACCATTTACGACAGCGGCGAAACGAATCCCGTTGCGTTCTCTCACGGGCTGGCGATCTTGTACTGGGTTCTCATGACGGTCAAGAATCCCGACATGTCCCTGGCCAGCGACCCGCTCCCGAATACCGCGCACGTGGTGGTCACCGGAAACCCGACCGACGGCTGGACGCTCGTCAACTGGAACGGCAGACCGGTCGAATTCCACTGACGCCGGCCGCAGCGGCCTGCCCGCGATGCTTGCTTGCCCGCGCTAATTCGGAGCCGCATCGGCGCAGTCCTCACGCCCGCGCTACCGCACCCCGCCTGGCGCGCACAACGCCCAAAGACGAGTAGTCAACTACGCATGACCGGCGGAAAATCCGGTGACACACTTTTGAGCGTGTTCGTGGTGTCAGCCCTTTTGGGGGAGGCTCAGTCGAAGGACCTCCTCGCCCCGATCGCTGCAGTCTGCGGGGCCGCGATCGCGGCGTTCGCCGCTTTCTTCAATGCGCGAAAAACGCCGTCGGACCGATTGCAGGCACTGATCGGAATATACAAGGAGTGGCCGGACAACGTCTCCGGCAAAGAGCACCTCGCTGCGTTGATCCGCGGGCAACTCGGCGAAATGTGGCACCGATTGCCGCATCTCGGCGGCGAGCCCGAGACGAAGACCGTTTCCGCCGAGATCGACCGAGCGGGAAGACGGCACCTGTACGTCGACGCTGCCGCGTTCATCGTCAGTTCCGGCGCCGTCGCGGTCAGTTCCTGCCTTACCTGGCCCATCGATCAGGCGCAGGACGTCGAGATCATCGTGGCCAGTCTCATCGGCGGTTTCGCACTGTTTGTTGCGGTCACTCGAGGCGCCCGAATCGTGCGGCATTGGCTGTGACGATCCGGTTTGCCGTCTTGTCCTGGGATCACCACGGCATGCCGACAGACCGCGACAACACGCGCTGATGCGCAAAGCCTGCCCGACCAGTCGCCGGATTGGTTAGCGGACAACCGGATAGCGCTACGCGGTCTTCAGACCGCTGGCCGACGCTACCACCCAGGCGAGCTCGGGATGAAAGATGTCGCTGTGCGCACCCGACGGAGAATCACCCGCGATCACGACGTCGGAGGCATCGAGGTTGAGTATCTCCCCGGCCTTGAACGGATACGCCGCGCCGACCGCGCCCAGCATTTGCGGCGCCACATTGAACGCGCCAAGCTGCCCCATCGCTCGGAACCGCGCCAGCGGATCCTCGACGCCTGCCGTGGCATCGCCCGCGGCCGCCGAGGCAAGGGGGTAGAAGTTGCTCAGTGCGCCATCGTGGCTGGAGAAGCACACGGTGAGCGGCCCGTCGATGCGCGCCAGCTTGCCATCCAGCGCACCGTTACCGCCGAACGGCAGGCCGTGGCCGAACGCGAACCGGGAATAGGCGCCTTGCAGCAGGGTGACCGTCTTGACCGGAGACGGCGTCGACTCGCGCAGTCCGGCCAGCGCGAAGGACACCAGGCGGGCGCCGAAGCTGTGCCCGATGAGGTGGATACGCAGGTTGGGGAACTCGCCGGCCAGCCGGTCGATCGCCGGACCGAGCCCATTCTGTCCGACCACACCGGCTCGATTCTTCATCTGCCAATAGGTGAGCTGACGCAGCGCCTCCTTCGCGCCGTTTAACAGCTTGGCCCCGAAGTCACCCAAACCCGCTGCGCCGCCGCCGTGTCCGAACTCGACCCCGGCATCGGCGAGCCGGTCGGCGAAGGTCGTGAACAGGTCGCCGGGATCCCATTTCTCGTCAAGCATTCCCGGTTCCTTGGACGGCTTGGCTTCGCCGTCGCTGGAGTCGACACCGGCCGCCGAACTGAACTCGCGCATGGCGGCGAACAGTTTGTCGGCTGTTTCGGGTCCGGCCGGCTGGGCAAGCAGGTCGGCGATCGTGTCCAACTGCTTGCTGCCGCTGGGGAACATCTCTTTCAGATCGGCCAGTTGGGCCGGATCGATGGTGGGCGGGCCCGCCTGAATGACGGGCTTTTCGTCCAGGGTGGCGGCCCCTTGATGACCGGCCGCAGGCGAGGGGGCAAAGTCGGGTATGGGTTCGTCCCGCCACAGCTCCGCGGGCCAGCGGACCCCGACGTAGCCAATCTTGCGGCCGGCATCGACCTGCGCGGCCAACAGCCCGAACCACCTCCCGTACAACGACGTCGCGGCCGCCTCGTCGTTGTTCCAGCCGTGCGAGAACGCGACCAGGTCGGTGAGGCCGGCCGCGCGAATCGCTTCGATCACGTCGTCCATTGTCTGTGGGTCGACGTCGCCGTCCTTGTCGAAGACCAAGCGGGCGGGTGTCTGCGCGGTGATGGTTTGGGTCATGTCGGTGTCCTCTCGGGTTGTGATCAAACGGATTGCAGAGCGCGCAGCAGATCGACCAGGCCGGCGCCCTCGAAGGAGGGGTCGCGGCCAAGAGACATCGCCGAAGATACGAAGATCTGCTTGACCTCTTCGGGACGGCCGATCATCTCCTTCTGCACGGACAGAAACGCGGCGATGGCGCCGGATACGTGCGGCGCTGCCATGCTGGTGCCACTCTCCTCGACGTAGACGGCCGCCCCGTCAAAGCCTTCCGGCTTCGACTGCTTCACGATTTCCAGGTTCGCGCCCGCTGCTGCCGACGTGATCCTCTCCCCCGGCGCGACCAGATCGGGCTTGTGGCGGCCGTCTCCGGTCGGTCCCCGCGAGGAGAAGTAGGAAACGCCGTAGGTGTGGGGTGAATCGCGGTGCGTCGACCCGACCGTGATGGCGCGTTCGGCGTTGCCCGGATCGTTGATTGTCGTGCCCGCACTGAACTTGGTGACGTCGGTGGCGAATTTGGGGTTCAAGGTGACATACCCGGTGTTGCCCGCCGAGACAACAACGACGACACCTGAGCGCACGAGCTTGTCCACCTCGACGCACAGCGGACTCTGGCCGCACGCATACCATTCCGCGTCGAACTCATAGCCCAGGCTCAAGTTGACGCCGTGGATGCGCATGACCGTGTCGCTGGCGGCATTCTTTTCGCGCACGTATGCCAGGGCACGCATCACCTTGCTCACCCGGGTGTTGCGGTCTCCGCCTCCGCCGAGCACCTTAAGGCTGACCAGCTTCGCGTGCGGGGCCATCCCGGCCAGGCGGTCGATGTCGGTAACCGCGCGAGGCTCGATGATGGGGAAACCATCGTCCGGCGAGGCGACGTTGAATCGCTTCTCGGTCGCAATCACCTTGCGGGGAGACGACTTCCACTTTTCCAGCCCTCCGGCGATGATGCCCGCGACATGCGTGCCGTGCCCGTCCTCGTCGGTAAGGGGGTTGTCGCTGTCGTCCGTGAAGTCTCGATGCAGATCGTTCACCGATGGGTGGTCTACGGTCTGGTATCCGAGGAAGTGCGGATGGTCGCCCTGTATGCCGGAATCCACGACCGCCCACACGATCCCGTCACCGCAGCTCTCGAACGTCCGCTGCGCGGCACGTGCCTTGATGGTTGCCCCGGACGCATCGATCTGGGGGCGAGCGGGGAAGTCGGGCCAGATGCGGTAGATCGCCCGCTTCGGCCAATCGCCGGCCGCCGCATCGGCGGACACGATCGCCTCCAGCTGGCTGGTGGACAGCTCGCCGGTGAGATAGTGGTCGGCGAGCTTATCCGGCTCGCCGGCGCCGCCGACAAGGTGCCAGAGGAACAACGCCTGTTGCGCCGCCGCGGCGACGCCGGCCGCGTAGTTCAGATTCAGTTCGATCATGATCGGCTCGGTATCCGGAAGCGCTTGCAGCGTTTCGGCGTCCGCATCGGGATCGTGAACGAACTTTTTGCGCAGCGGCGGTGTCAAGACACCGCCTAGCACGGGGTCCTTATCGGGGGCCTGGCCGGTCGAACGCGTGGTGGGCAGCGTGCGCTCGGCCTGTTCCATCGCCGGCGCGCACGCCGCATCCACACTTCGCTTACCGGTCGCGGTCAGCCGCAACGGTGGTTCGGTTGTTTCGGCGCGTTTGGTCCTGGCCGCCCGGGATGTCCGCCGCGAGATCACCCCTTGGTCGACGAGGCGGTCCACCGCTTCATCGACACGGTGATGCCATTGAGGTTCGCCGCCTTCATAGAGTCGATCGTCCGGATCGAAGCGCGACGCGAACCGCGCCGCCACCGCCTGCAGAAGGGCGATGCGATCCGCGTCGATGTTCATCGACTCCAGCCCGCCGAGCGCACAGTGGACACGGTTGGCCCACACGTCATTGTCAGTGGTGCTCACGTCATTGTCAGTGGTGCTCACGGCGCCCCCCGCCAGAGAGATGGCCGCGGTGCAGACCCCGACGGCCCAGATTTTCGTTATCGGACGTCTGCCGTTTGCGGGTACCGAGGGTTGACTTCGCGAACTGCAAAGTGGCCCTACCACCACCGAGACGAACCTTCATGGATGTCCTCTCCTCAGCTGAGGGTGGCCGGCGAGGTCGAACGATTCAGCAAACATGATATTCAGTGGTGGACGCGAATATGGGCGAGCGAGGTTAAAAGGCGCTGGGTCTTCGTGTCGTCGTGAGTGTCGATCGGCAATCCACCTTCACGTGCAGCCGCCTCTAGCAGTGTTAGTTGGGCGGCGACCCGCGATTCGAAGTCGACTGGCTGCTCATCGTCTTTCGGTTCGACCCTCATCGACAGCTCGACGAGGTCCAGATTCGGGGTGGTCCACCTCTCCACGTTGACCCTGAAACCCCCGACTGGAACATCGATCCATTTCGTGGACTCGATCGGCCCCAACGCGACCAGGCGATCGACCCGAACATTGGGCGGTGCACACTGATTCAGAAACTGTCGCTGCTTGCTGGTGATCGCCTCCGCCGGATCTGCATAGGTACCGACCACTTCGAGCAGCGAGCCTTCCGCACGCTCACTGACCGCCACGGCGGCCAGTCCGCGGCGCTGTGCGCGCCATTGGCCCTCGATGCGATATATGAACGACTCCGTTTCGAAGGGCGCCCTCCATCGACCGACGAGTTGCCGTTCCACGCAGGACCCTAGCTTGACCGTTAGCTCATCCGAGCCTGCGCCGCTGCTCAGTAGCACGATGACCTGGGTTGCCAGCAGGGGCAATAGGCCACTTTCAACGCCGGCCCGATCCTCAGCGAACCAGATCCGCCGCTTCGACATCGCTGTCGATGCCTGCACCAACGCCGCGACTACATCGGCGCCCGAAGCGGGGATGTTCACCTTGATCTCGACCGGAAAGACCACGCAATCACTCCTATTTCCCGGCGCGCGCTGCCGTAGCGCCGCCGTTTCACCACGCCTCGCGCGGCTAAAACGATGGTCGCTCGCGCTAGAGGCCACGTGCGCGAGTAGTCCGCTACCTATTTCCGAATCGATCCCACGGACGGCCGCGCGACCCGGCTTCGCGGCGACGCAAGCCGCGAAGCGGCCGCATGCAGCTGCAGCAAACCCGCCGACACCAGGCCGAATTGATGCTCTCCAGGCACTCTCCAGGGCAGGTACTGCACTACTCGCATTCTGCGGCGGCTGGGCAGCAACATCCCAGGCGCCCGCGGGAGGTGTTAGATTTCGTCATCGACTGATGGATCCGTTGTGGGATGGTCACATGGGGCGTGATTTTGAGGCCGCCGAACGTAGCTGAGTCAACGACTCTTTGTAGAAGCCCGTCGACTCGGCACGGCCGGCCGTTGAGGGGTCGCTACGTGTTGTCGATCAAGGACCGGTACAACGATTGGGCCCGCTATCACCGTGTGCTGGCGGAGATGCTCGATGATGCCCGCGACGGCAAGCTGTAGCCGACCTGCCCAACTAAGCGCGGGCACGGCACCGGCGGTTCCACCGGTGCCCGTGCCGACTCGATTGCACCTACCCGACAGAGCCGCGGAATTTCGCGGACGTGATTAACCACGCGACATGCGAGACACACACTTACACTCTGACTACATGGCTAGCCGTTGGCAGTTGCTGGATCGTCCGGCGGAGTTCGACTCGGTGCGGTCGACGTTGATTGACGGCAACGGCGGCGGTGTCGTCGTCATCGGGGCTGCCGGCGTCGGCAAGACCACGCTGGCGCACACGGTGACGGCGTCACTGCGTTCAGACGTGAACTGGGTCGGCTGCACCGAGTCCTCGCGAAGCATCCCGCTCGGGGTCTTCGCGCACCGCATCCCGGCCACGGGCTCCCGTGACCCCCTTGCCGTTCTCACCGCAGCACGAGAATCCATCATCACCGGCCCCGACACCGTCATCGGCGTTGACGACGCGCACTTGCTCGACGAGCTTTCCTCGACGCTGCTACACCAGATCGCCATCGAGCATGCCGGGCGGATCGTGGCCACGATCCGCAGCGGTGAGCGCGTACCCGACGCCGTCACCGCGTTGTGGAAAGACGACTACCTCAAACGTGTTGATCTGGACCCGTTTACGAAGCAGCAGAGCATCGCGCTCGTGGAATCCGTGCTCGGTGGCACGCTTGAGGGTCTGTCCGCCGACGTCATGTGGGAGGCCTCGAGCGGTAACCCCCTGTTCTTACGCCACATGGTCGAAGGCGCCGTCGAAGCCGGAACGCTGGCGGAGGTCGACGGGGTCTGGCAGATGCGCGGGCGCACAGTCGTCCCGTCTGGTCTGGCCGCGTTGCTCGAAGACCGTCTCGACCGAGTCGGCGATGCCGCCGTGAATGTTCTCAAGCTGCTGGCACTGTGCGAGCCACTCGACGTCGACGCGCTGTGCGAGCTCGTCGGCGAGGACGCTGTGGAAGCCGCGGAATTGGCCGGGCTGATCCGCATCAGCCAGGATGGCCCGACGCTCAACGCCCGTTTCCGCCATCCGCTCTACGGAGATGTCCTGCGCAAGCGGCTGGGCACGGTGTCATCGCGCAGGCTGCGCGGACGCATCGTGAAGGTGCTGCGCGATCGGCAGCTCGACACGGCCGCGGCCCGGCTGCGGCTTGCCCAGCTATCGGTCGACAGCGACCAGCAGGTTGGGACGGACCTTCTGGTGACGGCGACCAAAGACGCGATGTTCTTGTCCAACGTTCCGCTGGGCGAACATCTCGCGCGGGCCGCCTTCCAGCGCGACGGCGGTCTGCAAGCCGCCGAGCTGCTATCACGCGCCCTGTTGTGGCAGGGCCACCCGGCGCAGGCCGACGAGGTCCTTGCTGGGTTCTCACCGGACGACCTTGACGAGCTGGAGCTGGTGATGTGGGGCATCCCCCGGTTGTCCATCCTGTTCTGGTCGATAGGGGATGTAGAGCGCGCCCACGACGTGCTGGCGCTGCTTCGTGAGCGCGTGCAGCACCCCGGCCTCAAGCTGATCGTGGATGCGACGGGATCGGCTATCGCGGTGCACGAGAACGAGATCGCTGAGGGCATTGCAGCCGCGGAAACGGTGCTGGCGAACCCGCACTCTCCGAAACAAGCGATTGATTTCGCGGCGTTCGCGGCCGGTCTGGCGATGCCGGTCGCCGGCCGCGGAGGCGACTTCGAACCGATCGCGGCGCGGTGTCGCTCCGAGCAGAAGGCCACCGACGGCATGATCCGCATCATGGTGCGCTACGGCGACGTGCTGGCTTTGACGCACGCCGGCCGACTGGATCTGGCCGATCGGCGTGCCGCGGAATACACCCAGTTCTCCTCGGCCGGGCAGTTCCTCGGGTGGGCGATCGCCAAGATCGCGACGGGCGTGGTCGCGACGGCCCGCGGGCGCTTTCCCGACGCCATTTCCGCGTTCGAGCAGGCGTTGGCGGCGTTGGCGGCCGAGACGTCGTTGCCTTGGCTGCTGCCGGCCCGGGTGCTGCTGGCGCGGTGCTACGCCGCACTGGGCAGTGTCGACCAGGCCGAGCATGTGCTGGCCGACGCCAAGGAACACAGCGGTCAGTCCGTGGCGCTGCACCGTCCCCAGTTCTTGATCTCCAAGGCCTGGGCGGCGGCGGCCAAGGCCGGTGAGCGCCCGGGTGCCGAACTGGCGCGCGAAGCCGCCGACGCCGCGCGCGACTGCGGCCAGTACGCCATCGAAGCAGACGCGTTGCACCACGCCGCGAGGTTCGGCGACACCGGCGTTGCCGAGCGGCTCGCGGCGCTCACCCACAAGGTCGACGGAGACGTAGTCGCTATCCAGGCGCGGCATGCCGCGGCCGTCGCGGAGGCGGACGCGCGGGCGCTGGATGTGGTGAGCGCTCAGTTCGAAGCCGCGGGACTGCTGTTGTCTGCGGCGGATTCGGCCGCGCAAGCGGTTCCGCTGCACGAGCGCAACGGTGGCCGGAGCAAGAGTATCGAATCGGCGGCACGCGCATTGCGTCTGGCGACGCGATGCGGTGGAGCGGCGACCCCGGCGCTGCGGTCAGCGGCCCAACCGCTGCCGTTGACATCGCGCGAGCGCGAAATCGCCGGGCTCGTCGCATCGGGACTGTCCAACAAGGACATCGCCAACGAGCTTGTGGTGTCGGTCCGAACCATCGAGGGCCATATCTACCGCGCCTGCATCAAGCTCGATGTGGCCGACCGCGACGAACTCGGCAAGATCGTCCGCGGCGAGCTGGGCGAGAAGTAACCTGCCCGCACTGCGGCGCCGGGCTGAGCCGCACAACCCCGCGCCATTCGTGTCACGCCGAGTTCTGTTGCTGCAGACGGTCGATGATCAGCTGCTCGATTTCGGCGCGCGCCGCATCGACGTCGGCCTGCACACCTAAACGTCGATCACGGAGACTGAACCGTCGAAATAGTTCGTCACATACAGGCGGTCCCCGACCGCGACAACTCCACGCACCATGCCGTGGGCCAGGCCGATGGTGTCAATGACGGTGCGGCTGTCGACGTCGATCACCGACACGACGTGCGCGGAGCCGAAGTGCGCCACATAGAGCCGTTGCCCGTCGGGACTCAGCGCGATTCCGTACGGCCCCTCCGCCACCCTGACGGTGTTGGCGACCGCCGCGTCACCGCTGACCTCACCACCGTTCATGGCCGTCTCCAGAGTCGATATGTCGACGATCGACACCGTATTGGAGAAGTAGTTCGTGGCATACAGCGTGGCGCCATCGGCGCTGACCGCCACGCCCACGCAGAAGTCGTCGTAGCGAAGCCGGAAGACGTTCTTGATACCGGCATCCAGGACTTCGATGCAGTCATCCAGCGGGCAGGCCGCGAACAACAAAGACCCCGCGTGGTTCGTCGCCAACCCATAAGGGCGAACATTGATTCCAGCATCGGGTCCGATGTCGCCGGTGGCGGGATCGACCCGCCGGACGAAATCGCGACTGTTATCGGCCACATAGATGCCGCCGTCCGGGTGAGTCGCAACACCGTACGGCCCCGGCTCGCTTTGCACCTTCAGCGACTTTTCGATGGAGTTGCCGACCGCGTCCAGCACGGTGACCGTGCCGGTGCGGAACTGTGTGACATAGACCTGCGCACCATCTCGACTCACGGCGGCGCTGTGCGGTGTCTCGTTGACCTCGATGACCAAGGATTCGGAAGCCATGGGCCGTCTCTCTTTCGTTGCCGGTTGGTGGCTAGCTGACGGCTCGGCGGCAGACGGGCATCCAGTGGCCGTCCTCGTTCACCGACATCTGCGCTGCCGGACCCGGGCAGCGGGTCCGGATCGGGCTGCAGCGCTCGAAGCAGGTTCCGGAAAGCTCTGCGGGGCCGACGAATTCATCTGTGCACGGCCGCGCGATGCTCTGCGGCTGTTGCTGCGACCCGATGGCGGGCTGGTGACCGACGGCGTCGATGGTGGCAGTGCCCAGGCTCGGTGGTGGCATCGTGGCTCCTAGTCGCCGAAAGCCGTGTCGGTGTGTATCCGACAGACCCAGTCTGGTCGCGGCCTCATCGGCGCACACGAGTAGCGGGCTACTCGATTACGTTCCCCCCACCCGGGCCGCTATTACCTGCCGTGACCGGCCGGTGTCCAACGCCGGCCAGCCAGTACGCGCAGAGCGCCAGTCCGTCGCCGTCACTGCGCCGCCAGATCCGTGTCCGAATCTCGATCACCGCCCCGCCCGTGCCCGGATCCGTCACAGTCCCCCATTGATCGGTGTTTCACCCCAGGCCTAATCATGTCAGTGAGCGACGTGGCGATCGAAGCAAATGACGCGATGAAACCAAATGACGCAGATCGGCAACTGCGTTGTGCCGCAGCACATCACCGATACGGCAGTCGGGCGACACAGGCTGCGTTCGAGCCGTCGGCGGCGGTCTGCACGGCCCCCCGGCTCGAGACGGCAGTGGGTCAGTCCTTCTCGGCGGCCTCCGCGGCCGCGCGGTCGGTGAACTCCCGGGGCGACGGCGGCGACGCGGCATCGCCGCTCTCGACCTCCTCGATCTCCGAACGGAGCTCTTCGGCCCGCCGCCTGCGGAGTTCAGCCTCCGTCGCCCGGTCCTGCATACGACAAACGCTACCCCGGCTTGCGCTTGTCGGCGGCCCGTATCGCGGCGCGCAACGATGCCGCCCGAGCCGTGGTCGCGGTGGCCGACGATTCCGCGGCCGAAATCGCGCCGGTGAGCTGCGGCGCCTCCTCCTTCAGGTGCGAAAGGCGCTTGGTCTGGGGAGTCAGTTCGTCGATCATTTCGCGCAAACTGCGGTTCTTGCGCTCCAGGACACCCAGATCGTTGGAAGCGGGTTTCGCGCCGAAGAAGGTCTGCTGGAACCAGTGATCGCTGACGGGATCATGCCAGCTCAGATACCCGCCCTTCAGGACTTGCCGCGGCTCTTTGATGGCGTTGGTGAAGCTGTAGCGCACACCGTCGTTTTGCACCGGATCGAAGTACTGCGGCGTGTAGAAGTCGGACACCAACACATCGTTGACGGTGTAGGCGAATTCTGCGTCTTCGGACGGGTCGCAGACCTCGACGAGGAAATTCACCCGGTTCTGGTCCGCGTTGGGTGAGCGCCCGGCGATCAGCCGGTTGCCGAACGGGTCGGCGAGCATCTCCAGCACCTCGTGGCTGGCGGTCAGCGACCAGCTGTCGCCGGCCTCCACCACGGCGAACGGTTGTCCGTTCTTGTCGACGTGGAAGCCCGCCGCGTTCTTGACATCTTGTTTGATCGTCACCGGCCAACAGCCCAGTGGTACCTCTTCCAAGCTTGCGAATCCGTCGACGGTGGCCGACACCTCCCAGATCGGTCCGAAGTCGCGCGTCACCTGCTTCTGCAGGGCAGAGGTGACCCGAAGGATTTCCTTCACTTCGATATCCACGCCATCGGGTACGACGGCGATCTGTCTGATCAACATGTTCCTAGCCCTAACTGTGCGTTCGAATTCAGGCGTGTGATTGACCGGGTAATCGGGGCGATGGGTGATCCTTTCCGCTCTGTTCGCTTCATGGCGACGATAAGTACTGCCAGGACAGCCACCCATGCGTAGCGAACTACTCGATTTTGGTCGCGCTGTTGTGCGTGTCCGCAGTTGTTCGGCAGCTGGCCACCTCCCTAATGCGCACCGTGGCGCGCGAGTGCCGTCGTCCGCTCCGACGACCAGCCGGTGCTCGCTTGGGTAACCCAGGCGAGGTATTCCGCCCAGCATCGCGAGTCTGCGTAGCGACAGGTGGTGGCCATCTGCCGAAGGTGGCGAAAGTGCCTGAGAATCGCGTCGTTTCGGCGGCGTGTCATGCCGTCAACGGTTGTTGCCGGGTCAGCGACCAAACACGCATCCGACAATCCGATCGACACGCCCTGGGAGGCGAGTGCATCACGGGCCAGCGCGGCATCACCGACCGGGATCGCGGCAGTCGACGGCTGCGGAACGGCTGCGCTGGCCGGACGACGGTAGGTGTCAATTCCATCGGGGATGTGCACGCCGCCGAGCAGCCATGCGGCACCACGCTTTTCGATGTACGCGCGCAGCTGGCCACCGGTCAGCGGCGGCCTGTCGGGACTTACCCAGCCGATGCTCGTCCAGTCGGCCGAGCCGAGCCGGTAGGCGTACCCGTCATGCGCGGCCGCCAGCCGCAGCTCACCCGTGTCGTCGGCGGGCACCGTGACCAGAGCCGCCGTCCACGTGCGCGGCGGTCTGATGTGTCGGCGGGCCGAGACCGCTCTGCGACCGGTGGCGTCGACCCATCCGGGCCGCAGGCTCGACGGGTCCAGCCCGGCTTTGAACGTGACAGCTGGGTTGTTCGCGGCGCGGCCCAGCAGCGCGTGATGCAGTGCGGCCGTGTCGATGTGCGCGCATGCCGGCCCGTCGAGCACTTCAGGCTCGCAGTTTTGCCAGGCCACGATGCGCTTTCTGGACAACCCTTCGACGTCGAGTTCGTCCGGGGTGATCCCGAGTTCGACGAGCAGGGTGAGCGCGGCGGCGGGAAGGCTTTCCACCGAACGTGACCGCGGAGTGCGGCTTCGCGCGTACAGATCCACCGGCCCACGGCGGGCCGCGAATAACGCCGCGGCCAAAGCCGTTGTGCCGCTGCCGACCACAGTGCGCAGAGCGCTCATGGGGCGGGCGGGTCAACCGGCGCGAACCGGTTGTCGGTCGGTATCGCGAACACAGGCAACACATTCTGGGCGGCGAGCGCCTCGCATGCGCCCTCGACACCGCGAGAGCCCAACATGATCGAGCGCGCGGCAGCGATCTCGGTGCGCCCCGGCGGCACACCCACGCTGTAGCCCTTGAAGAAATGGTCGAGCATCGTCTCGTAGCGCTGCTGCAACGTCGTTAGCCTCCCATCCCCTGCCACCGGGATGCTCACGGGCAGCAGGTATTCGCTTTCCTGATGTCGGCCCAAGAGTTCCTGGATGACCCGGAAACTGGCGAAGTGGTCGGCTCCCTCGGCCATGATCTGCGCGACGGTGGCGGCTTGCGTGTCGCGCCCGGCGCGCTGGTAGGTGGCCAGGATCCGCCCGTAGAGGGCGTCCACTGACTTCGACGGTGCCTCGATTTGCACGAAGTCCTCGAGGACCTGTGCTGTCAGCGGGCGGAAATTCATCGATGGCAGCCGCATGCCGCCGGCACCGGGGATGACCGTCGCCACCCCGAGAACCGGCTGGAACGCGCCGACGGCGCCGGAGACCTGATGTTCGTGTAGCAGAAGCCCGTTGACCGCCTTGAGGTGGCGCATCTCCGACTGGGCGACGCGCATGATCTCGAACTGTGCGACCGCCACGTCTTGGCGCACGGTGCTGTTGTCGTCGCCGGCGTCGCGGTTGAGCGAGAACGCCGCCGCGAGGTACTCGAGCATGACTGCTTGTTCCACCCCCGCCGCGTACCGCAGGGTGGGAACGAGCGCTGCGGGGTCGAGGGCCACGCCGGGCACCACACCGGGTGCATAAGGCATCCGTTGTTCGCGGCCGTCGACGACAACGTCGAGTTCCTGCCATCGCGCGTTGATCTCGTGATGGCGAAGCTCGCCCTGGTGTTGCGGATCCGGCGCCGGTGGGGAGGTGACCCGGTCGCTGCGCAGCCAGGACACCCGCACCGCGAAGGCCGGATCGTCGACGGCCGATGGCGCAGGCACGGCGGGCTGGACGATGTCGGGATGGTTTGAGGCCCAGTAGAAGCAGCCGCAATCGCGGAAGTCGTGTGTCCACGGCGAGCACAGCGACTGGGTGAGCTCGCCGGCCGCAAACATTTCGGCGAACGCTCCGTCGTCGCGCAGGTAAGACGCCCGCGTGGCCGCCAGCTCGAGCTGCTTACCGCTGTCCGCTTGCAGGGTGATCGTCACCTCGGTGCCGGGGACAAGCAGCCGCACCGCGGTCCAGCCGTCCGGTGGTCCCTCGGTGGTGGGGCCCAGCTGCGCGACGACGAGGTCGCGCGCGCCGAAACCGGCGAACGTGCCGCTCAGTCGTGCGACGCGCCACTGCGTGGCCGGTTTGGCTGCCTCGCGCAGTGCGGTCAGCAGGTCACCGGTGACGCCGTCGGCCTCGGCGCGGGCCAGCTCGACCTGGTTCACCACGATGTCGTCGACGAAGTCGACCACCAGATAGGGGAAGAACCGGCGATCAAGGTTGCGGGCGTCGAATTCCAGCCCGGGAAAGCAGTTTCCGACTCCGGATGCGAGTTCGGTGACGATCGGGTTTCCGGCGGCACGGGCCGCGGCCAGCCGGGCGGTGCGGTTTCGAGGCAGAAGCTTATCGATTTCCATGGTGATCTCCGAACCATTCGGGTCGCGCTGCGGTCAGCGCGCAGTAGGCGTCGAGGCAGAAGTCCAGCCAGTCACGGATCGCCTGACATGAGGCGTCGGTGCGGGCGGGCGCCTCCTGGTGGCATCCCCCGCTGCACAGGTACCGCGCCCAACAGCTGTTGCAAGGCTCGAGACGATCGACGTGTCGGGCCACCAGGAATCGCTGTTGGCGTTGCGGGTCGACCTCGGCGAGGTCGTCACCCAGGGCGTAGTCGGCGTCGCCGATGGCGCGGTGGCAGGCATACCAGCGGCCGTCGGTGGCCACCGATGCATAGCCGCCGCCCGCGCCGCAGGGGAACGGTGACGAGGCGCCGGCGTGCAGCATGCGCAGCGCGGTCGCGAAGTTGTCGTATCCGGTGTCGCTGCCGGCAAGTAGTTCGGCCAGTTCGCGCTCGGCGAGTTCGATCGAGGCCCGTGTCCAGACCGGCCAGTCGTCGTCGGTCAGGGCGCCGAACCCCAGTCGCACCGGCGAGAACCCGATGCGGGTGAAACCGTGCGCGCGCAGGGCGTCGTAGCGCTGGGCCAAGTTCAGCTGTCCGCTCACCAAAGTTGCGCGCGCGGTCACCGTGGCGTGCCCCGGGGAGGCGAGCAGCGGGGCGACCCCGGCCATCACGTCGGCGAAGCTGCCCTGTCCCAGCAGGTTTCGGCGTAGCAGGTCGTGTGTTGCCGGGCCGCCGTCGACGCTGACGGTCAGCGCGAAGCGGTTCGCCCGGATCAGATCGTGGTCGGCTTCACGCAGGCGGGTTGCGTTGGTGGTCACCGAGAAGCCGATGGCCTGCCCGACGTCGGCGGCACGGGCACCGGCGTAGGCGACCACCTCGTGGATGAGGGCGGGATGCAGGAATGGTTCACCGCCAAGGAAGCCGACGGTGGCGCGTGCCTTGCGATCGCAATGGCGCAGCAGCGCGTCGATCGCGGCCGCAGCGGTGCCGCGCGACATGCTGCCCTGCTGCCGCCCGGCGAACCGGCCACGGTCTGCGTAGCAGTAGGAGCAGCCCAGGTTGCAGGCCGAGGTCACGTTCAGCGAAATGCCCTGGGGGCGCACCTCGGGTACGTTGTCCAGGCCCAAAGTCTCGCCATGGGCCAGGAATTCACCCAGCGAACCAGTATCCAACTCGGCGCCTTCGGGTACGTCCACGATCTGACTGCCCGCTAGGACGAGCACGTGATCGCCGATCCGGGAACCGAACCGATGCCATTGCGGTGGCGCGGTCATCGGTCGTCCTTGGCGAGCAGTTCAAGCACGTCGCGACGGCGCTGGGCGGCCAACGTCGATAGCGGCCCGCCGCCCTCGTCACGGCCTTCGGCGACCAGACCGCTTGCCAGCAGATCGTCTTTCCAGGCCATCAGCAGCCGATATTGCCAATCGGCCAGCGTCATCGGGAACGCGTTGCTGTTGCGCATAAACGGCGGCATCTGCATGGTCGTTGCGTCTCCGCTTTCCACGGCCGACACCGAGAACGGCTTGCGCACAAGGGCATCGAAGCGGTCGGGATGCTGCAGTAACAAGGACTGCAGCGCGCTGAGATCCGACAGTGAACGGTGCCGTTCACGGGCCCGCTCCGACAACGGGAAGGGTTGGCCAGGCTCTGGCGCTGGAATGCGGATGTCGGGATCGCGCAGTGGATCCTTGCCCCCCATCGCCTGTTCGGGCGGTTCGACTCCATCATCTGGCGGCAGCCGCCGCGGTCTGCGCTGCCCCTGCGGCACGGTGGCGCCGCGAAGTGCCCGCCAGAAGTCGAGATCGAGCAGTGACGCGGTTTCATACACCCTCTCGAACAGGTCCTCGACCCAACGGTCACGGTCCTGGTCGCTGAGCGCGGCGTCACGGGCCGGGTCGTGCTCGCGGTCGTTGATCTCGTCGGCCAGCGACAGGAACGGCCGCCGATCGGGTGCGAAATGCGGTGGGCCGACGGTGATGTTCGCGCGAGCCGCGAGTGGGGCGCCGTTGATCGAGGCGGTCGCGGCGATCACCAGCTCGCAGGTGTCGTCGACGACGCCCAACGAGACACCTCGGTTGTCGCGGCGAACCATGTCGTAGGTGTCCGGCGGTATCACCACGGCCGTCTGGACAACTCCGTTACGCGCGAATGACGCGTTCATCCAGCCGGCGTTGGGATTGAGGAACGCCCTTTCGGCCGGGACGGCCGGACCGTCGGCGGGTTGTGCCGTCGCGGCCTGCGGGGGCCCGTAGAACAGCCCATGGGCGGGCGTGTAGCGCAGCCGCAGCACATCCAGCCTGACCTCCGGTGGTACCACATCGGCGGCGGGCTGCGGTTGTGGCCGCATCACCTGCACGCGGCCCAGCGGAATGTGGCGGCCGCGCGGAATCATCGGCTGGTCGGCATCGGGCGGGCTTTCGCCATTCAGCGACACCGCGCCGTGTTCACTGGCGGCCAGTGCGACGGGTGGAAAGGTGCCGAACCGCAGTGACGACTTGCCGGTACGGCGTGCGGCCTTCATGTTCATCGCGGTCACGCTGAACGTGACGTTGGATTCGTCGATCCCGTTGGCCGCCAGCAGCGCAGGGGTCACCGCGGTCGGCACCCAGCTGGCCGCCGGGCCGTCGCCGGTCAGCGCCCACAGTTCCAGAAACGGTGCCACCGGCCGCTGCAGCGCACCGTCGCGCAGATGCAGTTCGGTGGGCAGGAAAGCGGTGACAGTGCCCAGCGCGTCGACGTTGAAAGACCACGCGGGCCGGATACGGGTTTCGCCGATGGTGTGCGGGTCGCCGGGACCCCAACCGAACGCCTCAAGGGGGGTGCTGCTGCCGCCCAGTCGCGCGATGGCGATCGGCGGGGTGAAGAACAATCTGCGGATCGTGTCAGTGGCCATCGCATCTCCTTTGCCGTTCGTCTACCGGCGCTAAGACCTCGACATCGGTTGTTATCCGGTGACGATGAATCTGTAAGCGACGGTGCATATGTCGTGTCACGCCGACAGCCTTGTCGCGAGCGTGAGCACGCCGGTGACATTGGGGACTGTTGCCAAGCCCCGCACCGCCGCGTCGAGGTCCGACGTCGAGTTCGCGACGAAGTGAACGAGGTGACCGAATCCGTCGGCTGAACCGATGAGCACTTCGTCGACGTTGGTCAGCGGGATGAACAGGTTCTCCCCGATCACCTTCTCGCCTTCGACCAACACCAGACTTGCAACCATGGGCCTCTCCTCGTCGTTCTAGGGTTTCTCGGTTTCTCGGTGGCGTGAAACACTCGGTCGAGCGCTGTGTCAGCGAATACATTTGTCCGCCAGCTGATTTTGGGTAGCCGACTCGACCGTTGGCCGGTTGCCGCCACGAATGCCCGCCACATGTCAGACGAACCGGATCTGGCGCACATCGGTCAATTCCGGGGC
Source organism: Mycobacterium sp. (assembly GCA_025965975.1). Lineage (GTDB taxonomy): Bacteria > Actinomycetota > Actinomycetes > Mycobacteriales > Mycobacteriaceae > Mycobacterium. The sequence goes on along the minus strand of JAOPVX010000235.1, from coordinate 2,000 downwards.
CGCAACAGCCTCGATCTTGTCCAGCGGGTCGTGGCGGGAGAGCTCACCGAACGACAGCCCGGCGCGTTGCTCGATGGTGGCGATGGAGGTCTGAGTCGTCTTGTGTTGGCCGAACACGAATTCCTCGTCGGTCAGGAAATCCTTCTGCGACATCGTGTAGCCGGTCGCACACAGCTTGCCCGTCTCGTCGTGGATGAACGCGATGACCCTCCAGAACTCGACGGGCACCTTCACGCGGAATTTCACCGGATCGTCGTCGGCGAGGAACGGACCCGTGAACACCGAGATCACCATCTTGTCCTTGCGCGCGTTCTGCAAAGCGAACTGCTCGAGATCCAGCCACACCCCGGCGTTGAACGGCTGCATCTGCGGAACAACGTTCGTGACGTGCATGGAATCCGAGTTGCCCAGTCCTGGCGCGTCACCGGTGCCCCAGATGGGGTCCTCGCGACGGGTCATGTGCCCGCGGGCGAACTTCGGCGCGTTGCCATAGCACTCCTTGATGATCTGCGCCTCGGCCGGTATCCGCGGATCGGTTCGCCACCCGCTCCGCGGGAGCGCCTTGAATCGCTTGCCGTCGATGTTCACAGCGCTGAAGTGACACATCCGCCGACTGCGGCTCATCACGACGGAGAAGTGCTCGTAGCGCAGCACCTGATTGGTTTCGCCGTTGGCGCTGAACTGAAGGACGTCATCGGCGGCCGTCACCTCCGGCAACGGAACACCGAACTTTTGGCCCAGGAACGCCTCGTTGTAGCCCTCGCGGTCGGCAAGGTCGGCGGCCACCGCTTCGGTGAACACCTCGTCCTCGCCAGCTCCGGTTGCCGACGGTGTCGGTTGTGCTGCCGCCGAACCCGCATGGCGGACGGCGGTGTCGATATCAACAGTGATGCGAATCGGAACGATGTAGGTCAGTTGCGTTGTGTTGTCGGCTGCTCTCGTCGCTGCCGGCTGCTCCGGCTTGCCGGTAATGCCCTCGGGGGCCGCGATGTTGGGTGCCGGCGCGGCGATCGGGGTACCGCTGAGTACTTGTTTGAGGCGCCGATCCACCACGGCCGCTGAAACCGCGAAGTTGGATTCGAGGAACCGTCCCCCGTAGTGAAGGCCGACGGCATCCCCGCTCGACAGCGACAGCATGACCGAGCCGGAGTTCCCCCCGAGGGTGGAGCAGTCGTGGGTCAGCACATCGACCTTGGTGCCGGTGACCTGACCCGGCGCGAGCCGTTTCTTGTCATAGACATCGCCGAAGATCTGGTCCATCAGCGCTTGTTCGGGAACCCGGCTGTCGCGGGCCGGGTAGCCGATGACGGCGACCAGCTCATCGTCTTGGGCCGATTGCGAGAAGGAGATCGGTGCCGGTGCCTGTTCGCCGCTGGTGTGTACGACGCCGCAGAACGCGAGGTCTGGTCCGTCGGGGTCCTCGATGTGCAGCACCTTCTCGATCGTGAAGGTCCATTCGTCGGTTCGGCCGACCTCCTCCAGCAAATCGATCGATGCCGTCATCGGTTTCCCCGACAGTCCCTGACGGAACACGAAATTCGCGCCCGACTGCCGGGCGAATTCGGATGCCACATGTCGATTGGTGACGATCACGTTGGGTGCGACCAGCCAGCCGGTCCCCAGCCACGACAGGCTGTGGCCCGTCACCTCAATCCGGCCAACGGCTCGTGCCGCGATTTCCAGCTGTTGATGGGTTTTCGTTAACCGCGCTTTCCACACCGTGCTGTCCGGGTCGTCGATGCTCAGCTGTGCCCGGTCCCGGATGATCGCCAGAACCGGGCGGCCGGTGCGCCTGACGATCGACTCCTGTAGGACATCACCCGCGTCGACATCGTCGCTGACCGCCATTCCCGTCAGCGCCGGCGCGACCGCTTCCTCATCGACGGGACCGGCGGTGCTGCGCTTCTCGTCGAGCTCCTTGGACAGGTTGCTGTCGCGACGCTGCATTTGGGCGTTGCTTGCGCGAAGCTTCTCGAACAGGTCGTCCACGGTGATCCCCC
>JAOPVX010000127.1 GCA_025965975.1 Mycobacterium sp. | reverse complement strand
TTGAGCTCGAAGCTGCGGCTGATCGTGGCCTCGGGATACACGCCGACGATCTCCCCGGCCCGTAGTCGCTCCACCGCAACGGCGTAGGCGCTCCCCCCGGCATCACGGTCCACCGGGATCGTCCCTGAGTGTTTGATCAGAAAGTTGACGACCTTCACGTCCTGCATTTCGGTCTTGATCATGAACCGCAGCCGGCGGTGCCGGTGATACGCCGCCAGCGCCGCAGGGAACCAGTCGACATAACTGGTGTGGTTGATCGCGATCACGGCGCCGCCGCGGTCCGGGACGTTGCCCAGGCCGTGGTAGGTGATCCTGGTCCCGATGGCCCTTGTCGCCAGGCTGACTGATATCTCCAGCGTGCGGAAGACCGGTTCCATGTGCGCTACCCCGGCGCCTCGGCGGGTCCGGACTGTCCCCCGCGAGCGGGAGGTTCCCCCACCGCGCGGCGGGCGGCTTTCTCGGCGGCCTCCTCGGCGTCCATCCGGTTGGCCTCTGCCAGCGATGGCGCTCCCCCACCCAACCGGTGCGGCACCCAGTACTCACCTGGCGGATGTGGGCCGTACGCGTCCTGCACCCGCTCCAGCAGATGCTGCATCCGCGAATGCAGCAGCGCGGTCAGTTCGGTCGGCGGCAGGGTCGGGGCGATCGGTTCGCCGACGGCCACCGAGATCGGCACCTTGGGGCGCCACATGTTCTTGGGATACCCCTTGGTCCAGATCCGCTGCGCGCCCCAGACGATGTGCGGGACGATCGGCACGTCGGCGGCGATCGCCATGCGGGCCGCCCCCGACTTGAATTCCTTGATCTCGAAACTGCGACTGATGGTGGCCTCGGGGTAAACGCCGAGCAGCTCGCCTTCCTTCAGCTTCTGACAGGCCTCCTCGAAGGATGGCGCGCCGCTGTGCCGGTCCACCTCGATATGGCGCAGGCTGCGCATGATCGGCCCGGTGATCTTGTTGTCGAAGACCTCTTTCTTCGCCATGAATCGCACCTTGCGGCCCAGGTGCTGCCTGTAGGTGGGCAGTCCCGCGAAGGTGAAGTCGAAGTAGCTGGTGTGGTTGATCGCGACCACCGCACCCCCGGTGCGGGGCAGGTTCTCGACACCGGTAATGGTGAACTTCAGGCCCTGCATCCGCCACACCAGGCGGGCGAGCTGGATGACTGTCCCGTATACCGGTTCCACAGCCGCAAGCGTAGTGCGCTTGCAGGTTCAGCCGTAGACGGGCGAACAGATAGGGGCAGGCGTGACCGTTCCCACCGGCCCGGTGCCGACCCCCGGCATCGTCGTCGACATCGCCGCGGGCCGACCGGTGGCCGCGGTCTGGGTCAACGATTTGGATGGTGTCACCTTCGAGGTGGGCTCCGGCCCTGGACGCGAGTTCGTGAAGACGGCGACGCCCGGGTTGGCACAGCACTTGGTTGCCGAGGCCGAGCGGCTTGGCTGGGCGGCAGCGTATCTCCGGGTGCCACGTGTGTTGGGCGCGGGCGGCGGCTGGCTGCACACAGCGGGACTGCAAGGGCGATCGGCCGTTGACCCGCACTGGGTGGCCAACCCGCGGACCGCGGCGCGCGCGATAGGCGCCGGGTTGCGGCTGCTGCACGACCGGCTGCCGGTCGACGACTGCCCGTTCGGCACGCCGCCGTGGGTGACCGACTCACCGCCGATCGACCGGCTCGTGGTCTGCCACGGCGACGCGTGCGCGCCCAACACGTTGATCGACGACGACGGCCGCTGCTGCGGGCACGTCGACCTCGGCGACCTTGGCGTCGCCGATCGGTGGGCCGACCTTGCGGTGGCAACGCTGTCGCTGTCGTGGAATTACGCCGGCTCCTGGGACGGCGAACTGCTGGACGCCTACGGCGTGGATCCTGACGCGACTCGCATCGACCACTACCGGCGGCTCTGGAACGCCGGCGATATCTCCTCCCATTAAGCTTCAGAGCGGATACACATCGAGCAGAAGGGGCGTTAGTGCAGGTCACAAGCGTCGGGCACGCGGGTTTCCGGATCGACACCAAGGCAGGAAGCATCCTGTGCGACCCGTGGGTCAACCCGGCGTACTTCGCGTCGTGGTTCCCGTTCCCCGACAACAGCACCTTGAACTGGGACGCGCTTGGCGACGTCGACTACCTGTACGTCTCGCACCTGCACTCAGACCACTTCGACCCGAAAAACCTGCGCGAGCACGTCAACGAGGACGCGGTCGTGCTGCTGCCCGACTACCCGGTGCCCGACCTGCAACGCGAGCTCGAGAAGGTGGGCTTTTCTCGGTTCTTCGAGACGACGGACTCGGTCAAACACCGCGTCAGCGGGCCCAAGGGCGACCTCGATGTGATGATCATCGCGCTGCGCGCCCCGGCCGACGGTCCGATCGGCGACTCCGGTCTTGTGGTCGACGACGGGGAGACCGTCTGCTTCAACATGAACGACGCGCGGCCCGTCGACCTTGACGCGCTGCACGCCGACTTCGGCCACGTCGACGTGCACATGCTGCAGTACTCGGGCGCGATCTGGTACCCGATGGTCTACGACATGCCGGCACGGGCGAAGGAGGCGTTCGGCACCCAGAAGCGTCAGCGCCAGATGGACCGCTGCCGCCAGTACATCGCTCAGGTCGGCGCGACGTGGGTGGTGCCGTCGGCCGGGCCGCCCTGTTTCCTCGACCCCGAACTGCGTGACCTCAACGACGACCACGGCGACCCTGCCAACATCTTCCCGGACCAGGCGGTGTTCCTGGACCAGATGCGGACAAACGGCCACGACTACGGCCTGCTGATGATTCCCGGGTCGACGGCGGATTTCACTGGGCCACAGTTGAACTCACTGATTCACCCGCTGCCCGACGACGACGTGCATGCCATCTTCACCACGGGCAAGGCCGCTTACATCGCCGACTACGCCGAACGGATGGCGGCGGTACTGGCCGCCGAGAAGGCCAGTTGGGCGCCCGCGGCCGGCGAACCCTTGCTCGAGCCGTTGCGGGCGGTACTCGAGCCGATCATGCTGCAGAGCGACCAGATCTGCGACGGCATCGGGTATCCGGTCGAGCTGCGCTTGGGCCCTGAAACCATCGTACTGGACTTCCCGAAACGTGCGGTGCGCGAACCGATTCCCGATGAAAAGTTCCGCTACGGGTTCGCGATCGCCCCTGAGTTGGTGCGGACCGTGTTGCGGGACGCCGAGCCGGACTGGGTGAACACCATCTTCTTGTCGACCCGTTTCTCAGCCTGGCGGGTCGGCGGCTACAACGAGTACCTTTACACGTTCTTCAAGTGCCTCACCGACGAGCGCATCGCCTACGCCGACGGCTGGTTCGCCGAGGCGCATGACAACACCGCGTCGATCACCTTGGACGGATGGGAGATTCAGCGTCGTTGCCCGCACCTGAAGGCCGACTTGTCGAAGTTCGGCGTGGTGGAGGACAGCACGTTGACCTGCAACCTGCATGGCTGGCAGTGGAACCTGGACACCGGCCGCTGCCTGACCACCAAGGGCCATGAACTGAGGTCGGAGCGCAAATGACCGCGCCACGCCAGTACTACGACGACGGCCTGATCCAGCTGGATCGTGAGGCGATCACGTTGCGGCGCTATCACTTTCCGTCGGGCACCTCCAAGGTGATCCCGCTGCGTTCGATCCGCGGGTACAAGGCCGAGCCGCTTGGGTTGTTCAATGTGCGGTTCCGCATCTGGGGCACCTCCGACCTACGCCGCTGGCTGCCCTTGGATGTGTGGCGGCCGATCAAGTCCACGCTGGTGACGCTCGACGTGCCGGGTACGCGGCCAAAGCCCGCGTTCACGCCGCAGCGCCCGAAGGAGTTTCTGGCCATGCTCGACGAGCTGCTGGCTCCTTAGCCTTTCGGCTCAAGTACGTCTGTGCCGACGAACGGCGCCAGGGCCTCAGGAACGCGGACACTGCCGTCGGGCTGCTGATGGTTCTCCAGGATCGCCACCAGCCATCGCGTGGTCGCCAGGGTCCCATTGAGAGTCGCGGCCGTCTGCGGCTTGCCGTTCTCGTCGCGGTAGCGGACGGCCAGCCGCCGGGCCTGAAACGTCGTGCAGTTCGACGTCGACGTGAGCTCACGGTAGGTCTGCTGCGTCGGGATCCATGCCTCACAGTCGAACTTGCGGGCCGCCGAGGCGCCGAGATCGCCTGCGGCGATGTCGATTACACGATACGGCACGTCGATCTTCGCGAGCATCTCGCGTTCCCACGCCAACAGCCGCTGGTGCTCGGCCTCGGCCTCGTCCGGTTTGCAGTAGACGAAGCCCTCGACCTTGTCGAATTGGTGCACCCTGATGATGCCGCGGGTGTCCTTGCCGTGGCTACCCGCCTCGCGGCGGAAACACGACGACCAGCCGGCGTAGCGCAGGGGCCCGTCGGACAGGTCGAGGATCTCGTCGGAGTGGAATCCGGCCAGCGGCACCTCCGACGTGCCGACGAGGTACAGGTCGTCGGCCTCGACGCGGTACACCTCTTCACTGTGCGCGCCGAGAAATCCGGTGCCCGCCATGATTTCCTTGCGCACCAGGACCGGCGGGATCACCAGGGTGAAACCGTTTTCGGTGGCAAGCCGCACCGCGAGCTGCATCAGGCCGAGCTGCAGCAGTGCCCCTGCGCCGGTGAGGAAGTAAAACCGCGCCCCTGATACCTTCGCGCCACGTTCCAGGTCGATCAGGCCGAGCGACTCGCCGAGCTCGACGTGGTCCTTCGGATGTTCGATGGCCGGTGGCTCTCCGACGATGTCAAGCACCACGAAGTCGTCCTCGCCGCCGGCAGGCACGCCGTCGATGATCACATTCGAGATCGCCATATACGCCGTGGTGAACGCCTTTTCGGCGTCGGCCTGCTCGACCTCGGCGGCCTTGACTCTTGCCGAATTCAACTTGGCCGTTTCCAGCAGCCCAGCCTTTTCTTCCTGACCGCTCCTTGCGATGTCTCGACTGAGCACCTTCTGCTCGGCGCGCAGGTTGTCGGCGGCTGACACTGCAGACCGCCTCGCGGCGTCGGCGTCGAGGAGCTCATCAACGAGTCCTGGGTCTTCGCCGCGGGCACGTTGCGATGCGCGCACCAGGTCAGGGTTTTCGCGCAGCAGCTTGACGTCGATCACGGCCGCAACCCTACTGTCGGTCGCGCAGGCCGAAGATGCCGAGGGGGCCGCTCAGGCACAACCTCGTAACATTACAACTGCATCACTTGTCACAACGCCCGACACGCCTGTCACAATAGAGCCGATGTTGGAGGCACCCGAACGCGGGCAATCGCTCGCAGACTCGCACAAGGGCGACGACGAACAGCCGTCGCAGCGGGTGGCGTGGTGGCAGAGTCTGCAGGCCACGTCGACGCGCCGCGCGCTGTTGTTGACGGCGCTGGGTGGCCTGCTCATCGCAGGGCTCATCACGGCGCTGCCGGGCAAGGACGGCTCCAACGGGCTCACCGCCAGCACGATCTCACTCGGCCCCCGGGGCAACGACACGTTCAACCACGCCAACAGTGGCGACTGTCTGAACTGGCCCGAGCGCACCCCGGACTCGGCGCAGATCGTCGACTGCAAAGACGAGCACCGCTTCGAGGTCGCCGAGTCGGTGGACATGCGGACCTTCCCAGGAACCGAGTACGGCCCCGGCGCGCAGCCGCCGTCGGCCGCCCGTATTCAGCAGATCAGCCAGGAGCAGTGCTCGGTAGCCGTGAAGCGCTACCTCGGCGCCCGCTTCGACCCGAACAGCCGGTTCACCGTCAGCATGCTGTGGTCGGGTGAGAAGGCGTGGCGACAGTCGGGTGAGCGACGCATGCTGTGCGGCTTGCAGCTGCCGGGGCCGAACAACCAGCAGATCGCGTTCAAGGGCAAGGTCGCCGACGTCGACCAGTCGAAGGTGTGGCCGGCAGGCACCTGCCTTGGCATCGACCCGACCACCAACCAGCCGACCGACATTCCAGTCGACTGCGCGGCGCCACACGCCATGGAGGTCACGGGCGCGGTCAACCTGGCCGAGAAGTTCCCAACGGCGTTGCCGCCGGAACCCGACCAGGACACCTTCATCAAGGACGCCTGCACCAGGATGACGGACGCCTACCTGGCGCCGATCCAGCTGCGCAGCACCACACTCACCCTGATTTACAGCACCGTCTCGCTGCCGAGCTGGTCGGCGGGCAGCCACCAGGTGTCGTGCAGCATCGGCGCGACACTGGGCAACGGCGGCTGGTCGACATTGCTCAACAGCGCCAAGGGTCCGCTGATGATCAACGGTCAGCCGCCGATCGCGCCGCCGGACATCCCCGAAGGTCGGCTTGACCTGCCGCCGATCCCGTTAATCGAGCCCCAAATGCCGGACACCTCCTCGCAGTACACCAGTCCTCAGACCACCGACCCGGGTCAGCAGACCCAGCACATGCCTGGGCAACAGTCGACGGGCACCACGGCGGGTCAGACCGCACCGACCTCGACGGTGGCCCCTCCGCCACCAGGCAACGCGTTCCTCAACGCACCACCGCCGCCTGGCGCACCGCAGGATGCACCACCGCCACCCGACGGCGCCCCGCAGGGTATGGGCGCGCCTCCTGGACCTGTTGCCCCTCCACCTCCGCCTGAGGCCGCACCGGCGCCTGCGCCGGCGCCGCCTGCCGAGCCACTGCCACCGCCGGGGCAGTAGCCGCGTGCCCGGGCGGATGAGCCCGCAACGGTTTGACGAGCTGGTCTCCGACGCACTCGACTTGATTCCGCCCGAGCTTGCCGCGGCCATCGACAACGTCGTGGTCCTTGTCGAGGCCCGTAACCCCGACGAACCCGACCTGCTCGGCCTGTATCACGGTGTGGCACTGACCGAACGTGATTCGTGGTACGCGGGCTCGCTGCCCGACACCATCACTATCTACCGCGAGGCGCTGCTTGAGGTCTGCGAAGACGACGATGAGGTGGTGGACGAAGTCGCGATCACGGTGATCCACGAGATCGCCCATCATTTCGGCATCGACGACGAGCGGCTTCACGAATTGGGTTGGGGATGAGCCGGTTGCGCAAACACCGACCGGCTGGATAACGGGCCCGAGCCAGGCGCGGCAACCACGCTTTGCCCCTGCCCGGTGCTATCAAGGGGCCATGAGCAGTGACTGCCGCGAGTGCCTTGCGGGGCTCGAGCACTGCCATGGCACCGTCGTTCACCACGCCTGGTATCGGTCGGAATGCACCGAGGACGGCTGCGCCACCCCCGAAGTGGTGCACGCATTCAGCGTCGATTGCGACGCGCTCGGGTGCACATGCGGCGCCCTCGCATCAGCCCATCGGGTCGGCTGACTGCAGCGCATCCTCGACCGGGTGCACATCGGGCTCGGGGTAGAACGGCGGCGTCAGCGTCGACCACTGCACGCAGCTCCACCGCCCGTCGGTAATCGGCGACAGCACAACGGATTCTGTGTTGGCCAGGTGATGGTCGAGGGCGAAGCTGCCGTCGACGCCCGCCAGCACCGCCGACACGAGCCGGATCGCGGCGCCGTGGCTGACCACGACGATGTCGCCATGCCACGCGTCGTCGTCGAGGTGGCGCATCCGCAGCCCAGTCAGCACCGGCACATAGCGGTCGAGCACCTCGTTGCCGGTCTCCCCGCGCGGCATCGGCACGTCCAGATCGCCCTCGTGCCACCGTTGATAGACCGACTCGAACGAGGCGATCGCGGTGTCGTCGTTGCGGTCCTCGAGGTCACCCACCTGGACCTCGTGAATGCCCTCGAATTCGTGGGTGTCAAGGCCGAGCTCGCCGCTGATCTCCGCCGCGGTCTGGGCGGCCCGCACGGCCACCGAGTGAGCAATCATCGCCGGGCGATGCGGCAGGTCGCGGGCGAAGGCGCGGGCCTGATCGCGGCCAAGGTCGGTCAGCGCCGCCCCTGGCGGCCGGGTGTCGAGGCGACGGTGGACGTTGCCGTGCGACTGTCCGTGTCGGACCAGCACCAGCCGCCCACTCACGGCTTGCCCTCCCGCAGCCGCGTCAGCCAGAGGGATGCCTCATCGAGCAGGGGCGGCACCGCACCGGCGGCAGCTCCTGTCGGCCACGAACCCAAGTAGCGCACGTCAGCACAACGACGGTGCAGGGCTTTGAGTGCCTCGGCGACCGCGTGGTCGTCGATGTGCCCCACGCAGTCCAGGAAGAAGATGTAGGTGCCGAGTTCGGTTCGGGTGGGCCGGGATTCGATACGGGTGAGGTCGATGTCGCGGATCGCGAACTCCGTCAACGCCGACACCAGCGCGCCTGGGACGTTGTCGAGCCGCAGCACGACCGAGGTGCGGTCGGCTCCTGTGCGGGCCTGCGGCGGTCCCGGCTGCCCTGCCAACACGAACCGGGTGCGCGCGTTTGGCTCGTCGACGACATCGGTGGCCAGCACCGTCAGGCCGTAGCGTGCCGCCGCCAGTGCCGTGCTCACCCCGGCGTCGGCGCGCCCGTTGGAGACGTCGTGTGCGGCCGCGGCGTTCGAATTGGCAGGCACCACTTGCGCCTTCGGCAGGTGTTCGGTCAGCCAATGCCGCACCTGGGCGGCCGCCACCGGGAAGGCCGCCACGGTGTCCACCTCTGAGGCCGGCGTGCCTCTTCGCACGACGATGGTGAACGACACGTCGAGGGTCAGCTCGGCGAAGATCTGCAGTGGCGTCCCGGCGGCGAGGTTGTCCAGGGTCGGCAGAACCGATCCCTCGATCGAGTTTTCGATCGGCACGCAGGCGTAGTCGGCGTCGCCGGACCGGACAGCGGCGAGAGCTGCGGGCGTGCTCTCCGTTGGGATCGGCGTGATGGCGTCCGACGAGCCGGTGCCGGGAACCAACCCGCTGGCCGAGATCTTGAGCAAGGCCGCCTCGGTGAATGTCCCTTCGGGTCCGAGATAGGCGATGCGTGGCACATTTCAACCCTATCGGTTGTCGGGGCGCCGCCCCTGATGCCGCTTCGGTAGGCCGTGCTCCCCGAACGGTTGGCTAGTTAGGTTAGCCGTACCTCATCAATTGGAGCTGGCGCGATGACAGCAGTGGCACCGACGACGGCCGAGCGAATCCGCAGTGCGGGCGGGCGGGCGGGTGGCGCCATGTTCGCGGTCGAGGGCGTCGAGCCCACCTCCACACCGGTGCACCAGCTGCTCGCCGACGGATCGTTCGCGATCACCGTCCCTTGCGACGGCATCCTCGCCGGGATGGCGCTCGCCGCAGGGACCGCGGGTCTGGGGGCGGTACTTGAGATGACCGACTACGCCCCGCTGCCGCTGCGTGAGCCGGTGCGCTCACTGGTGTGGATCCGCGGGCGTCTGCACGGCGTCCCCGTCAGCGAAGTCGCCGCCCTGCTCGACCTGATCGCCGCCAAGGACCCCAATCCCGCTCTTCTCCAAGTGAATTCTGATTCCGTCGCCGACACCCGCTACGCGTTGATGCGACTGGAAATCGAGTCGGTGGAGGTCGCGGACGCGCGACGGAGTCGTGCCGGCTGCAGCACATGGAGTCGGCACATCACGAGGTCGTCGACCGGCTGGCGACCCGGCTGCCGATGCCGCTGCGCCGCGGCCGGGTCAGACCGCTTGGCCTCGACCGCTACGGGGTGCAACTGCGGGTCGAAAACGACGAAGGCGATCACGATGTGCGGCTGCCGTTCGCCAAACCGGTCGACGACGTGACCGGGCTCAGCCAGGCGATCCGCATCCTGATGGGCTGCCCGTTCCTCAACGGGCTGCGCGCGCGACGACTCTAGGACCCCGCTGCCGCTACCGTGTCTCCGGTGACAGGGCCACCCGACGAGCTGACCGATCCGCAGCGGCGTTGGCTGCGCATCGAAATCGCGGTCGTCTTGGCGGTGTCGTTCGGGCTGAGTGCCTATACGGCGTTTCTGAACCTGATCGAGGCGGTGCTGCTCGGCCTGGCCGGCCGGCGGGTAGCCCTCAATCCGCGTCGCTCACCGTTCGACCTCATTGATCTCGGCCTGAACCTCGCGGTCACCTTCCAACTCGTCGCGTGGGGCACTCTGGGCGTATACCTGTTGTGGCGCAGTGGATTCGGGCCCGCTCAGATCGGGCTTGGCAGGGTGCGCTTGCGGCCCGACGTGCTTGGCGGCCTCGGCCTCGCTGCGCTGATCGGACTCCCAGGACTGGGCCTGTACGTGGCGGCCCGGGCACTGGGGTTGAGCGCACACGTGGAGCCAGCGGAGCTCTACGACACCTGGTGGCGGATACCGGTGCTGATCGTATCGGCGTTCGCCAACGGCTGGGCAGAAGAGGTCATCGTGGTCGCGTTCCTGCTGACGCGGCTGCGCCAGCTGCGGGTCAACCCGGTGGCGGCCCTGCTGGCCTCCAGCCTGCTGCGCGGTGCATACCACCTCTACCAGGGCTTCAGCGCGGGACTGGGCAATGTCGTGATGGGCCTGGTGTTCGCCTATGTGTGGCAGCGCACCGGCAGGCTGTGGCCGTTGATCATCGCGCACGGGATCATCGACACGATCGCCTACGTCGGCTATGCGCTGGCGGCGGGCCACCTCGGCTGGCTGACGTAATCGCGGCTGCCTGGCACGTAGATTCGTTGCTGTGAACGACGACGGGCCGCGCGCCCCTGGCCCCGCCCCGAGGTCGCGCCGGGAGCCGTCGCAAGTGATCCGCCGTGACCCCAACTACCGGCCGCATCCCGCGTGGCCACCGCGCCCGCAGCCGCCCCCGGTTCGTCCGCCGCGTCCGCCCCGTGGTCCCGCGGCCCCGCCGCCCACTGTGCGGCCGCCGCACCGGCCTGCGCCGATGGAGCAACAACCACTTGCCCCAACGAAGGCAAAAAAGCCGCGCCGCAAACGACATTGGGGCCGCATTGTGCTCGCGTTCCTGTTGGTGTTCGTCGTCGCGGTGGTGGGCGCGGGTTGGTGGACGGACTCGTCGCTGCACCGCATCCCTGCGCTGGCCGACTATCCCGAGCGACCCGCTGCCGGCAAGGGCACCACCTGGCTGCTGGTGGGATCGGACAGCCGCCAGGGCCTGACCCCTGACCAGCAGGCCGAGCTGGCCACCGGCGGCGACATCGGCAACGGCCGCACCGACACCATCCTGCTCGTGCACGTTCCCGGAATCGGATCAAGCACACCCACCACGATGGTGTCCATCCCGCGGGACTCCTACGTGCCGATTCCCGGCGACGGCGAGGACAAGATCAACGCGGCGTTCGCCGTCGGCGGCGCTCCGCTGTTGGCGCAGACCGTCGAGCAGGCCACGGGGATCCGGCTCGACCACTACGCCGAGATCGGGTTCGACGGTTTCGCCGTCCTTGTCGACGCGGTCGGTGGAGTGACCATGTGCCCCGCTGAACCGATCAGCGACCCGCTCGCCGGCATCGACCTGCCCGCCGGGTGTCAGAAGCTCGACGGCCGCAACGCGCTCGGCTATGTCCGCACTCGCGCCACCCCACGGGCCGACCTGGATCGGATGATCAACCAGCGCCGGTTCATGTCGGCCCTGCTGCATCGTGCCGCCAGCCCGGCCGTACTGCTCAACCCGCTGCGCTGGTACCCGATGGCGCATGCGGGCGCCCGCGCGCTCACAGTCGATGCGCGCGTCCACATCTGGGACCTGGCACGGCTGGCGCTGGCCCTGCGGGGCAACGTCACCACCGCAACCGTGCCGATCGGGGAGTTCACCGGCAGCGACTCCGGTTCTGTCGTGGTGTGGAACAGCGACGCCGCGCGCCAGCTGTTCGCGGCGCTGGCGTCCGACTCGCCCGTCCCGCAGGACGTCCTCGATGCCGGCGAGCCGGGCTGACGAGCTTTAATCCCTTCCCGCGCCCGTCAGCCCGTTCTGCAGCCATACCTTGGTGCGGCCGGGATGGTTCGTCGCCACCCACGCCACGCCGACGTCGCGGCAGTACCGGACATCCTCGTAGTGGTCGACGGTCCAGCAGTACAGCGCACGGCCCTGGGCCGCGGCCCGGTCCACCAACTCGGGGTGTTCGCGCAGCGTCGCGATGGACGGCCCAACGGCGGTGGCGCCGACGGTAGTGGCGGCGCCTCCGCCGAGGTAGCGGGAGGTCTCACCGAGCAGCACCGTCGGCAGCATCGGGGCCGCGCGCCGGATCCGCCACACCGCCGCCGCGGAGAACGACATCACCACCGCGCGGGACAGATCCGCCGAGGCCGGCGACGCGATGCCATACCGGTGCAGCAAGGCCAGCACCTTGCTCTCCACCAGCGCGCCGTATCGAACGGGATGCTTGGTCTCGATGAAGAGCTTGACGGGCCGGTTCCAGTCCAGGACGAGGGAAACCAGGTCGTCGAGCGCGAGCAGGCCGGTGTCGCCCTGGCTGCCGTCGGGGCGCCAACTGGGGTGCCACCCCCCGAAGTCGAGTTCGCGCATCTGCGCCAGTGTCATCTCGCTGACCAGTCCGGTCCCATTGGACGTCCGGTCCACCCGCCGGTCGTGCACGCACACCAGGTGGCCGTCGCGGGTCAGGCGGACATCGCATTCAACACCGTCGGTGCCTTCCTTGAGCGCCAGTTCATAGGCCGCCAGGGTGTGCTCCGGACGTTCGGCGGATGCGCCACGGTGCGCCACCACGAACGGATGGCCGCCGAACATGCCGTCGCCCGACTTCATACGGCTATGCTGCCGGGTTCTGCCCTTCAGACTCAACCGCAGCTGCCGGCTCAGGCTCGGGTGCTGTTTGCTTGTCGGCCGATGGGTCCACCTCGTCGCGCACGATCACCCAGCGCCTGGCCGGCCGCTCGACCGGCCGGCGCTCGAAGCCGAGGAACACCTTCATAGCCAACAGCAGTGCCGCCAGCGCCAGCAGGTAGGCGACGATCGTGGTCACCGTGTTGTCCGCGATGCCCTGCGGATCCTGGCTGAAGCTCGTCGCGAGCGAGAACACCGAAACCGCGGTGCTGAAGATCCACACGATCCACCACACCAGGATCGGCCTGCGCAGCAAATTCAGCCGATCTTCGACGCCGGCCAACTCGATCACGAACACCGGCGCCCAGACCAGATTCACCAGCGGCACAAGGCAACCCGCCCGCAGCACCCATGCCGGGCGTGGATCGTCGCGGCGGTGATGCGCGAAGGCCGTGGCCCGCCGCGCTATCAACCAGTTGGTCAGCACCACCACGCAGGCCACGACCGTGAACATCGCGACGACACTGGCGAGCACGCCCGACCAGGTCGCTGCGAACGCCACCACTTTGTTCAACAACACCGATCGGTTGGCGATCAGCAGTGCATAGCGCACCACGTGCACCAGCGCGGCGACACCCAGCACCACCATCGTCGCGAGCAGGGTGGCACGCACCATCGCAAGGGACGGGCCGCTGCGCGGCCCGGCCGCTTGCAACTCGGGAGCCTCGAGATTGTCCGCCAGACCCCACCTGGGGATTACCGGATAGCGCGGGGTCGGGCCGAGGGGTCGCCTGCGGCGGTGCGGCGGCGGGGCCGCCCCCGGCCGCACCGCGATCCAGCGATATCCGGGCGGCAGCCTCGGCGGCGTGCGTCCCCCGCCAGCAGGCGGAGACCCGAGCCCGCCCGGCGGTCCTGTCGGACGGGCGCTCCACTCGGCTCCGGGCGCGGCGCCGGACGGCGCCAGCAGAGTCCCGTGGCAGCGTGGGCACCAGACCCGCCTTCGGTCGCGCACGTTCCACCGCGTTCCGCACGCAGAACACACCTGGATCATCCGACCAGCCTAGCGGCGGCCCGTCAGATGACGCCCGTAGTGCCGTCGTCGGTGACAACCGGACGGCCGGCACCGGCCCAGGCGGACATGCCGCCCGAGACGTTCACCGGGCGGTAGCCGTTGCGGGCCAGATACTGCGCCACGCGCTGTGATCGGCCGCCCGCCTGGCACACCACGAACAGCTTGGCCTCCGCGCTGATCTCGTCGATGCGTGAAGGAACCTGACCCATCGGGATGTGCTTGGCGCCGGGCGCATGACCGCGCTGCCATTCGTCGTCCTCGCGTACGTCGAGCAGAACCACCAACCCGTCGAACGTCGAGGGAACATCGGCGATCTGCGCTTGCGCGACCCGCGGCTCGTCCATGCCGTTCATGCTGACACGGCGCGCCGCTGGCACTCCACCACGATGCCTTTCGGTGGGTGAGCGGATGCCGTGTCAGCAATGCCGGACTATCCACAATTTCCACAGGTTCATCCACAGCCCGCCATCGGCCGAAACCCCGTTTGAGCCGGTGAATCTGTGGGGTTGCTGGAAGTTACTGTGGATAACCTTGCGCTGCCAGCGGCCGCCGATCAACAGGCCGACGGGCCCCGAGCGAAATGGGTTGGCAGGCTAACTTTCCGGCTGCGCGCACCGACCGCGGCCGTCCCTGTCGTTCATTCGGTTGACACGTTGTGGCTACGCCCTGTCGGGTTGACCGAGCGTCGCGGGGGTTGCTGGCAGTCCCCGCCCGCTTCCGTTACGGGCGGATCATGGATCGATCCACAACCCAGCGCGGGACAGGTGTTGGCGTCGGCGCACGCGGCGGATACCGCGCTGACCGCTGAGTTTTCGCCACGTTTTCACAATGGTTTTCCAATGGCGGTGTCGATTTTTCACCCGCCACAAAAGGGGTTATGATCAGCGTCACACGAGGCGCTTGTGACAGATCTCACTGGGGGAGGGCCAAGATCGTGCAGGTCAGGAGGGTTTGATGGCGTCACATCCGATGGGTCCGGGGTCCGCTGTACCGCCGTCTGAGTGGCACTCCTCGGCGAACATCTACACCCGCGGTCAACTGATGGCGTGTATGCGCGCCGGTGTCATCGCGCTCGTGCTGTTGGGCATTCTCGCCCTGATCGTTCTGTTCTGAATCCAACCGAGTCGGGTGTATGCGCGCGTTCTCGCGGTGTGCGCTGGGCCGGTGTGTGCGGGGGCCGACCGGATAGACGTGTGTCTCGAGCCTCGATCAGCCTGGTGGAGAACCTCTTTGAGATCCGACCCGCCACCAGAGGATCCACCAAGCGCCGAGTCCGGCCATGGGTCGCTCGACGGTGCGATCCTGACCGCGGCCGACCGGCCGCGGTCAGGGTGCGTTCTCACGCCGGCGGGTAGACCCCCATGCCCTTGGCCTTCTCCGTCTGCCAGAAGATGTCGGCGATCTGGTCGATCGTCGAGAGCAGCTTCTCGGCGACGGCGACGTCGGTCGACTTCTTGACGTCACCCGCTCCATGAACCCCATCCCAGAACAGCTGGTGCAGGTTGGGGAACTGCTCGAAGTGCTCCTTGGTGAAGAAGTCCGCCCACAGCACCATCAGGTGATGCTTGACCTCCTCCGCGCGCTGCTCCTTGATGATGATGGCGCGGGTGCGGAAGTGCTCATCGTCGGAGTCGTGGTACTTCTGGAGCGTCTTCAGGCACGAGAGGGCCTCGATCTTGGCCTGGGCGGGGTCGTAGACGCCGCAGTACAAGTCGCAGTGGGCGTGGGCAGGGGTGGCGTGTGCGAAGAGTCGTTGCAGCATGGTCCTAACTTACCCTTTCGGAGTGGGCCGCAACCATCCACAGCGACGCTGGCCGCTGCGCCGGTTCGCCGTCGTCGAGGACTCGATGCGTCCAGCACTCCGGCCGGGTGACGGGCTCCTTGCACTGCGCGCCGGCGACCCTCGGCGGGGCCAGCTGCGTGTGTTCCGCGATCCGACGCTGCCGTCGCGGTGGCTTGTCAAGCGCGTTGGCGGCGTGCGCGGCGCGGGTCGCGGCGCAACATTCGAGGCCCGCTCCGACAACCCCCACGCGCCCGGTGTCGTCGACTCGCGGCAGTTCGGGTGGGTGCCTGCGGCCGGCTCCTACCGCGTGCTGTGGACGGTCCGCGCACGCGGTGACTGACTCGCCGGCGTCCAAGTGTCGGCACGTTCGGTGTCGGAGTGTTTGCGTGTCCGCTTGCGCAAGGGCTGGAACCTGCGCATTCTGAGTAGATCGACCCACAGGCGTGTCGCGGCAAGTCCGAACACCGATGGCGGGGAGGCGAGATGGAGATGGGGTCCGGTCGGGCGATCGAGATTGCCCCGTTTCATTCGCGCGGATCACTGAAGGGCTTCGTGGTTTCCGGCCGGTGGCCGGATTCGACCAAGGAGTGGGCGCAGTTGCTGATGGTCGCCGTTCGTGTCGCTTCGCTGCCTGGATTGCTTTCTACCACAACGATTTTCGGCGCCCGTGAAGAACTGCCCGAGCAACCGGAGCCGGGGACGGTTGGACTGGTGGTCGCCGAGGGCACGGTGGTGGGTGAATCAGCAGTGCCGCCAGGGTATTTCGCGCTGCATCAACCGCCGGCGCTGTTGATGCTTCACCCACCCTCGGAGACCACGCCGTCACTGCCCGAGTGCATGGGCGCCGCGTCCGGCTGCGTGCTGCTGCCTGGGCTTCCTCACCTGGGCCTCGAGCATCGGGCGGCATGGGTCGAGGCGGAGTCCGACGGCACGGTGACGTCAATGGTGAGCCGGGTCGGTGTCGACCCGATCAGTCATCCCGACACCGCTATTTTGGCCATGCTGCTTGCGGCATAAGGGTTTTCGAGCCGTTTGATTCGTCGCCCTCAATGCTCGATTCGGGTGCCCGAACTCACCGCGGACAGTGGCGCGCCGGCTCAATGATCGCTATGGTCGATGACGTCAGCGGAGGGGAGTAGCTCCCAATCGGCTAGTCGACATACTGGCGCACAGCCCGGCCGGCGAACCGCAATGCGGTGGGCGAGACCTTCGACCGAAGTCTGGCGGGTCGCGAGCAATTGGCCCGTCGGCGACGTGTCGAGAGGTCGTCTCCATGCTCACCGCCGCACTCGTAAGTCTCTCCGTGGTGTTTGTCGCCGAACTCGGTGACAAGTCGCAGCTGATGACCATGACCTACGCCCTGCGCCACCGGTGGTGGGTGGTGCTGTCCGGCGTTGGCATCGCATCGGTCTTGGTGCACGGGCTTTCGCTGGCGATCGGCCATTTCCTCGGGCTTACGCGGCCGCAGCGACCCATCGCGTTCGTCGCGGCCATCGCGTTCGTCGCGGCCATCGCCTTCCTGCTGTTCGCGGTGTGGACATGACGCGAGGGTGGCCCGGGCGACGACGACCAGGCGGTCAAGGTCGCCGAACCGCGACATGTGCTGCTCGCCGACGGGGTCGCCATCGCGGTGGGCGCGGTGCTGCACAGGCGGTTGCCAGAGCATTTCCTGCACGGCCTTGCCAGTGTGTGTTGTTCCTGCTCTTCGGATTGTGGCTGCTCTTCGACGGAGCGCGCGGCCTTCGGTGGGTCGCGCCAGGGGCCACCACAGCGGTGGCCGTGGCCGCCACAAGCGCGGCTGCGGTGGCCTTGGTCTGCAACCGCGGCGAGCATTCGCTGGCGCCGCGAGCCGCTTGAATCGTCGCCGGATCCGGGTGGGCCCCCGGCTGGCTACTGTCCGTCGAACGACTGACCAGGTTCCCATTGCCACCTCGCTATCCGGCGTAACGTGCCGGGGAGCGGGCCGACGGGCGTAAACCGCGCCCGCTTGCCTACGCAACTAGCAAACATGGGATTCGGCTTCGCGGCACGTGATCGCGGTTGCCCGTGTTGAACATCGGCATTCCTGTGACGAACTGTGTCGAACTTCAAGGAAAGTCACCGCCACGCAAGCGTTATTATTTGCTTCGCCGCACCGTAGGATGACGGTGCCGGCGCACACCGACGACGCCGTTAAGACCTGTAGCGGCCACAACAAACGAAAAGACGGGTTAACTTTTCTGCGGTTTGCACTTGGTTGTTGGCACAACTCTCGCTACGATAGTCAGCAAATACGCCGCCCTACAAAACCCGCTCGTCAAGCATGTGGAGGTCAAATCGATGAGCAAGACGTTCGCCGCCCGCCTAAACCGCCTGTTCGACACGGTTTACCCGCCCGGTCGTGGCCCGCATACGTCGGCTGAAGTCATCGCTGCGCTCAAGTCTGAAGGCGTCACGATGTCGGCTCCGTACCTGTCGCAGCTCCGCTCAGGCAACCGCACCAACCCCTCGGCAGCCACCATGGCAGCCCTTGCCAACTTCTTCCGTATCAAGCCGGCCTACTTCACCGACGACGAGTACTACGAGAAGCTCGACAAGGAATTGACCTGGCTGGCGAATATGCGTGACGAGGGTGTTCGCCGTATTGCGGCGCGCACCGTCGGGTTGTCCGCAGAGGCCCAGCAGGACATCTTCCAGAAGGTTGATGAGCTGCGTCGCCGGGAGCACCTGGACGATTAGCCCGTCGTTCGCCGCAACGCGGCGTCCGGCGAATTTGGGAAAGTCTGGCGCTCAGACCGTCCCACTCTTGGAGACCGTGAGCTCGCGATACTGCTGCGCGATCTCGAGGATCCATTCGCGATCGGAGTAGGTGGTGGGCTGGCGCAGCCAGTCAAGCCCGGGAAACGTCGCGCTGGCGTCTTTCGGCGCGTCCTCTCGCGCTGCGTGGACCCAAATGGCGATCGCCCGCGCCTGCTCATGCGGTGGCACCGACGGCGGCTCGAGTTCCGACACGTCGTCCACAGCGTTGAGCTCGCGTGTGGGTAGTGCGCCGGTGGCGTCGACCGGCCGCTTCCGCGCGGCATCGGCGGAGGTGGCCTCCAGGAAAAGTGCGTCGGAGATGAGCGACATCCGCTCGGCCACCCGGAACACCAGCGGGCCGCGGGGGCGTACCCCGATGCCGACATCGGGGTGGCGCCGACCAAGCTCCGTCAGCAGCGGCTGGATGGTGCGCAGCTCGTGGCGGGCGCCGAACCAGTCTTCGACGCTTGGCAGCAGCGACCCAGCGGCGACCACCAACATCGCGCAGCCCAGCAGGGTGGCCGCCGCTCCGACGCCGACGAACCGGGTGGTACCCGCAGCCCGCAGGAAGAAGAACGCGGATGCCAGCACGATCAGCACGATGCCGATGGTGAAGACAAACAGGGCGCGACCGCGCCGGCTCCTATTGGAGTGACGCATGCCTGCCCACGACACCAGGGTCAGCGCCAACAACACGTAGAGCAGCGGCAGCAACCACGGCAACCTCCCGTCGCTTGATGCGAGGTTGCGCTTGAGGTACTCCTCCGGCGACATCTCCGGTTGCTGGCCGGCGGTAAAGAAGGTCACCAAACTCGCGACCGCGATGACCCCGGCAACGCTGTACTGCGCGATAGCAATTTTGCGAACAGTGGAAGGCGTGCGCTCCGAAGACACGGTCGTGATCATCACGCAACTGCCCGCGGCGCAGCCGATCAACGCGAGCTGGGACAGGCCCATCGATATGTTGGGCCAATGCAGCACCGTGTCAATCAGCAGCGTCAACGGCTGCCAATTCAGTGCGGCCACCAATCCGAGGCTGCCCAACGCCAGGATCATCGCGGTGCTCACCAGCGATTGCTTGTTGACCAGGGCCCACCCAATACGCAGGCCGGTGGCCAATCCGAGCAGACCGGCGATCACCCAGATGATCAACCAAATGCCTCTCCGAGTCGGACCTGGACGATCGAGGAGCGATCCGACGGCAGCCGACCGAGGCGGTAGATGAGCAGCGCCGCGAAGTCTTCGGCCTCCTGCTCGGCGTCCTCACCGCTGGGACCCATGCAGCCGGTCCGCTGGTTGAGCATGTATCCGATCAGGTCGGAGCTCGCCAGGTCGACGTTTTCGCGGGCCGCCTGGACAACCGGGATGCCCTCGTGCCCGAGCACCAGGTGCCCGAGCTCGTGGGCCAGGGTGCGGTCCCAGGCGGGCAGGCCCTTCTGGATCAAGAAGACGTCGCGATCGGCGTACTGGCGCCACTGCCCGCACACTCCGGGAGGCAGATCGGCCATCTTGAGTTCTATCCGCCGTTCGCGATCCTGGCCAACGGCGTCGACGAGACGGGGCAGCGACACTTCCCCGCGTCGTGGGGCGAGATCGAGCACCGCACTGACGGCGCGGGTGACGCGGCGGCTGGCAGGCATATAACCACCTTTCGACGAGTCCACTATGCGCTGTCCGCCCCCGCACGGGCGGGCAGTTTTGTCAGTTCCCGAACCGTGCGGTGCCGCTTGTGTGTACCGCATGGCCCGCCTTTGCCTGGCGATATCCAACCAATCCGCCGGCGCCGGTGAGCACAAGCATGCCCGCAACCCCCGGCCCTGCCAAGGCCACGACCTGGGATAACCCGGCACTCCGCAAATACTCCGTGTAGCCGATCCGGTACGAGGACGCCGGAACGGCGACGTTGCTGCCCACGTTGGCAGGCAGCGGCTCTCGACCCGCGAGTGGCTCTGCAGTCACACCGCGGGGTGCGCCCGGCAACGTCGGCGTGCCAGGTGACCCGCCGCCCAGACCCGTGACCGGCGCCACGACGACCGGCAGCGTGATCGGTGCGATCGGGAGCTCCGCGGCCGCAACGCCAACACCGGGTGCGACGTCGATGACGCTTGGTCCGACCGGTTCGGTCGCGGGCGGCATCAGCTCGGGCGGCAACTGCATCTGCGGCGGCACGCTCGGACGGCCTGACGGCACCGCGGGGGCGCCACCGCCGCCACCATTACCTCCGGGTCCCGGGGGTGCACCTGGTCCTGGATTCCATGGCCACGGCCACCACGGCCAGCCGGGCGAGCAGTGAGCCTTCTTCTCTTCCTTGCACTGGCCGGGTCCGCCGGTCGGTGGCGGAGGCTCTTCGGACGTGGAAGAGGCCTCCGTGGTTGAAGAGGGCTCCGTGGTGGGAGAGGGCTTCGTGGTGGGAGAGGGCTTCGTGGTTGCAGAGAGATCTTGGGTGCCGCCGTTGCCTTTACCTTTGTCGCCGTCGTTCCCTACGGTTCCGGAATGTTCGCCAGGTGTGGTCTTCTTCTCGCCGGGATCGGACGTCGGTCCCTCACCGGAACCGTCACGGCCGTGATCTACGCCATCGCGGGTCGAATCACCCAACGAATCGTTGGTGTGTTTGTCACCGGAGTCATCAGTCAGCGGAGGGCCGGCAAAGGCCATGGAAGCGCCGGCGCCGCCGGCTAACAGCCCAGAAGCCATGAGGCAGGCCGCTGCGGCGATGCGCACACGCGAACCCACGTCGAAACCACCCTTCAAGGCGTTACCAACCGGCTGTTGAGATGATCCGATCATTCTCGCACAAACACACTCAACGGTTTGCTGTCGATCTGAATCTGCCCGCCACCGGGACACACAGGTGCGGCAGATGATCCGGACGATAGTGTTGGGCTGCACCATCACTGCCCTGACATGAATCGTCGACGAGATGACCGGAGGCCGCCGGGATGAGCCTGTTCAAGCGCAAAACCCGCGCCACCCGCAGGGCCGAGGCGCGCGCCATCAAGGCCAAGGCCAAACTCGAGGCCAAACTCGCCGCGAAGAACGAAGCCCGTCGCATCAAGGCCACCCACAGAACCGAAACCAATGCCCTCAAGGCGCAACTCAAAGCGCAGCGCGGCAGCGAGAAGGCGGCACTGAAGGTTGCCGAGACTCAGCTTAAGACGGCCCGCGAAGGTAAGTTGTTCTCCCCCACGCGAATTCGGCGCATGCTCACCGTGTCCCGGCTGCTCGCGCCGATCGTGGTGCCACTTGTCTACCGGGCCGCCATCGCGGCGCGCGGCTTCGTCGACGAACGGCGGGCCGATCGGCTCGGCGTCCCGCTCAGCCAGATCGGTCGGTTCTCCGGGCATGGCGCTACGCTGTCCGCGCGGATCGCCGGCGCCGAGCACTCGTTGCGGCTGGTTGCCGAGAAGAAGCCGAAGGACGTCGAGACCAAGCAGTTTGTCATCGCCATCACCGAGCGGCTCCGCGACCTGTCCGCCGCAGTCACCGCCGCCGAGAACATGCCGGCCTCGCGCCGCCGCGCCGCTCACGCCGCGATTGCCGAGCAGCTCGATGGCATCGACGCGGACTTGATGGCCCGGCTGGGCCTGGTCTGACCGACTCTGTCCACCGCCACTCCCGCCGCGGGGGTGCCGCCGAATGGGGCGCTCGCCGGCAGGCAGAACGTTCGCGCTTAGCGTCGTTGCGGTCGCGACGGCGTTGGTGGTACGACGCGAACATGAATCGCCTCGTCGCGTCGGTGACACTGATCCTCGGACTGGTCATTGCGGCGCTCGCAGGGGCCGGTGTGGCGTCGGCACATGCCGTCCGGGTGGCGACCGACCCGGTCGAGAACGCCGAGTTGTCCCAGGCACCGCAGAAGGTCAGCGCGACGTTCAACGAGAAGCTGCAGCCCCAGTTCGCGGCGATGACGGTGGTCGGCCCTGACGGCAACCTTTGGTCGACCGGTGACCCGCACGTCGTCGGTGCGGTGATCAGCGTCGGCGTGCTGCCGCTAGGCCCGTCCGGCACGTACACGGTGAACTACCGGGTGACGTCGGCCGACGGGCATGTGGTCTCCGGGTCCTGGTCGTTCCGGCTCACCGTGTCCGGTACCGGCACGCCCGGTCCGTCGGCGTCCGCGACGAGCCCATCGGGTGGGGGGATCCCGGTGTGGCCGTTCTTCGTCGCGGCCGGCCTGATCGTCGTCGTCGGCGCGACTTGGGCGGTGCGACGGCAGAGGTGACCCGTCAGCGCGCGGTGGCAGGCGGAGCCGTGGTCGTCGCTGCCTCCGCAGTGGTGGCCTGGTCACTCGCCTTGCAGCAGAACTCGCTGGCGGCGACGCTGGTGCGGGCCGTGGCCGACGGCTCGGCGGTCGTCACGTTCGGATTGGCCGCGGTGCCGATGCTCGACGTCGACCGATACCGCGGTGAGCTGATCCGCCGGGCCACCGCTCCGTTGACGATCGCCGCAGCCGTCTCGCTGCTCGCCGAGCTGCTCCGGCTCGGCGTGGCGGCCGCGCAGGCCGCGGCTGTTCCCGTCCCCCGGCTCGGCGTGCACACTGCGGTCGATTTCGCCCTTCACACGACGGCGGGACGGTCGGTGCTGTTCAGCGCGGTGGCGGCGGGCCTGGTGTGGTTCGCCGTGGCGGCGGCACCGCGTTCGGCGGCGACGAATGTCGCGGTCATGGGTTTCGCCGCTGCCGGGATCGCGGCGCGTCCACTCACCGGCCATCTCTCCGAGAGTGGGCTGGGAGGGATGGCCGTGGCCGCCCACACCCTGGCGGCGGCGCTGTGGTGCGGCACGCTGGCGGCGCTGGTGCTCACGGTCGAGCACCGCGGCCAGTGGGCAAGGGTGCTCCCGCGGTTCTCGCAGTTGTCCCTGACGTGTGTGGCGACGCTGCTGGTGGGCGGCGTGCTTGGCGCGGCCGTGACGATCGCCTCGCCGAGTCAGCTGTATGCGACGGGATACGGCCGGCTGCTGTCCGCGAAGGTCGTGGTGACGGTCGTGCTTGTCGTGTTGGCGTACCGCAACCGGACGATCTGGCTGGCCGCCGCACGTTCACACCGCGCCACGGCGATGGTGTCGCGATCGCGGTCGCTCGTCGAACTGGCGATCATGGCCGTTGCACTGACGTTGGCGGCCGCCCTGACCGTCACGGGTTAGCGCCTCACCCCACCTGGCATGATGGGGACAACTGCCGGGTGCACACACTCACGCGGGACAGGCGGAGGACGAGACAGGCGCAAAGGAGCAGCCACATGGCAGACCAGCAGGATCGACCCGACGAAAAGCCTGACGCCGCAGCACCGGCCGCTGAAGATGCGCCGCCGGCGCCGAGCCCACATCCGGTCCCGCCTGCCGCCGAACCACCCGTACCGCCGGCCAAGAAGCCACCGGCCGGGCCCGCCAAGAAGGCGCCGGCCAAGGCGGCCAAGAAGCCGCCGGCCAAGCCCGCCAAGAAGGCGCCGGCGAAGAAGGCCGCCAACAAGGCCGCGGCGAAGAAAGCGCCACCCAAGCAGGCGCCAACGGCTGCGAAGCTGGCCGACACCAACGGCGACCTCACGTCCGGCGCGAAAGAGGCTGCGGCGAAAGCAAAATCCGCTGTAGCGAGCGCGCCCAACCCCGTCGCGGGTCCGGCGCCGGTGCCGTTGATCGGACCTGAGCCGTCACGGCTGCCGCTGGCCGCCGCCATCGCCGCCGGTGTGCTGGCGATCCTTGTGGTGCTTCTCGCTGCCCGTCGCGGGAGCGGCGAATAAGCGCCGGTCACTCCGACGACTGACCAAAACGGCTTGCCCCTCACGCGGCGTCATGGTCGATAGTGGCGGCATGGACGCCAACACCGTCGGCGCGGTAGCCGACCTCACGGGTGTCTCCGTGCGCACCCTGCACCACTACGACCGCATCGGTCTTGTGGTGCCGAGCATCCGTACCCCGGCGGGCTACCGCGGCTACACCGACGCCGACATCGAGCGGCTGCACCTTGTGCTGGTGTACCGGTCCGTCGAGATGCCGCTCGACGAGATCCGCGCCCTGCTCGACGACTCGAGCGCGGACGTGCTCGAGCACCTGCGGCGGCAGCACACGCTGCTGCGTGAGCGGGCCGAGCGGCTGCAGCACACCATCAAAGCAGTGGAGGACCTGATGAATGCACACCGCGAAGGCATCCAACTGACCACGCAGGAACAGGTCGAGATCTTCGGTACTGAAGCTTTGGCGATCTTCAGCTCCGAGTACGCCGCCGAGGCCGAACAGCGCTGGGGCCAGACGGACGCGTTGAAGCAGTCACAGCAACGGGTTTCGCAGTTCAGCAAGCACGACTGGATCGCGATCAAGGCCGAGGGAGACGCACTGCTCGAGGCCCTGGCGCAGGCCAAGCGCCGCGGCGTTGAGCCCGGATCCGATGAGGCCAACGAGCTGGCGGCGCGGCACCGCGCGTCGATCGAGCGGTTCTACGACTGCGGCAACGAGATGCACCGCAAACTGGTGGAGATGTATCTGGCGGACGAACGATTCACCCGCTACTACGACGCCGTCGAATCCGGCCTTGCCCAATTCCTGCACCACATCGTCGTCGCTCGCTGCCTGAAATAATGGCGCGGTGTCCTTAGAATTTCGCCCCACGGCTGATCTGGTCGACGAGATCGGTCCCAACGTCCGCAGCTGCGACCTTCAATTCGGCCAGTACGGCGGCAGGTCGCGATTCGCGGGGCGGATCACCACGGTGCGCTGCTTCCAGGACAACGCCCTGCTCAAGTCGGTGCTGTCGGAGCCAGGCAACGGCGGGGTACTTGTGATCGACGGCGACGGCTCGCTACACACCGCACTGGTCGGCGACGTCATCGCCGGCCTTGGCGTCGACAACGGCTGGGCCGGGCTGATCATCAACGGCGCAGTCCGCGACGCGGCGGTGCTGCGCACCATGGACATCGGCATCAAGGCGCTTGGGACCAATCCGCGCAAGGGCACCAAGACCGGCGGCGGCCAACGCGATGTCGCGGTCGAGTTCGGCGGGGTGGTGTTCGTCCCTGGCGAGATCGGCTACAGCGACGACGACGGCATCGTCGTGGTTAGCGTTAGCAGTTAGCCGCTAATGTCATGAGGATTTTCGCAGTGCCTGCACGCTCGGTGCGGAAATATCCGATGCGCCGGCGCTAGGCCGAAGCCGTCACCGGCGCACGGTGTTTGGTGAACTCCAGCGCCTCGTCGTCGACCTTGCCGCGCCGGATCAACCGCAGGTCCAGCAGGTAGTTCTGCTTGAGCCGCCACGGCGCTACGTGTCCCGCCTTCGGCAAGTAGTCCAACGCCCGAAGCACGTAACCCGGCGTGAAGTCCATCAGGGGCCGCTCGTCGACGGAGTTGCCCGGATGCTGCGGTTCCACGGTGTCAAAGCCCTTGGCGTCCATGTAGTTGAGCACCCGGCAGACGAATTCCGAGACCAGGTCGGCCTTCAGCGTCCACGATGCGTTGGTGTAGCCGATCGTGAAGGCCATGTTCGGCATGTGCGTCAACATCATGCCCTTGTAGGCCATGGTGTCGTTGAGCTCAACCGGCTCGCCATTCCGGGAAATCGCCGCGCCCCCGAACAGCTGCAGGTTCAGACCCGTTGCGGTGACGATGATGTCGGCCTGCAGCTCTCCAACACCCGAGGCCAGCTTGATGCCGGTCTTCGTGAAGCGCTCGATCTCATCGGTGACAACGTCGGCCTTGCCCGCGCGGATGGTCTTGAACAGATCGCCGTTGGGCGCCAGGCAAAGTCGCTCGTCCCACGGGTTGTAGCGCGGACCGAAATGCTTCTGCACGTCGTAGCCCTCCGGCAGGCGGCGCTGCGCCATGGTCATCAGCATCTTGCGCATGAACTTCGGGAAGCGCCTGCTCATCCGGTACTGGGCGAACTGGACGAGGATGCTCTTCCAGCGGTTGACGACATAGGCCGGCTTGGCCGGCAGCGTCTTGTTCATCCGCACGGTGAACGGGTCGACGTCGGGCAGCGCGCCGATGTAGGTCGGTGAGCGCTGCAGCATCGTGACGTGTCCAGCGCCCGAATTCGCCAGGGCCGGGATCAAGGTCACGGCGGTGGCACCGCTGCCGATGACGACGACCTTCTTGTCCGCGTAGTCGAGCTCCTCGGGCCAGTGCTGCGGGTGAATGATCGTGCCGCCGAAGTCCTCCGCGCCTGCGAACTCCGGCGTGTGGCCCTCGTCGTAGTTGTAGTAACCACTGCAGGCGACCAGGAAGGACGCCTTGATCTCGACTTCTTCACCGTCGCGCTCGACGCGAACCGTCCAGAGGTTCTCGGCATCCGACCAGTCGGCGGCGATCACCTTCTGGCCGTACCGGATGTGCTTGTCGATGCCGGACTCGGCGACCGTCTCCTTCAGATACGACATGATCGACGGCCCGTCGGCAATGGCCTTCTCCGATGTCCACGGCTTGAATCGGAAGCCGAGCGTGAACATGTCGGAGTCGGACCGGATGCCGGGGTAGCGGAAGAGGTCCCACGTGCCGCCGAGGTTCTCGCGGCGTTCCAGCACCACATAGCTCTTGTTAGGGCAGCGGTCCTGCAGGTGCCAGGCGGCGCTGATGCCGGAGATGCCGGCTCCGACGATGACGACGTCGACAAATTCGGTCATGGCGTAAAGCTATCAACACAGTGTCGAGTAGGTCAACAGTCCGTCGAGAAATTCGACATGTTGTAAAGTTTTCCTCGTGATCCTCGCCAGCCAAGCCCGAACCGGCCGTGGCCGTCGCGCCGCCCGCCCGTCCGGGGACGACCGTGAGCTG
Source organism: Mycobacterium sp. (assembly GCA_025965975.1). Lineage (GTDB taxonomy): Bacteria > Actinomycetota > Actinomycetes > Mycobacteriales > Mycobacteriaceae > Mycobacterium. The sequence continues at coordinate 32,080 of JAOPVX010000127.1, read as the reverse complement.
GCCATTCTGGAGACCGCCGAGCGGCTCCTCAAGGATCGCGGACTGGCCGAGATCTCCGTTGATGACCTAGCCAAAGGTGCAGGGATCTCGCGCCCGACGTTCTATTTCTACTTCCCGTCAAAGGACGCGGTGCTGCTGACGCTGCTGGAACGGGTCATCGCCCAGGCCGACGCCGCACTGGCCCGGTTGATCGAGAACCCGCCGGCGGACCGCAGCGGTATCTGGCGCAACGGCATCAACGTGTTCTTCGAAACCTTCGGGGCGCACCGCGCCGTCTGCTCGGCCGCGGTGGCGGCCAAGGCCACCAACGGCGGGGCGCGGGAACTGTGGGCGACGTCCATGCAGCGGTGGATCGACCACATCACCGGCGTGATCGAGGCCGAACGCACCAGGGGCGCCGCGCCGGTGACGGTGCCGGCACACGAACTGTCGACCGCCTTGAACCTGATGAACGAATCGGTGATGACCGGGTCGTTCGCCGGTCACCAGCCGTCGCTGCCCGACGGGCGCGTGCTCGACAACCTTGTGCACATCTGGACCACCAGCATCTACGGCGAACGCCGCTGATTCGTCGTACCTCGATGCGAACATATGTTCGTGTCCTCGGCGAGCATCCTGCACGCTGACCTCGATTCGTTCTACGCATCTGTCGAGCAGCGAGACGACCCCACGCTGCGCGGCCGGCCGGTGATCGTCGGCGGCGGCGTCGTGCTGGCGGCGAGTTACGAAGCGAAGGCATACGGCGTGCGCACCGCGATGGGCGGACGCCAGGCCCGCCAGCTGTGTCCGAACGCGATCGTGGTGCCGCCGCGGATGTCGGCGTATTCACAAGCCAGCGATGCGGTGTTCGAGGTGTTCCACGACACCTCGCCCGTGGTCGAGCCGCTCTCGGTGGACGAGGCGTTTCTCGACGTTTCGGGCCTGCGGCGGGTGTCGGGCACCCCGGTCGAGATCGCCGCCCGGCTGCGCGCGCAGGTCCGTGACCGCGTTGGGCTGCCCATCACCGTCGGCATCGCGCGAACCAAGTTCCTTGCCAAGGTCGCCAGCCAGGAGGCCAAGCCCGACGGCCTGCTGCTGGTACCGCCGGACCGTGAACTCGCATTCCTGCATCCGCTGCCGGTGCGCCGGCTGTGGGGCGTCGGTGTGAAGACGGCGGAGAAACTGCATGCGCACGGCATCCAGACAGTCTCGGATATCGCCGAGCTCAGCGAGTCCACGCTCGCGTCGATGGTGGGCGGGGCGATGGGCCGTCAGCTATTTGCGTTGTCCCGCAACATCGATCGACGCCGGGTTGTGACCGGCGTGCGGCGTCGCTCAGTCGGCGCTCAGCGGGCGTTGGGCCGGGCGGGCAACACCATGTCGGCAGCGGAGGTCGACGCGGTCGTCGTCAACCTCGTCGACCGGATCACGCGGCGGATGCGCAAGGCGGACCGTACGGGCCGAACGGTGGTGCTGCGGTTGCGTTTTGACGACTTCAGCCGGGCCACCCGGTCGCACACGATGCCCCGCGCCACGGCATCGACAGACGCCATCCTCGACACCTCGCGCGGCCTGGTCGCGGCGGCCGCTCCGCTGATCGCCGAGCGCGGCTTGACGCTGGTCGGGTTCGCGGTGTGCAACATCGACCGGGACGGCGCACAACAACTGGAGTTGCCGTTCGAGACCATGGCCCTATGTCGCCGGCCTGGCGGCTTCGGCGCGGACACTTTCGCGATCGATGAGGCGGTCGACAAGGTGCGACAGCGCTACGGCAACACCGCGTTGACCCGCGGCGTGCTGCTCGGCCTTGACCCAGGCCTCGAAATGCCGCACCTCCCTGACTAGGCCGTTGTCCACTCCAGAAGCTTCTCGGCGGGCCAGGCGTTGACGATCCGCTCGGTCGGCACGCCCGCGTCGAGCGCGCGCTGGGCGCCATAGCCAAGGAATTCCAACTGGCCGGGCGCGTGGGAGTCGGTGTCGATGGAGAACAGGCAGCCGATCTCCAGTGCCAGGTTCAGCAGGCGGGTCGGCGGATCCCGACGCTCCGGACGTGAGTTGATCTCCACGGCGGTGCCGTGATCGCGGCAGGCGGTGAACACCGTCTTGGCGTCGAATTTTGATTCGGGACGGATGCCGCGGTTGCCGGTGACGAGCCGACCGGTGCAGTGCCCAAGGACATCGGCGTTGGGATTGGTTACCGCCTTGATCATTCGCCGCGTCATCGACGGCGCATCCATCGCCAGCTTGGAATGCACGCTGGCCACCACCACGTCGAGACGCTCGAGGAGTGCCGGTTCCTGATCCAGCGAACCGTCCTCCAGAATGTCGACCTCGATGCCGGTCAGGATACGCATCGGCGCGACCGCGTCACGCAGTTCGTCGATGACGTCCAACTGCTTGCGCAGGCGCTCGGGCGACAGGCCGTTGGCGATGGTCAGGCGTGGCGAGTGGTCCGTCAACGCGCAGTACTCGTGCCCCAATTCCCTTGCCGCGAACATCATCTCTTCGATCGACGCAGAGCCGTCAGACCAATTAGAGTGCACGTGAAGGTCGCCGCGCAGCGCGGCGCGGATGTCACCGCCACCGAGATCCTTGGCGCTGGAACGCAATTCGACAAGCGCATCCGGCTCGCGCCCGGCCAGGGCCTGGGAGATCACTTTCGCGGTCTTGGGCCCGATGCCGGGCAGCGATTGCCAGCTGTCGGCGGCGCCGTGGCGGTCCCGTTCGGCCTCCGTCAGCGCCTCGACAATGTCTGCGGCGTTGCGGTAGGCCATCACGCGCCGTGAGTCTTCCCGCGCCCGGTCTTTGTAGTAGGCAATCTGGCGCAGCGCGATTACCGGATCCATGGCTCCAGTCTGCCCCCGGCTACACCCCTGGTGGTGCCGAGCTAGCGCCCTGCCGGATCGCGCCCGCTCAGCGCGACGACGCGGTCCAGCGCCTGGGCATCATCGGCAAACGTTCGTCAACACGTCGGACGTGCGGCGACACCCGGGGTCAAATCGATCACGTGGATATTGACCTTGCCTGCGCCGGGAATTAATCAGCTTCTGCGACTAGTTTGCGAAGTTGTGAGATTCGCTTTCAAGACATCCCCCCAGAACACCCCGTGGTCCGACATGCTGGCCGTCTGGCAGGCGGCTGACGACATCGAGGTGTACGAGTCCGGCTGGACCTTCGACCACTTCTATCCGATCTTCTCCGACTCCGCGGGGCCATGCCTCGAGGGCTGGACCACGCTGACCGCGCTGGCGCAGGCCACCAAGCGGCTGCGGCTCGGCACGCTCGTCACCGGCATCCACTACCGCCACCCCGCGGTGCTCGCGAATATGGCTGCGGCGCTCGACATCATCTCCAACGGCCGGCTCGAGCTGGGCATCGGCGCGGGCTGGAACGAGGAGGAATCCGGTGCCTACGGGATCGAACTCGGCACCATCAAGGAGCGCTTCGATCGGTTCGAGGAAGCGTGCCAGGTGCTTATCGGCCTGCTTTCGCGGGAGACGACGACGTTCGACGGCAAGTTCTACCAGCTCACGGACGCCCGCAACGAGCCGAAGGGCCCGCAGAAGCCGCATCCGCCGATCTGCATCGGAGGCAGCGGGGAGAAGCGCACCTTGCGCATCACCGCCCGCTACGCCGATCACTGGAACTTCGTCGGCGGCCCGCCCGAGGAGTTCGCGCGCAAGCGCGACGTGCTCGCTTCCCATTGCGCGGACATCGGCCGCGATCCCGCGGAGATCATGCTCTCGGCGCATGTGCGGCTTAGCCCGGAGCGCGATTACGCACAGGTGGTCGAGGAGGCGGCGGCTCTCGGCAAGGAAGGTCTTGACCTCGCGATCGTGTACCTGCCACCGCCCTACGACCCCGCAGTGCTCGAACCGCTCGCCAATGAGATCACCGCATCCGGGCTGCTCACCAGCAAAGACAAGTGACGATAACGATAATATAACGGTTAGGCAAACCGATGGTCACGCGCAGTCAAATCGGCGCAACTCGCGGGGTTCGGTTTCGCTAGACGCCGTAAAGAAGTAGCTCGTCTGCCGTGATCAGCCGCTCGGCCTTGGCAGGGAATTCGCGGCATTTGACCGGGTGGCGAAACCATGACCAGGCGATTCGACTCACCCGAGACCGATATAGCGGGTTGTGGTACACGGTGCTCACTCCTGCGAGATGGCAATAGCTGAACCGGGGGCCTACCTTACCGCAGTACCCTCATGAAGTCATTAGATACCGATTGCCTGGCAAACTGAAATAGGCGCGCCGGACAATCATCTGATGTTTTTGAAGTTACCAAAGTGACGGATGAGGTGTCTCACAGCTAGCGCCGAAATCGATCGTGCCTGCCTCCGATGAGATCGCGTCATGCCTGCCCGGGTTTGGCGAAGACGTCGTCGAGGGTGACGGTGCGCAGATTGCGCGAGCGGATCACATCGACGAGTTGGTCGTAGACGTGCGTGACCGGCAGGTGGTTGAGATGACCGATCACGATGGCTTGCGGATTGAAGTATTTGTTGGCCATCTTGACGATCTCGTCCTCGGGAATCACGTTCTGGTCCTCCAGCGAGCCGGACCACATCGTGGCCACCGAATAGCCGAGCTCGGCGGCGACGGCGTCGACAACGGGGTTGTGGCTGCCGTAAGGCGGCCGATAGTACGGCCGCGGGTCGACGCCGTAGGTTCGCATCAGGAACTGGTGGTTGCGTCGAAGTTGTTCCGCCACTTGGTCTTTGGGCAGTGTCGCTAAGTCAGGATGCGACCACGTGTGGTTGCCGAGCTGGACCTGCCCCGCCTCAACCAGCGGCCGCAGCAACTCACGGTTTTCCGTCCACGACCGATAAGTGCCGTTGACGAAATACGTCAGCCGCACGCCGGTGTCCTTGGCGAACTGCGTATAGAGCCGCACCACGTCGGAGTTGACACCGTCGTCCAGCGTCAGCGCCAGCAGGTCGCCTGCGCCTGGGATGCTGCTCAGCGCCCCGCCGCCGGGCAGCGGCATCCGCGCCGCGACCACCGGTGGCGCCGACGCCTCGGCCTGTGCGACCCGCGGTTGGGCGCCGACGGTGCAGCGGGCAAGGCCGACGCCGGCAAGGGTTGCCACGGACAGGCCCGCAAGGAAGTGCCGCCGGTTCAGCTCGGTCCCGGCGTAGGTGATCGGTTTGCGGCCAGTCATCGGGACTACTGTCTCGCGACCAGAAGCAAAAGCCCCTGATTCGCCCGCGTGTCGCAGCCGTTTGCTACCTGTTTGCTACGTATCGCACAGGTCAGCGCTGCGGTACAGCGGTGGGCTTGATCGGCGCAGGAAGCGCCGTTTGACCCATCAGGTAGCGGTCCACACCGGCCGCGGCAGCGCGGCCTTCGGCGATTGCCCACACGATCAGCGACTGCCCACGGCCCATGTCGCCGGCGACGAACACACCGGGCACGGTGGTGGCGAACTCCGGATCGCGGGCCACGTTTCCACGGTCGGTGATCTCGACGCCGAGATCGGCCAACAGGCCTTCGCGCTCGGGGCCGACGAAGCCCATCGCCAACAGCACCAGGTCGGCCTCCAGCTCGAAGTCCGTGCCCTCGATCTTCTCGAACCTGCCCGCGTTCATAGCGACCTGGTGCCCGCGCAGCCCGGTGACACGCCCGTCGTTGCCGCCGAACTCCTCGGTGTTCACCGAATAGACGCGCTCACCACCCTCCTCGTGGGCCGACGACACCCGGAACATCAGCGGGTAGGTAGGCCACGGCGTCGAATCAGAGCGGGCTTCCGGTGGGCGGGGCATGATCTCGAACTGGTGCACGCTCACCGCACCCTGCCGGTGCACGGTGCCAAGGCAGTCGGCACCGGTGTCGCCGCCGCCGATGATGATCACCTTCTTGCCCTTGGCGGTTATCGGCGGCTCGCCGTCCTCGCCGAGCACCGGATCGCCCTGCTGCACGCGGTTGGCCCACGGCAAGAACTCCATCGCCTGATGGATGCCGTCGAGCTCGCGGCCGGGGATAGGCAGATCGCGCCACGCAGTCGCGCCGCCTGCCAGCACCACTGCGTCGAATTCGGAACGGAGGTGATGCGCTGTTATATCAATACCGACGTTCACGCCGGCCAGGAACCGCGTTCCCTCGGCCTCCATCTGCGCCAACCGACGGTCGATGTGGCGCTTCTCCATCTTGAATTCGGGGATGCCGTAGCGCAGCAGGCCGCCGATGCGGTCGTCGCGTTCGAACACCGTCACCACGTGCCCGGCGCGGGTCAGCTGCTGGGCGGCGGCCAGGCCTGCCGGGCCGGATCCGACGACGGCGACGGTCTTGCCGGTCAGCCGGTCGGGCGGCAACGGGACGACCCAGCCCTCGCCGAAGGCGTTGTCGATGATCTCGACCTCGACCTGCTTGATGGTCACCGGGTCCTGGTTGATGCCGAGCACGCACGATCCCTCACACGGCGCAGGGCACAACCGACCGGTGAACTCCGGGAAGTTGTTGGTGGCGTGCAGCCGCTCGATCGCATCACGCCAACGGTCCGCGCGCACCAGGTCGTTCCACTCGGGAATGAGGTTGCCAAGCGGACACCCGTTGTGACAGAACGGGATACCGCAGTCCATGCACCGTGTCGCCTGCTCGCGCAGCACGTCGTGGGAGAAGTCCTCGTAGACCTCTTTCCAGTCGAGCAGTCGCAGCGGGACCGGCCGCCGCTGCGGGGTCTCGCGATGTGTGTACTTCATGAAGCCTTTGGGATCAGGCATTCGCCGCCGCCATGATCGCCGTATCGACATCCTCGCCGGTGCGCTCGGCCTCTGCAATCGCCTGCAACACCCGCTTGAAATCGCGCGGCATCACCTTAACGAAGTTCGTCAGCTCGTTCTCCCAATCGGTGAGGACACATTGTCCCACAGCCGAATCCGTCGCATCGACATGCGCCTGGATCATGCCGTGCAGCCACTTGATGTCGTCGTCGTCCATCGCATCGAGGTCGACCATCTCCGCGTTGAGATTGTCACCCAGTGTGCTCGCCGGGTCGTAGATATACGCCACGCCGCCGGACATGCCTGCCGCGAAGTTGCGGCCGGTGGGCCCGAGGATGACGACCTTGCCGCCGGTCATGTATTCACAGCCGTGGTCACCGACGCCCTCGACAATCGCGTGGGCGCCCGAGTTGCGGACCGCGAACCGTTCGCCCACCACGCCGCGCAGGAACACCTGGCCGCTGGTGGCGCCGAACAGGATCACATTGCCGGCGATGATGTTCTCCTCGGCCACGTAGTCCGCTGGGGCGCTGTCCGACGGACGCACCACGATGCGGCCGCCCGACAGCCCCTTGCCGACATAGTCGTTGGCGTCTCCGTAGACCCTCAGCGTGATGCCCTTTGGCACGAACGCGCCGAAGCTGTTGCCCGCAGAGCCGTCGAACGTGATGTCGATGGTGCCGTCGGGCAGCCCCTGCCCGCCATAGGCTTTCGTCAGCTCATGGCCGAGCATGGTGCCCACAGTGCGGTTGGTGTTGGCGATCGTGGTGGAGAATTTCACCGGTGTGCCCGAGTCGAGGGCCTCCCGGCTCATCACGATCAGCTGCTGATCCAGCGCCTTGTCAAGGCCGTGGTCCTGACGCGAGCTGCAGTACAGGTCCTGGTTCATGAACGCCGACTCGGGCTCGTACAGTACCGGCGACAGGTCCAGTTTGTAGGCCTTCCAGTGCTCGGCGGCCTTCGTGGTGTCCAGCGAGCCGACCTGGCCAACCATCTCGTTGACGGTCCGGAAGCCCAGCTGGGCCATCATTTCCCTGACCTCTTCGGCGATGAACATGAAGAAATTCTCGACGAATTCCGGCTTGCCGGTGAACCGCTGCCGCAGCACCGGGTTCTGGGTCGCCACGCCGACCGGGCAGGTGTCGAGGTGGCACACCCGCATCATGATGCAGCCAGACACCACCAACGGCGCCGTCGCGAAGCCGAATTCCTCGGCGCCGAGCAGCGCGGCGATCACCACGTCGCGGCCCGTCTTGAGCTGGCCGTCGACCTGAACGACGATCCGGTCGCGTAACCCGTTGAGCAGCAGCGTCTGCTGCGTCTCGGCCAGGCCGAGCTCCCACGGTGCGCCCGCGTGCTTCTGCGACGTCAGCGGGGTGGCGCCGGTGCCACCGTCGTGACCCGAGATCAGCACCACGTCGGCATGCGCCTTCGACACACCGGCTGCCACCGTTCCCACCCCATTTTCGCTGACCAACTTCACGTGCACACGGGCGTGTGGGTTGGCGTTCTTCAGGTCGTGGATCAGCTGCGCCAGATCCTCGATCGAGTAGATGTCGTGGTGCGGCGGTGGGGAGATCAGGCCGACACCCGGTGTGGAGTGCCGCACCTCGGCGACCCAGGGGTACACCTTATTGCCCGGAAGCTGCCCACCCTCACCGGGTTTCGCACCTTGGGCCATCTTGATCTGGATGTCACTGCAGTTGGTCAGGTAGTGGCTGGTGACACCGAACCGCGCCGACGCCACCTGCTTGACGGCGCTGCGCCGCCAGTCGCCGTTCTCGTCATGCTCGAACCGCTTGACGTCTTCGCCGCCCTCACCCGAGTTCGACCGGCCGCCAAGGCGGTTCATCGCGATCGCCAGGGTCTCATGCGCCTCGGCGGAGATCGAGCCGTAGCTCATCGCACCGGTCGAGAAGCGCTTGACGATCTCGCCGGCCGGCTCCACCTCATCCAAGGGCACCGGCGTGTGTACGCCGTCCTTGAATTTGAGCAGACCGCGCAGCGACGCCATCTTCTCGCTCTGATCGTCGACCAGCGCCGTGTACTCCTTGAAGATCGAGTACTGGCCGGAACGCGTCGCGTGCTGCAGCTTGAACACTGTGTCCGGGTTGAACAGGTGGTACTCGCCCTCGCGGCGCCACTGATACTCGCCGCCGACCTCGAGTTCGCGGTGCGCCCACTCGTCGGGCCGGTCCAGGTACGCCAGCGCGTGGCGGGCCGCGACGTCGTCGGCGATGTCGTCGAGGTCGATGCCGCCCGTCGGGCAACTCAGCCCTGTGAAGTACTCGTCGAGCACCTGCTGGCTGATGCCGATGGCCTGGAACAGCTGCGCGCCGGTGTAGGACGCCAGCGTCGAGATGCCCATCTTGGACATCACCTTCAGCACGCCCTTGCCCGCCGCCTTGGCGTAGTTCGCCTTCGCCTTCTCGCGGTCGAGATCCTTCATCGCGCCCCGGTCGATCATGTCCTCGATCGACTCGAACGCCATGTACGGGTTGATCGCCGCGGCGCCAAAGCCGACCAGCGCAGCCATGTGGTGCACCTCGCGGGCGTCGCCGGACTCGACGAGCAGGCCGACGTGCGTACGGGTGCGATCGCGGACCAGGTGGTGGTGCACCGCCGAGACGGCCAGCAGCGACGGGATCGGGGCCATCTGCTCGTTGGATTCGCGATCGGACAGCACGATGATGCGCGCGCCCTCACGGATGGCCGCCGACACCTTGGCGCGGACGTTGTCGAGCGCCTCCTTCAGTCCCTGGCCGCCCCGGTTCACCGGGTAAAGGCAGCGGACCACGGCGGTCCCAAGGCCGTGTTTGCGGCCGTCGATCTCCTGATCTGGGTCGAGGTTGATCAGTCTTGCCAGCTCGTGGTTGCGCAGGATCGGTTGCGGCAACACGATTTGCCTGCACGAATCCGCGGTGGGGTTGAGCAGGTCGCCCTCCGGGCCAACGGTGCCCGAAAGGCTCGTCACCACCTCTTCGCGGATCGCGTCCAGCGGCGGGTTGGTGACCTGAGCGAACAGCTGCTGGAAGTAGTCGAACAACATCCGCGGCCGCTGGGAGAGCACGGCCACCGGAGTGTCGGTGCCCATCGAGCCGAGCGGCTCGGCGCCGGAGCGGGCCATCGGCGCCACCAGCAGGTTGAGTTCCTCGTAGGTGTAGCCGAAAGCCTGCTGGCGCAACACGACCCGGTGATGCGGCATGCGGACATAGTCACCCTGGGGCAGCTCGTCGAGGTGGAAGAGACCGGCGTCGAGCCACTCCTGATACGGCTGCTCGGCGGCCAGTTCGGCCTTGATCTCCTCATCGGAGACGATGCGGCCCTGCGCGGTGTCGACCAGGAACATGCGGCCGGGCTGCAGCCGCATCTTCCTGACCACGGTGGATGGGTCGAGGTTGAGCACGCCGGCCTCGGAGGCCATCACGACCAGACCGTCGCTGGTGACCCAAATCCGTGACGGGCGAAGGCCGTTACGGTCCAGCACCGCACCGATCACGGTGCCGTCGGTAAACGTCATCGACGCTGGGCCATCCCACGGCTCCATCAGCCCCGCGTGGTACTGGTAGAACGCCCGTCGCGCCGGGTCCATCGACTCGTGGCGCTCCCACGCCTCGGGAATCATCATCAGCACCGCGTGCGGCAGGCTGCGCCCGCCGAGATGCAGCAGTTCGAGCACCTCGTCGAATCGCGCGGTGTCCGACGCGCCAGGGGTGCAGACCGGGACGATCTTGTCGAGGCTCGTGCCCTTTTCGCGGCTCGCCGCTGGCACCGAGCCGAAGACGTCGGTGTTGATCAGCGCCTCGCGCGCCCGCATCCAGTTCTCGTTGCCGGTGACGGTGTTGATCTCGCCGTTGTGGGCGATGCGCCGGAACGGGTGGGCCAGCGGCCACGACGGGAACGTGTTCGTGGAGAACCGCGAGTGCACGATGCCCAACGCGCTGGTGAGCCGATCGTCCTGCAGGTCAAGGTAAAACGCCTTGAGCTGCGGCGTGGTCAGCATGCCCTTGTAAACGAACGTCTGACCGGAAAGGCTTGGGAAGTAAACGGTTTCGCGACCGGGACCGTCCTGGCCGGGCCCCTTCGTACCGAGCTCATGCTCGGCACGCTTGCGCACGACGTAGGCGCGGCGCTCCAGATCCATGCCCGACGCCCCTGCGATGAACAGCTGCCGGAACGTCGGCATCGCGTCGCGGGCCAGCGCACCCAGAGACGACTCGTCGGTCGGGACCTCGCGCCAGCCAAGCACCTCGAGGCCCTCGGCCTCGACGATCTTCTCCACCGCCTCGCACGCCGTGGCGGCGTCCTTGGAGGACTGCGGCAGGAACGCGATGCCGGTCGCGTAGCTGCCGTATTCGGGCAGGTCGAATTCGACGACGGCGCGCAGGAACTCGTCGGGAACCTGCAGCAGGATGCCTGCGCCGTCACCGGTTTGCGGTTCGGCACCCTGGGCACCGCGGTGCTCCAGGTTCAGCAGGGCCGTAATGGCCTTGTCGACGATGTCGCGGGTGCGGCGACCGTGCATATCGGCCACCATCGCCACGCCGCACGCGTCATGTTCGAACGCGGGGTTGTACAGCCCTTGACTGCTGGGCGCCATTCCCACCTACCCTTTTCTCCGCACGCCTTCGTGAAGCTTATGCAAGGCAGCCGTCAACGACGGCATTGGCCGGCTCGGCGATGGAGGTGCCGCCGTGCAGCACTGAACGACGGCCCTATCCCACTCGCCACAAGTGGAGAAAACGATATGACAAACACCGCCTGACATGCCAACTTAGTCGAACCTAACTATACTCGCCCCGGGGATCCGCAGCGCTGACGTTCGAGGTGGCGACAACGAGCGAATGACGTTGCCGCTGTTAGTCTTTCGGCCGGGCCGCGATACACCCGGTCCGGTGCGGGGAAGATCACATTCTTCGCCTATTCATTCACAATGTTTGCTGTGATGGACATCCGAGTCTGTGTGCTGCACCGACTACGTCGCACCTGTTTGCGCAAAGCCTAGTCAGATTCTTAGAGAATAGCCTGCACACTGGCCTCGGGCCGCAGATCCAGGCGCCGCAGCAGCTGGGCGTTCAGCGCCACCACCACGGTCGAGATCGACATCAAGATCGAGCCAACCGACATCGGCATCACAGAGCCGATCGGCGCCAGCACACCGGCCGGAAGCGGCACCGCGATCAGGTTGTATCCGGCTGCCCACCAGAGGTTTTGCTTCATCCTTCGATATGACGCCTTCGACAGCTGGATCACCGACAGCACCGAGCGCGGGTCGGAGCCGGCCAGGACCACACCCGCGGAGGCGATCGCCACATCGGTGCCCGCGCCGATCGCGATGCCCACGTCGGCCTGCGCCATGGCGGGTGCGTCGTTGACGCCGTCCCCGACCATCGCGACCCGCAGGCCCTCCTCCTGCAAGGACGCCACCTTGGCCGCCTTGTCCTCGGGCCGCACGCCGGCGAACACCCGGTCGATGCCCAGCTGGGCGGCCACTGAATCCGCCACGGCCTGCGCGTCGCCGGTGATCATGACGACCTGGATGCCGAGCTTGTGCAGGGCGGACGGCCGCCCGGGACTCCTCGCGGATCTCGTCGGACAGCGCCAGCGCGCCCGCGACGGCACCTTCGACGAGGACGTGCAGGACGATCGCGCCCTCCTCACGCCAGGGAAGGCCCGCAGCGCTGCATTGCCTCCATACCCGCGGGCGGGATGATCAACCCCCTGACCGGTATGCCGACCGTCGCGGCGTTCACGATGCTGGTGGACCACATCGGCGGTTTGGTGAACCAGCACCGTCGGGGACCCGACGAATGGACGGTGAGCAGCGAGTTGTCGCTCGAGCTCGCGCCGGACGCGCTGGCGCTGATCGCCGGAGCGCCCAAGGTTCCTGTGATCGCGACCGGCCGACCGTGCGGCCGAAAAGGCCCCAACTCACTCGGGTTGTGCGAACTCACCCACCGCGACTCCGTCGTTGCGACCGCGACCATGCGCTCGTTCTACATCTCGGCCCCTTGCCATCTCGCCGAATTGCCCGAAGGCCCGACAGGTCCTCTGCCTCCCGCGTCACTTGGCGACAGGATGGCGGTTCGGGTCGCCGAGAGCGGCGGCGCGGGGAAGGTCCTCGTGCAGGACCCGGACCCGGTGCTGAACAACAGCCTCGGCATCGTGCACGGCGGCGTTTCGGCGATGGCGATGGAGCTGGTCAGCTCGGCTGCCGTCAACGAAAGCCGCGATGACCAGCCGTTGAACACCGCATCGCTTCGCGTCAACTTTCTGCGCCAGTTCCGCAGCGGCCCCGAATCCCGTTACGTCGGAACGCCGTTGCGGGTCGGCAGGAGCAGCGCCGTCGGCGATGCACGGGCGATCGGCGGTGACGGAGAGGTGGCGATCATCGCCCGCGTCACCGCCGACCTCGGATAGCATCCGCTTCATGGCCGAGGCCGGTGAATCGCGCGGCGGGCTTGGTGGTTTCGTTCGGCGCTCCGGCTACTTGCGCAAGTGGCTGATCCTCGGGATCTCGATCGGCATCATCGCGGGACTTGGCGCCGTCGCGTTCTACCTGATGCTCGACTACGCAGGCCAGTTCCTGCTCGGGTTCCTCGGCGGTTACGACGTGCCAACCGCGTCCGGCGACGGCGGCGACAGGGGGTCGGCGGGCTTCGACCGGCCATGGGCCATCCCGCTGATCACGCTTGGCGGCGCGCTGGTGTCGGCGTACATCGTCGCGAAGCTCGCCCCGGAAGCCGAGGGGCACGGCACCGACAGCGCGATCGAAGCGGTGCACACCGACCCGCGGGCGATCCGCGTCCGCGCGGTGCTGGTGAAGATGGTGTCGAGCGCTCTGACGATCGGCTCCGGCGGCTCTGGCGGCCGTGAAGGCCCGACGGCACAGATCTCGGCGGGCTTCGGCTCGCTGCTCACCCGTTGGCTGGAGCTGTCCGACGAGGACGGCCGCGTCGCGGTGTCGATCGGCATCGGCTCGGGCATCGGCGCGATTTTCGGTGCGCCGCTCGGCGGCGCGGTGCTAGCGGCGTCGATCGTCTACCGCGAGGACTTCGACTACCGCTCGCTGATACCGGGCTTCATCACCTCGGGCACGGCGTACGCGATTTACGGCTCGATCCTGGGCTTCGAGCCGCTGTTCGGCTTCATCGCGCCGGGTTACCACTTCGACGCCCGCCAGCTCGTCTGGTTCCTGGTGATCGGAATCGTCTCGGCCGCAATCGGATACCTCTACGCCCGCGTCTTCCACGGCACGGTCACGCTGACGAAGCGGCTGCCGGGTGGTTCGGTGCTCAAGCCCGCGGTCGGCGGACTGCTGGTCGGCCTGCTCGCGCTGCTGATCCCGCAGATCCTGTCGAGCGGCTACGGCTGGGCGCAGCTGGCGTCGGCCAAGGACACCTTGATGACGATCCCGCTATGGATCGTGCTGATCCTGCCGCTCGCCAAGATCGTCGCGACGTCGTTGTCGATCGGCACCGGCGGGTCGGGCGGAATCTTCGGCCCCGGCATCGTGATCGGCGCGTTCGTCGGCGCGGCGATCTGGCGGCTCGCCGACCTCACCGGCGCACCCGGGATTCCCGACGGCCCAGGCGTATTCGTGGTCGTCGCGATGATGGCCTGCTTCGGCAGCGTCGCGCACGCGCCACTGGCCGTGATGATCATGGTCGCCGAGATGACCGGCTCGTTCTCGGTGATTCCTGGCGCGATGATCGCGGTCGGCATCGCCTACCTGCTGATCACCCGAACCTCCGTGTCGATCTATCAGGCGCAGCGCCTGAACCGCGAAGCCGCCGAGGCCGATCGCCTTCGCTGATGAGCCCGCGAGTGGGAAGCTTCCGCCATGACAGCCACACCCAGCCGGCACGCCACCTCTTTGACCGACGGAGAGATCGTCGAAGAGAACGACCTCGGCTCGATAAGGCGGGTGACCGCGGACAGCTTTCCGATCCTGTCGGGCATGTCCATCAAGCGGATCATGCTCAACCCCGGCGCGATGCGCACGCCTCATTGGCACGCGAATGCCAACGAGTTGACCTACTGCGTTTCGGGCACGTCGTTGGTCTCGGTGCTGGACACCTACAGCAAGTTCTCCAGCTTCACCGTCGGCGCCGGCGAGATGTTCCACATCGACTCCGGCTCGCTGCACCACATCGAGAACATCGGCGAGGACGCCGCCGAACTCATCCTGGCGTTCCGCAGCGAGCGGCCCGAAGACTTCGGTCTGGCAGCGGCTTTCGGCGCCATGACCGACGCGGTGCTCGGCAATACTTGCGACTTGCCCGCATCGGACTTCGCCAAGATCCGTCGCGACACCACCGATCGTGCGCTGGCGGCCCGCAGCGGCGATCCGGTCGTCGCGTCCACTGCACACTTCGACGACCCGCACAAGTTCGCCATCGAGGCGCAGAGCCCGCCGATCGGGATCGCGGTCGGCTCGGCCCGGCTGGCCCGCCTGCAGTTCTGGCCCGCGCTCAAGGACCTGTCGATGTACTCGCTGCGCATCCGCGAAGAGGGCATGCGCGAACCCCATTGGCATCCGATCACCGCCGAGAAGGAGTATGTGCGTGGCCAAGGGCAAGAAGGGTTGGACGGCGACCGGCAATATGGCCGCCAACGGTTTCGGCGAGCACTCCCCCGGCGGCTACTCACTGGCCGCTGTGATCGTCGCAGAGATCGTCCTTACCGGCATGTTCCTGCTGGTGATCCTCGGTTCGACCGACAACCGCGCGCCAAAGGGCTTCGCGGGCTTGTCAATTGGCCTCACCCTGACGCTCATTCACCTGATCTCGATTCCGATCTCCAATACCTCGGTGAACCCGGCACGGTCCACCGGCGTCGCATTCTTCAACGGCGACGGCGCCCAGGCGCAGCTGTGGGTGTTCTGGTTGGCGCCGCTGGTCGGCGCGGCGATCGCGGGCATCGCCTACCCCCACCTGTTCGGCCGCAATGAGGAACTCGCGGACCGTCCTGCGCGCGACGACGCCATGGAGGACGCCGCTACCACGTGACCGGTAGACGAGGTCGAGCGCGGCCGGCTAGATCGCACGAAGATTCGGTATGGCCTGTCTGGCACCGAACCGCGGATTGAGCGCCAGCCCGCTGACCTCCAGCAGCCGCACCGCGCGGTGCCGATGTGGCCGCAGTGGTTCAAGCAACTCCACCATCGCCGGGTCGTCGATCGGATGGCCAAGCAGGCTCCAGCCGATCATCTTGGCCAGGTGGTAGTCACCGACGCTCAGTGCGTCGGCGTCGCCGAAGGCGCGCTGGGCGGTCTCGGCCGCTGTCCACTCCCCGACCCCCGGCAGCGACATCAGCGCCACACGAGCCTGCTCGGGCGGTCGGGTGGCCAGCCGCTCCAGCGAATCGGCACGCTGCGCGCACGCCACTATCGTGCGGGCCCTGCCGGGGTCGATGTTGGCGCGATGGAACTCCCACGACGGGATGCGCCGCCATACGTCACCGGAGGGCGGCACCCGCATGTGGGCAGGCGCGGGCCCAGGTGCCTGCGACCCGAACTTGGTGATAAGCGCCCGCCATGCGCGACGGGCGTCCATGCCAGACACCCGCTGCTCGAGCACCGCGGGGATCAGCGCCTCCAGCACCCGGTCGGTGCGGCCGAGCCGCAGGTGCGGTACACGTCGATGCGCGGCGGCGATGGTCGGCTCGTCAGGGGCGAAGCCGGACGTGTCGTCCTCGGCGCCCAGCTGCGCAGGCAACGTCTCGGCGAATTCCGTTGCGCCCGTTCCCCATGCCTCGCAGTCGACCGTATCGGGTGCCGACTTCGTGATGCGTGCCGTGACCGGGCCGCTGCGCATCAGGCTGGTGCGCCAGATCGCACCGTCAGGGGCGACGTGGTAGCACGGGTCGCCGCCGCCGCGGCGAAGCGGCGACAGGGTCAGGCCTGGGCTGGCTGGCCCGGCCATGACAACGCTGCAGACGATGCTGACCGAGCTGTGCATCGCCTCAGGCTATGCGAGGACGATGTCGGCCTTGTCCGGATAGAACGCGACATGACCGGCGATCGCGGCCACCGCGGGGTAGGGCTTCTCGTAGGTCCAGATCGCGTCGTCGACGGTCTGGCCGGTCTCGGTGACGACGTGGTAGTAGCTCGCGTCACCCTTGAACGGGCAGTACGTCTCGGTGTCGCTCGGCTTGAGCCGCTGCGCCACGACGTCGCCCATGGGGATGTACTGCACAGCGGGATAGGCGGCCTCTTGCAGGGTCAGCGCCTGGTCGGTGTCCGCAACCAGTTCACCGTTGACGCGCACGGTCACGCGCTTTTCGGTCGGTTCGACGGTGATGGGATGGGACGCGGTGGGCTCGAGTACAGGTCGATCGCTCATAGGTATGGCAACGACCGAGTGTGGTCCGTGATTCCTGACACGTCGTTACGATCGCGGCATGACTGAATCCGGCCCGGCCTCAGCGCAGGCGGACGTCAGCATCGGTGCCGACCCTGACACGGTGTATCACCTGATCACCGATCTAGGAACGCTGGCGTCGCTGGCCGAAGAAGCGGCCGCAATGGAGTGGCGCATTGGCGATGCCGCCCGCCCCGGCGCGGTGTTCAAGGGGCACAACCGCAACGGTGTCTACCGATGGAGCACCACGTGCACCGTCACCGACGCCGAACCTGGCCAGGTCTTCGCCTTCGACGTGCGCTACTTCGGGCTGCCCATCGCGCGCTGGCGATACGACATCGCCAGCGCCGACGGTGGGTGCCGCGTCACCGAGCGAACGTGGGACCAGCGTCCCGGTTGGTTCACCAAGACCGCGTGGATCGGCACAGGAGTCCGGGATCGCGACGCGGCCAACGCCGAGCACATCACGCTGACACTGCAGCGGCTCAAGGAGAAGGCCGAAACGGGCTAGGGCCGCCCGGCGATCTTGTCGGCGACGACGGCGATCGGCGATGTCGTAGATCTGCCGCGGGCTTCATGCCAGTCGGCGGCCTTGTACGCCAGGTACATGCCGCGCACGGCGAGCCAGCGCAGCGGCTCTGGCTCCCAATTGCGCGACCGGTGACCGACCCATGGCAGCTCGGTCAGCGGACTCTGCCGGTCGAGAACCAGATCCGCCAGGGTGCGGCCGGCCAGGTTGGTGGCGGTAACGCCATGGCCTACATATCCGCCTGCGGCGCCCATACCCGTCGTCCTGTCCAGCACGATGCTTGACTCCCAGTCGCGCGGCACGGCGAGCACACCGCACCACGCGTGCGCGATCGGGACGTCACGGACCTGCGGCAGGATCGCGTGCAGCGTCGCGGTCAGGTGTTCGATCGTGCGCTCGGGCACCCGGCCGTCGACGTCGGTGCGGGACCCATAGCGGTACGGCACGCTGCGCCCGCCGATCGCGATGCGGTTGTCGACGGTGCGCTGGGCGTAGAAGAAGCCGTGCGCGGTGTCGCCGAGGGTTTCGCAGCCGCTCCAGCCGATCGATTGCCAGATGCTGTCGGGGATCCGGTCGGTGGCGATCATCGAGCTGTTCATCGGCAGCCAGCGCCGCCGTAGCCCCGGCAACGCTGCCGTGAAGCCCTCCGTCGCACGCAGCACGATCGGTGCGGTGACCGTACCGAGCGGCGTGGTCACTCGCCGCGGCTGGATGGTGGTGGCGGGTGACATCTCGTAGATGTCGACGCCGAGCCGCCCCACCGCGTCGGCCAGACCGCACGCCAGCTTGGCGGGCTGCACCCGGGCGCAGTGCGGGGTGTGGTAGGCCGACACCACCCCGTCGAGCCGAATACGTTCGGCCGCTTCGGCTTTCGTCAGCGGCGCGATGCCGTCGATCTTCCAGCTCAGTTCCTCGTCGAGCTCCGCGGTCAGCCGCGACGCCTGCGCGGCGTTGCGGGCGACCTGCATGGTGCCGCCCTTGACGATGCCGGCCTCGATGCCCTCGGCCGCCGCGACGTCGATGACCTCGTCGACGGCGTCGTTCAGCGCCTGCTGCCAATGGCGCACGCGGTCGCGGCCGTGGAGCTCGGCCATCCGGTTGCGGTCACCCGGCACCAGCCCGGACAGCCACCCGCCGTTGCGGCCCGATGCGCCGAAGCCGGCGAAGCGGGCCTCGAGCAGCACGATGCGCACCGACGGGTCGGCGCGCTTCAGGTAATACGCCGTCCACAGCCCGGTGTATCCGGCGCCGACGATGCACACGTCGGCGTCACGATCGCCTGGCAGCTGCGGGCGCACCGGTGGGCGTTCGGTGAACCAATGCGAGACGTGACCGTTGACCGGCGCTTGGGTGGGCACCGTCCGATTCTGGCAGGACGACCTACTTGTCGGACCACTGGTGCAGGCTGGCCCCAACTACGACAGAAAGAAGGACACCATGTGCTGGAAGTGCGATCATCCCGGCAGCACCGTCGAGGACTACTTCGACGAACTGCGCGCGACGATACGCACGCAGGGATGGGCGGTCCAGTTCGTCGAAAGTGACCGCACCCCCTACGCTTACACCATCGGGCTGCACGATTGGGACGTGCCCGAGCTGCTGGTGACCGGTGTTTCTCCACAGCGCGCAGTGCGGCTCCTTAACAGCGTGGCGCGAGATGCCGTGTGCGGCGAGACGTTTGCGCCCGGTCAGCAGATCACGATTCCAGCGGGACCACTCATCGAGATCGTCAAGGTGGCTCGTCCTGACGCACACATGAACTTTGCGGTGGCGTTCGGTGGGCCGGAGATTCGGGCACTGCAGTTGGTTTGGGCCGACGGCCGTGGCCGGTGGCCGTGGGCTGCGGAATTCGCCGACGGGAGGGCAACGCAACCGGTGCTCGGTATGCGGGCTCAGAACGCGTAGCGGTGATACTGCGCCATGTAGCGCAGCACCGGCACCAGCGACATGCCCTTGACCGTCGCCCGGTAGTACCACGGCACATGATCGAAGGCGTCCGAATCGATAGCCGACACCCAGGCCAGCAGCCGCACGCCGGGTACCGCCTCGATGATGTCGTCGGGCCCGTCGATGCCCCAGTGCAGCGTCGCTCCCGAGCGCCGCACCACCGTGTTCGTCCACTGCGATTTGATCCCAAGCCGGTTGAACGCGTCGAACTGCAATTCACCCGACGGAAAGCGGTCGACGACCCGACGCAAGAGCGCGGTGCCCGCCTCCTGGGTCAGGTACATGGTCAGGCCCTCACCGATCGCCAGCACAGGGCGGTCGCCCGGAATGTCGTCGAGCCAGGCCGGGTCGGTGACCGAGGCCGACACGACGTGGTAGTGGTCGCGGTCCGGATAGAGCTGTCGGCGCAGCTCAGCGACTTCGGGGTAGTCGACGTCGTACCACTGGACTCCGGGGCCGGGGTCGAGCCGAAAGAAGCGGCTGTCCAGTCCGCAGCCCAAGTGCAGCACTACGGCCTGCTGGTGGGCCGCGAGGAACTGGCCAGCCCACTTGTCGAAGTGCGCGCTGCGGGTGGTCACCGCCGGTGAGTTCGCCGTCGTGATCGCGGTCCTTTTCCAGTCGTAGTCGATGCGACCGACGATGTCTCCGGCCCATCGATCACCAAGGATCGGTTTCTCTAAGTCGGCGTCTACGGCCTTGGCGTAGAACGTCGCGAGCATGGTCTGCGGCGCGCCGCTGAGGTCGACGTGCAGTTTCTCGGTCACGTGCTCCGAGGCTAGTCCCGTCGAACTGCCGCGGGTATCGGCTAAACACTGCTCGGCGCGCCGTTCAACCGAATAGCGTTGGCAGACATGCGTATCGATGTGCACGCGCACTATTGGACCGATGCTTACCTCGACATGCTGGTTGAGCTGGGCAGAACCGACACCGCCACCCAGCGCGATATCGGCGCAGGCGGTGGTGCCGAGCTTGACACGCGGCTGCGGTTGATGGATCGCGCAGGCGTCGACATGCAGGTGGTGTCGGCGGCGCACCAGTTGCCGTACGCCGCCGACGAGGACCTGGCCATCGCCGCGGCGCGCTACGTCAACGACGAGTACGCCGCGCTGGTATCCGCACATCCGGATCGTTTCCGGGCCTTCGCGGCCACACCGATGCCCCATATCGACGCCGCGATCACCGAAATGGCGCGTGCGATAGACGAATTGGGCATGGTCGGTCTGACGATGAACACCAGCATCCTCGACCGCGCGATCACCGATCCGCAGTTCGAGCCCGTCTTCGCCGAACTCGATCGCCGCGCTGCGATCCTGTACTTGCATCCCGTAGGCAACGGGGCGTGTTCGCCGCTCGTCAGCGAACATCAGATCACCTGGATGGTCGGTGCACCGTTCGAGGACACCATCGCCGCCATGCAGTTGATCACCTCCGGGCACCTTCAGCGGTATCCGGCGGTGAAGATCATCTGCTCGCATCTGGGCGGCGCGCTGCCGATGATCACCCGCCGGGCCGACGACCACATCGCGGTGGAGGCGCCCGACACGCCTGAGCCGCCGAGCCAGGCCGCACACCGGCTGTGGTACGACACCGTCAGCCACTGCCACGCGCCCGCTCTGCGTTGCGCCATCGACTCGTTTGGCGCCGACCGCCTCATGCTCGGCACCGACTTTCCCTACGAGGACGGCGACACATTCGTGCGGGCTGTCGACTACGTCATGGACGTCGCGGATCCCGGCGAGGCACACGCCATCCTCGACGCGAATGCCATGGCGCTGTTCGGGCTGCGTGACTAGATGCGCCCCAATCCCCCACCCCGCTGGCCCGTCGCGCGCGATTGGATATCGCCGAGGCATTGGAGTCTGGAGCCGTGCTGGCCACCCGCCCCGTCGGGAGCGGGGCGACGACGCGCACCATCAGCGCAATATTCGGCGCGGCTCGGTCTTGCGGCGATTCGCTGCCGGTAGCAGTGCATTCGGTATTCGCACAGGGTTGGGGTGAGCTGTCGCTGGGGTCGGTACTGGCACGCGCGGGCGAGGGCACGATCCGCGAGATCGTCGACCGGCGTGACGCGGTGGTGAAAATCTTCCATCCGGAGCTCAAGGATCTGTCTGAAAAGCACGACAAGGTCGCCGCTATGGTCAACTCACGGCCGCCAGGCGCGACGCAGCCCGACGGATTCGTCGTCCTGACCTCGCCGACATTCTTGATCGATGAGCCCGGCGGCGCAGTTGGCTACACCATGCCGCGCATCGACACCTCCACCGCGGTGGAGATCCATATGGTCAGCAACCCCTCCAACCGCACCGAGCCGGCATCAACTGCGCCACAGTGGCCCCGCCACATCACGTGGCAACACCTGGTCACCGTGGCCAGCAACCTGTGTTTGGCCGTGCAGACCGTGCACGACACCCGAGCAGTGATTGGGGATTTTCAGGAGCGCAACATTTTGGTGTCTGATACTGCACGAGTGACCCTCGTCGACTGTGATTCGATGCAGTTCACTGACACTCGCGGTCGACAGTATCTGTGTGGGGTGGCCAGAGCGGAATTCACCGCCCCCGAGCTGGCGGGGCTGGATCTACGAATATCGCCGCGGGACAAGTCGTCTGACCTATTTGCGTTGGCCGTGCATATCCATCTGTTGTTGATGGGCGGCAACCATCCGTTCTTGCGCGGCAACTGGACGGGACCTGGGGAGCAACCGAGCGCGATGACACTGGCCAAACAGGGCCAATGGGCTGGCGGTCCGAGTTCACAGTTGCGGGTGCATCCGTTAGCACCGTCGGTGAGCTTCCTGCCTGACGACCTCCTTCGACTCTTCGCGCGAGCGTTCACCGTCGGCGCACACGACCCCAACGCAAGGCCGACCGCCGACGAATGGCGCCATGCGCTACTGGCGGTACGCGTGACCCAGTGCCAACGTGGCCACCAGATCCCGGCCGGTGGCCGAGGCTGCCCGTGGTGCTCCATCAGCGGTGAACGCACCCACCGGCGTGACGTCCGCAAAACCGCCGCCGCAGCCCTGTCCGCGCAGCAGATCTCGTGGTTTGCACCTCCATCAACACCGTCGCGTCCGGCAGCCAATCCCACTCGGCGCCGATCGACGTCCACCGGAGGGGCACAGCCCGCAACAAGCAACGCCACCACTCCCCGGCCGCGGCGTGCTATGTCTTCGGCCCAGCGAGCGCTCTTGTGGGCCGCGGGCGTGTTCGGCGTGCTGGCGATCCTGGTCGCGATTCTGATTGTGCTAAATGCGCAGGACAGGGCTGACTGGCATACACCGCCGCCAACCGTCACGAATACGATCACTCGCACAACGCCGTTTTGAGGGTCCGCATCGCCAGGCGCAGCGCCTGCGGGATTGCCGGCCAACACGTAACTGTGTCGTCCGGGACCTTCCAATATTCGGCTGTCGATCGCGGCACGTACGGTACGGTTTCGCGTGCTCCTTCGCAACCCCCGTTCGCGACGCCGCCAACGCGTCGCCTACCGCTTACAGCCGACTCCGATCCAGCTTTCTCACTACGGCGGCCCCAACGGCGGGTAGGCCGATGCCGAGCGCATTCCATAGCCAGGCGTCAACGGGCTCGTGGGGGTAGCCGAGGGCGCTGATGTAGGGCAGCAGCGGCGAGCTGCCCATCCCGGCCGCAACCGTGTAACAGATCAGGCCAACACAGCCAACCGTAATCCACGTTTTCCCAACGTGATTGCGCCGAACACACAATATGGCCCCGACCGCGAGCGCGACGGTAAAGACGAGCAATATCGCACCGGCGACGAAATGGGTGAGATACACACCGAACGCGGCCGCGGTACCGAAGGCGCTACCGAGAGACCGGTACGCCAAGACTGCTGGCCAGTTTCCAGTCACAAATCCGATCCCGCCCGAAACAGCGTGGGATGGACGGGCGGAATCGTCGGAACGGCGAGGTCGATGCTGTTGTGGGCGTGGGCCTGCGGTGGGTGGCGGTGGGGGTGGTGTCGCGGCACCGGCGGTTGACCCTGTGGGACCGCTGGCCTTGGCGGAATCGGTCCAGTGGATCGTCTGATCCGGCGGAGGTGTGTTGTGCGCGCGCTTTCTGCGCGTGTGGCGCTCGTTCTCGATGGTGCACCATGGGCACAGATAACAGCCCAGCGGAACCTGATGGAGTCCGGCTCGACACGGCGCCGTTGTGATGCGCAGCAACGCGTCTCGCCATTCGGTCGCGGTGGGCCGGGTCGCTGGGTCGCGCGCACCGTCGGTCAAGGCGCGGGCGAAGAGTAACTGAATGTCGTTGGGCAGAAACGTGACTGGCGGCGCGAGTGGGTGGGTGAGCAGCGGCGAGCCGGGCGCCCTGCGCGCGACCCGGTGTTGGCGAGGCTCAGCGCGTCCGGCTGTTCGCCCGCCCCCGCCCAGTACCGCGCAGAAACGGATGATTGCCCGCCATGAGGAGCTGATGAATATGCGCCGCCAAAGCGAACAGATCCGACGACGGCTCGCGGATCTGGCTGTGAAGATCAACTCCAGCAAGTTCTGGTGCGGTGAACTCCGGTCGGGCTACCGCACACAAGAATCGGTGGCCCGAAGGCGAAGCGAACTGGATAGAGTCGCAGTCCACCAGGGTGACGCGGCTGGTGTCGGAGACCAAGATGTTGCGCTCCTGAAAGTCCCCGATGACCGCATCAGTACGGTGGACCGCGTCGACGGCAAGGCACAGGTTTGCCGCGATGGTCACAAGATGCATCCAGGTGAGGCGGGCGGTCCACTGGGGCGCTGAGGGCGGCGGCGCCGCGCGAGCCGACGGGTTGGACACGGCGTGAATCTCGACCGCGTTGGCAGTGTCGACACGGGCCATGACATATCCGCACGCCCCGGCGTCTCCATTCAGAACGAGCTGGGGCCAGGCCAACACCACGAATCCGTCAGACTGAACCGCGCCGTGCGGCGGTTGTGCGGCCATCGCCGTTATCTTTGCGAGCTTCGCCCACCGATCACTCAGGTGCGGATGGAAGATCTTTGCCACCCATTCCGGGTGGGCTTCGACCAGGTAGACGGTGCCCTCGCCGGCACGGGCCAGCTCAGCTTCCAACTCGATTGGGGAACCGTCAGCCAAAGTCACCATCTGCATCGGTGACCTCCCTCGTCGACCAGTCGGGGCTTCCGCGGTTGGAGGGCGAGGCTGCCGGTTTAGGTGCTGACACCGGTATCGTCGCGGTGCTCAGCGTCCTCGCCGGCATCAAACCATGATGGTTGCCGTGGGAGTCCGGAGCGATCCGCCTCCGTTTGATCGGGCATGTGCCCGCCGCCACCTACGGAGTCGCCGGCTTGCGCCCGATCATCAGTTGCTGAGTGAGATCGGCTGCGGCCAGCAACATCTGATGCTCGGCGCGATCGGCACGCACTGACAGTGTTCCGCCGCCGGCGTGCTGAACTGTCATGCCCAGGTGGCGTGCCAACCACAACTGAAATGCCGCCACCCCGAACGCGAGCAACACGACCAGTATCGACAACGGACCCATGATGGCATCCAAGGTGCTCTGCATGGTGAGGGCGAAAAGGCCGATAAAGCCGGCAAAAATGGCGGACCGCAGGTGGGAGCGCGAGAGCAAGCGCCCGACGGTGACCTCGGCGAGCTTGCTGATCGGCGCGCTCGAAACGGTCTGCCCGACCTGGAAGAACAGGAAGACGTGTTGCGGGTGCAGGACCGCCACGCGCTCACTGGTAATTATCAAGCCCGACTTGTTGTTGCGAAGTATCGGTGAGGGGGTGAAGTCCGCGGCGAAGATAACCTGTTCGCCGGCCAGCGGCGGAATTTCTTGGTATGCAGGCATTTTCGATGATCCTTCGCAATGATGTGAGCGGCTTTGCTGTGGTCGCCACCAGGCGGTGGCCAAACGGTAGCATTCGATTGGAGTCCAGCAACGGGCTCAGCGCTGCGCGGATACATGATTTCGTACGAACGGTCGACAGTGCGCGCCGCCGCTGTCAGACGTCCTGCGAAGGGTTGCTCGACCCACTGCAGTCGGTGTTGGCGGCGGTCGAGCTCACCAAGCCCGACATCGACGCCCAGGTGCGGCGCATGCCGGTGGCCACAGCGCTCAACGGGCACTGCAGACGAGTACCCAATCTGTTCGGCGAGCGCGGCCTGAAAGGGCGAGTCACTCAGCCGAACGGCCTGTCAGCCGTTCGGCTGAATCCGGTCGTCACACGGCTCAGCTACGCCGTGGACATGGTAGTTTGGGCGCTCCCGAGGTACCTTTGCTGAACGCCTGGATTCCGTGCCTTCAAGAGGGGGTTACAAATGACCGATCAGTTGCCACCGAGCAAGTTCGGCAAGGGCTACACCTACGGAGGCACGGATCAATCGGCGCCAAACCCGCACCTGGCGCCACCGCCGGCCTCCCCCGGCCCACAGCCGTACCCCGCCGCGTCCGATGGTAGTGGCTATCAGGCCCCACCACCCTTGCAGAGTCCATACGCGCCGAATCCATACGACGTCACCCCGCCGGACCCATACGCGCCGGCACCCCTAGTCAATCCCTACGGTGGCGGGCAAGCGATAACCCCCGCCTGGCAGCCGGCTGCCCAGCAGCCGGGGCAGCCGACGGGCTGGTCAGTCGGTACGTTCCTCGGTTCTGGTGAGGGCGCGCCGAAGACCGCGGCCATCTTGAGCATCGTCGGCGGTTTGTGGGCAGCCGTGACGGTCGTGCAGCGCTTTGACCAGATCAAATTGCTGTTCAAGTTCTACAAATACGCGAAGCACCTGCCATCGGGCAGCGGCTGGTACTACCTCACGATGGCGGCAACGATCGCCGAAATTGTTGCTGTTCCACTGCTGTTACTGGCCGGGTTCCTGTTATGGCAGCGAAACTCCAGCAGCCTCAAGCTGGTGATGGCCGGCAATGGCATTGTGGTAGCGGCCAACCTGCTCCTCGCTGTCGCCGTGAACAAGGCTGCGAACGCATTGACAGGCGCCGTCACCGGTGTGATGAACAAAGTGGACGCCATCGCGACACAGTTCGGCATAAACACGTCTCGCATTGACAGTTTCGCCGATAAGTACGCTGGCGCCCTCAACGACAAAATCTCGAGCCTAAGCTCTGAATTCATCATTTTCCATCTGGTGCTGCCGGCGTTGCTCGCTGTCGTGGCACTGGTTCTGGCCAGATCCGTAGCGACAAAGCTGTGGGTCCAACCGACGGCGGGCTACCTACCCTGAGGGCAACACGGACGCGGCGTGTGTCGGCGAGATGCGTGCCACGGTCTCGATGCTTGCAGGACGCAGAGCCGACCGTGGGCGAGCCCACAGACGGCACGATCATTTCTAGCGGTTCGCGGAGATAGCGGTGCAAAGCCCGCCACTGACCGCCGGGGAGACTTATGCGGGTTACACGCTGCAGCGATATCTCGGGACGGGCAGCGTTGGCGCTGTCTATGTGGCTCGGCACCCCGACCTGCGTCGGCCGGTCGCACTGAAAATCATCCGATCCGAGGTGGCCACCGACCGTGGTTTGCGCGCAAGACTTGACCAGACACTGGAGCGTGCCGGCGCGCTCGGTCATCCGCACATTGCGCGCGTCCGCGACTGGGGCGCCGACGGCGCCGCGCTGTGGGTGGCGTCGGACTACGTGGACGGGGCCAATGCCCTGCAGTGGCTTCAGGACCGATATCCCACCGGCATCCCCGGCGATGCCGTACTGACCATCACCGCAGCGATCGCCCAGGCACTCGACTACGCACACCGAAACGATGTCCTGCACCTACGGGTCAAGCCGACCAACATCGTGATCGCCAATCCCGACTCGGCGGCGTTTCAGATCGTTCTCACCGACCTCGGCATCGGTGAGATCGTCAACCGCTGGCCGGCCGTTGCGCCGGATGCCTACTCCGCACCCGAGCAGACAACACACACCGATCAGCTCGATAGCCGTGTCGACCAATACGGACTTGCGGCGTCCGCGCTGCACATGCTCGCAGGCATCCGACCCGACATCGGTACCGACAATCGCGGTGGCGGGCACCACCTTCGTGAGCTGGCTCGCACGGCGGATGGTCCGGCTGTGGATGAGGTGCGCGTCGCGTTAAGTAGGGCACTCGCCGCCGATCCCGAGACGCGATACCCGACGTGCCGTGCGTTTGTCGCCGACTTGGGCCCACCGGCGAGCGCCGAGCGACCGATCACCGCACCCACACCGATGCCGCCCGCGACGACGCGAAGAGAGAAGGCGGCTGACGTCGAACGCGCCGTCGATGCCTGGCCACCGATCACGCAGTCGGGCAAGCCCTCGGCGTCGCCACAGGGTCAGCCCGAAGCCCGCGAGCCCGGGCCACAGGCGCGCGGCGTACTCAAGCCGGCGATCATTGGGATCATCGTTGCGGCAGCGCTTGTGGTGGGCGCGTTCATGTTCAGCTCACACCGGCGGGGGCCGTCACCGATCGAACCGCAAAATCCCTCTGCGGCACCATCCTCGACGGTTGCGGCCTCCGTGGCGTCCGCCGGCGTACCGGCCTGTACCGATCCCGCGGCAGCGATGCTTGCCCAAATGCCTATCCGCGACAAGCTGGCTCAGCTGTTGATGGTGGGGGTGACGGACGCCGACGACGCGCGCCAAGTCGTCGCCACCCAGCATGTCGGCGGCATTTTCATCGGCAGCTGGACTGACCTGTCAATGCTCAACGACGGATCCCTGGCGGCAATCGCCGCAACGAGCGGCCCCTTTCCCCTCGCCGTCAGCGTGGACGAGGAAGGCGGTCGGGTCGAGCGACTGGCGAAACTCATTGGGGAACAGCCGTCGCCGCGCGTGCTTGCCCAGACACGCACTCCCCCTGAGGTTTACGCCATCGCGCTGGACCGTGGCCGCAAAATGCGTGCCCTTGGCATCACTGTCGATTTCGCGCCGGTTGTCGATGTCACCGCAGCGCCCGACGACAGCGTCATCGGCGACCGATCCTTCGGCGCAGACCCCGACACTGTCATGCGATTCGCGCAGGTGTATACCCAAGGGCTTCGCGATGCAGGTGTGATGCCTGTGCTGAAACATTTTCCGGGACACGGGCACGGTTCCGGCGACTCCCACACGGGCCAGGTGACGACGCCTCCCCTATCGAGTCTAAAGGACGACGACCTCATTCCCTATCGAACGCTGATCGCCCAGCCGCCCGTCGCCGTCATGGTGGGCCACCTACAGGTGCCAGAACTTACCGGCACTGAACCTGCAAGCCTGAGCCCGGCGGCGTACGCGCTTCTGCGCTCCGGCGACTACGGCGGAACCCCTTTCACCGGTTGGGTGTTCACCGATGACCTGTCCAGTATGGCCGCGATCACTTCGCGCTACGGCGTCGCCGAGGCTGCGCTGCGGGCGTTGCAAGCGGGCGCCGATACGGCTCTGTGGATCACCACCGACCAGGTTCCTGCTGTGTTGGATCGGCTGGTAGAGGCCTACAACTCCGGCGATCTCCGGGCCGGCCGTGTCGATGATGCTTTACATCATGTGGCGGCCGGAAAGCATGTGGGTTCGTGCGGCGGCTGACGGCGTGACCAGCAGATGGCTAGCAAGAGTCAGGGGTGGGGTTGATGCGGTTTAATCCGCCCCCCGGTTGGCCGGTGGCGCCTGGTTGGTCGCCTGGGCCTGGTCGGTCTGTGGATCCGTCGTGGCCTGCGCCGCCGCCGGGCTGGCAGTTCTGGGTCGACGATGCCGGTTCCGCTCCGCCGAGGATTGTGGTGCCGGTGTCGGAACCGGTTGCGGCGCAGCCGGTGTGGGCTCCGCGATCGGAGCGCTCGGGTGGGTGGCGGTCGGGGTGGGTGGTGGTCGCGGTTGCGGTGGTGGTCGCGTTGGTGGCGGTGGTTGGTGTCACGGTGTGGGCGCTGGGTGGTCGGGATGCGGAGTCGACGGCCGGGCCTGCGGGTCCCGCTGCGCCGGTGATCATCTCGGTGCCGACGGTGTTGATTCTGGATGCGTCGGGTTCGATGACTCAGGCCGATGCGCCTGGTCCTCGTATCGATGCGGCGAAGGCAGCGGCTCAGGGTTTGGTCGACGCGCTGCCCGATGACGCGACGATCGGGCTGACGACTTACGGCACCGGGACTGGATCGACGGAGGCCGAGCATGACGAGGGATGTACCGACGTGCGGACGCCGATCCCGTTGAGCTGGCTGAATCGGGACCAGATGAGAGACGGCATCGCTGGCCTGCGGGCGTCGGGATACACGCCGATCAGCCTGGCGCTGCGTACCGCGGTCGCCCAACTGCCCGCCGATGACAGTGCCCAGGCCATCGTGCTGGTCTCCGATGGTGAGGACACCTGCGGTCAGCCGCCGTGTGATGAAGCCGCACAGGTGAAACGGACCCATCCCAACCTGGCCATCTCCACGGTCGGCTTCAAGACCGACGGCCCGGCCAGCGATCAGTTGAGATGTATCGCCACTGCCACCGGTGGGTTGTTCGTCATCGCGGCCAACGCCAGCCAGCTCGCTGCTCGTCTGTTGGCCACCCAGAACATCGGCGCGGCGGAAACCGCGCTGTCCTCGGACGGCCTGGGCGGTGTCAGGCTGGGGGAGGCGTGGACCGACATCAGGGCGGCGCACCCCGACTTCCCCGACGCGTCGACCAGCGGCCGCGTCGTCGTGGTATGGCGGGACTGCGATTTCGGCTTCGTCAATGGCAGCCTGGATTCGATCGTGCCGCACGATGGAGGTCACACGATCGATGGTGTGCGTCCCGGTACCCCACTGAGTCGGGCCACCGAGCTGTACGGGAATCCGCTGGCCGCGATGGACAACGGCGATGGTTCCCGCAGCGTGCTCTACACCGCGGACCCCGCCACTCCCAATGCCTACCGCATTCTGGTCCACGGTTACGCCGATGCAGGCGGCACCATCAGCGGCACCGTCAAGACCATCATCCTTTGCCGATGTGCCCCGCATGCGAGCGCGAATCCGACCAGACCGTCGGGTGTCACCGATGACACCATCCGCAGCATGACATTCCCAGCCGCCACATGCGGAAATGGTTCCACTGGCTGGGACAACACTGTCCCCATCACTGTGACGAACGGAGAAGGCGAAGCGAGGACCGCGGCCGGACAATTCGGTGGCGCGTCGATTAGAGATGCCAAGCTGGCCGGCTGGCTTGACGCCAATGCAGACGGGACCGAGGATGCGGTGGTGACCTTTGTTTGCTTCGGCTCCACGTTCGACATGTGCTGCGCCGGGCGTACGTCCATGATGGAATTCGTTGGCGTGTTTGACTTTTCAACCCCGACGTCTCCCCGGCCCGTTGGCGAAACCATCATGCCCGGAACCTCGCCAGTTCGCGGTGAAACATACGGCGAACCTCGCAGTATCGATCAGGTGCGGATTGATGACTCGGCGGTCATCACCGACGAAAAGCTGGTATATCCCGACACCAGCGGTGCAACCGCTGACCTCGGCTACTCGCCCTACGCGACCATCGAAGTCACGCATCGGTTCGCTGACGGTCGGTGGACCTCGACGGAGCGGGTGCGCTAGGCCGGCCGAGATTCTGTAGGCCATTCGTACGAATCCACCTCTAATTGGTCGGTTTGCCAATCCGCAAACCTCAATGCGGCACTACGTTCCATAGATCCAGCGAAATCAACTCCGGAAAGGTGGGCCCCGTGGGTCGACGACATGATGTGCAGACGCGGCACCACGGTGACGGCATCTTCAGTCCTCGTGCGGTGGCAGTAGGACTCGCGACAGCGCTGATGATGGCATTAGGGGCCGCGGCGCCGGCGAATGCGGACCCGACCGGTCTGCAATTGTCGATCTACATCCAGCGTGGATTTGCGTATGGCACCGAGATCGCACACGACCACTTCCGAATCGGTCAAACCGCAAACGGACATTGGTCAGCGGACCTCGGACTGAGCTGGAACACCGCTGACGGCTCCATCATCTGGGGGCACGAATCCTCTACGGTGCTCGACGGGAACGGAGGTGTCGTCTACACCGCCAACCAGAGCGTCAACGGCTTCGCCGAGAGCGGTCATTGGAAGTTCTCGATCAAGGCGCCGGGTCAGTACACCTACGTCGTCGACGTCGATACCAAGGAAGGTCAGCACATCCGCGGCGAGCAGCCATTCACGGTTGATCCGTAGGCAGCCGAGGCGAATCCGAATGCACCAACACCACGAGCCCGGATCAAGGCCGACCACGTCCGGCGCTTACGAAGATCTCAATGAGTTGGGGGGCGCGCCGCCTACCGGTCGCCGGTTGCCCGTGCTGTGGGTGGCGGGCTTCGTCGCTGTGGTGGTGCTCATCACTTCAGCGGTAGCCGTCGGCATCAACACGACGGGTACCTCCGAAACGTCAAGTCGAGACACCGCGCCAACGACATCGACCCTGCGCCGCGTGTCCGCCTCGACCTCAGTGACCGACCTACTGGCCAGACCGACCGACTTCCCGCCGATAGGCGACAACCGATATGACCTCAGCGACCCGTCGCAGAATTACATCCCAGCCCGCAGTGGGCCCATCGACGCCTGCGACAGATTGATGTGGCCCGAAAAGGAATACCCCGACCTCGTGCACCGT
>JAOPVX010000210.1 GCA_025965975.1 Mycobacterium sp. | reverse complement strand
AGCCCAAGCACCGCGCGCGGTTGTTCGACGCGATGGCCGGACTGTTGGTGGAACTCCATCGCCACGGCGTCTTCTGGGGTGATTGCTCGCTGGCGAACACGCTGTTCTCACGCGACGGCCAGTTACTGCAGGCGTGGCTCGTCGACGCCGAAACCTCCGAGGTGCACCCCACGCTCAGCCGGGGCCAACGCCAGTACGACCTCGACATTCTGGTGGAGAACGTCGCGATGGGCATGGTCGATCTGGCTGAGCGGCTTGGCAGGCCAGAAGCGTTGCAAGACAGGTTGATCGCCGAAGCCGAACAGGTTCAGGTCCGGTACGACTCGCTGTGGGAACTGCTCCACGCGGAGCCGGTCTTCGGGTTCACCGATCGCTACCGCGTCGAGGGGACCGTTCGCCGCCTCAACGACCTCGGCTTCGCGGTCGACGAAGTATCCCTGCAGCCGGTCAGCGAGGATCCGAGCCAACTCAAAATCCATGTCGCCGTTGGTGATCGGCGCTACCACGCGCAGCGTCTTCGGGAACTCACCGGCTTGGACGTCGGCGAGGGGCAAGCCCGCATCCTGCTCGGCGACCTGCGTGCGTATCAGGCGCAGCTGTGCCGGGAAGCGGGCCACGACGTCGACGAGTCCACTGCGGCCCGGCTGTGGGTGATCGAGGTGGTGACACCCACCGAGCACCTGGCGCACGCCGCCCTGAACCACTCCGGTACCGCCATTCAGGCGTACTGCGATCTACTCGAAGTGCGGTGGCTGCTCAGCGAGCAGGCCGGCCGCGATGTCGGTACCGACGCCGCGCTCGCAGCACTCAGCGGTGACGTGATACCCACCGACTCCGCCGCAAAGATGGCCGTCGCTGACGTGCCGACCGCGCCCTTCGCGGTCTTGGAGAGCGACGATGACTCCTAACCGCCGCTTCCGACCACCGGTACGTTGCCGCGATCGACACCGCTCGGCAGCTCGGGGTCGACGTCCGAGCCGTCATGGGTGAAGATCTGGTGCGCCATCGGCCGGCAGTTGTCGTCCTTCGGGGCGTGATCGCCGGAGCAGTAGGGAACGAGATCCTGCGGATCCGCCGCAGCGTGCGGCGCCGCGATGAGCGCGGCCACCGTGACCAGGCACGCCGCGAAGATTCGCGTCATAGCCTCAACGCTCAACGCGTCATACGGTGAGGTGGTGGATCACTTCGGTCGGGTAAACCTGACCAACCCGGACAAGGTGCTGTACCCGGCGACGGGTACCACCAAGGCCGAGGTGTTCGACTACTACATCGGCATCGCCGAATTCATGTTGCCCCACATCGCGGGCCGCCCGGCCACCCGCAAACGGTGGCCCAATGGGGTCGACGAGGCGTCTTTCTTCGAAAAGCAGCTCGCCAGTTCCGCGCCCGACTGGCTCAACCGCGCCAGCATCACCCACCGGTCCGGCACCACGACGTACCCGATCATCGACACCGTGGAGGCGCTGGCCTGGATCGCCCAGCAGGCCGCGCTGGAAGTACACGTCCCGCAATGGCGCTTCGTCGCGGGCGGGCGCAGCGGGGTGGGCGAAGACGCAGTGCACCCCGGGCCTGCCACCCGTTTGGTGTTCGACCTGGACCCCGGCGAGGGCGTCACGATGAAGCAGCTGTGCGAGGTGGCGCAGGCGGTCAAGGATCTGATGAGTGACATCGGACTGACGACGTATCCGCTCACCAGCGGAAGCAAGGGTCTGCATCTGTATGCCCCGCTCGAGGAGCCGGTGAGTTCGCGGGGTGCGGTCGTCTTGGCCAAACGCGTTGCACAGCAGCTGGAACAGGCCATGCCGAAGCTCCTCACGTCGACGATGACGAAAAGTGTGCGGGCGGGCAAGGTGTTCCTGGATTGGAGCCAGAACAACGGGTCGAAGACCACGATCGCGCCATATTCGCTTCGCGGCCGCGAACATCCGACGGTCGCCGCGCCGCGCACGTGGGACGAGATCGCCGACCCGAAGCTGCGGCATCTGCGGTTCGATGAGGTGTTGGAGCGTGTCGACAAGGACGGCGACCTACTGGCGGAGCTTGACGAAAAGGTGCCAACCGTGGACCCCCCACTTGCGAGGGGAGACCGCCTGACGAAGTACCGCGGTATGCGCGACGCGGCGAAAACACCGGAGCCCGTGCCAAAAAAAGCGCCAAAGGCGGGCAATAACAACCTGTTCGTCATCCAGGAGCACCACGCGCGGCGACTGCATTACGACCTGCGGCTGGAACGCGACGGCGTGCTGGTCAGCTGGGCGGTGCCGAAGAACCTTCCCGACACCCCGGTCGTCAACCACTTGGCCGTGCACACCGAGGACCATCCGCTGGAGTACCTGACCTTCGAGGCCAGCATCCCCCGGGGGGAGTACGGCGCCGGGAAGATGATCATCTGGGACACCGGTACGTACGAGACCGAGAAGTTCAATGACATCCCCCCCGACGGTCCAGAAAAGGGGGGAGAGGTCATCGTCACATTGCACGGCAAGAGGATCGACGGCCGGTATGCGCTGATTCAGACCGACGGTAAGAACTGGTTGGCGCACCGGATGAAGGAGCAAAGCCGGCCGCAGGCAGGCGATCTCGCGCCAATGCTGGCGACCGAGGGCTCGATCGACAAGCTGAAATCGACGCAGTGGGCATTCGAGGGCAAGTGGGACGGCTACCGGGTTCTGGTCGACGCGAATCACGGCCAGCTCAACTTGCGGTCACGACGCGGCCGCGACGTCACCGACGAGTACCCCCAATTCGAGGCGCTGGCAGCCGATCTCGCCGACCATCATGTGATCCTCGATGGCGAAGCTGTGGCCCTCGACAAATCCGGCGTGCCCAGTTTCGGCGAGATGCAGAATCGGGCGAAATCGACCCGCCTTGAGTACTGGGCCTTCGACATCCTGCATCTCGATGGCCGATCGTTGTTGCGCGCCAAGTACTCCGACCGCCGCCGCCTGCTCGAAGCCTTGGCCGAGAGCGGTGGGTTGATCGTCCCTGACCAGCTGCCCGGCGACGGACCGGAGGCAATGGAATACGCTCGCAAACACCGCTGGGAAGGCGTGGTCGCCAAGAAGCGGGACTCCACCTACCAGCCGGGCCGACGGTCGTCGTCGTGGATCAAGGACAAGATCTGGAACACCCAGGAAGTGGTGATCGGGGGATGGCGGCAGGGCGAGGGTGGGCGCAGCAGCGGCATCGGCGCATTGGTCCTCGGCATTCCGGAGGACGGTGGTCTGCATTTCGCCGGCCGCGTCGGGACCGGGTTCACCGAGAAGGAGCTTGGCAAGCTCAAAGCGACGCTCAAGCCGCTGGAGACCGACGAATCACCCTTTAACACAAGGCTTCCCACCCAAGATGCCAAGGGCGTGACATTCGTCAGACCAGAGTTGGTTGGCGAGGTGCGTTACAGCGAACGCACTTCCGACGGCCGGCTGCGTCAGCCGAGCTGGCGCGGACTACGACCCGACAAGACACCGGACGAGGTTCGCTGGGAAGGCTAGTCAGCGCTGCCCGCGCGGTTCGAGCGCCGACTTGATGTCCACGATCGGTGTCCCGTCGATCGCCTCCAGGCCCCGCACGTGGATGCGGAGACCGTCGATCGCGAGGATCGTCGCGTGATGCAGGCCGAGCGGGTTCGGCCGATGCTGCGAGCGCGTCGCGAATACGCCCCGAATTGGTCGGTTCGGATCGCCGCGGGGATGCACTTGCAGGACCTCGCGGTCCGCGACGTGCAGCCAGGTAATCACGACGATGTCATCGCCCGGCCGAAGCCCGTCGAGTGCTTCCCGGACGTCCGGGTCGAGCACCACCCAGCAGTCCGGCGCGCCTTCGTCACCCTGACGTGGGGCCGCATTCGGCTCCGTCACCGGAGATTCGACTACACCAATGGGTCGAAGCGAGTAGTCATTCATCGTCCACAGATCCGCTGTCGTGACCGATCAGGTGATGGTCACACCGCCGTCGACGACGATGGTCTGCCCGGTGACGAAGCCGCCGGCGTCGGACACCAGCCACACCAGCGTTGCCGCGAGTTCGACCGGATCGCCCATGCGGCCCAACAACACTCGCGGCTTGAGGCTCTCGATATAGCCAGGTTTGTAGGCGTCGGTCATCTCGGACTCGAAGAAACCCGGCGCGATCGCATTCACACGGATGCCTTTGCGAGGGCTCCACTGCTGGGCCAGATCCCGGGTCAGGCCCATGACCGCGGCCTTGCTCGCGCTGTACGCGGCCTGCGGCAGCCCGGCCGTCGTCAGGCCGAGCACACTGGAGATGTTCACGATGGAGCTACCCGGCTGCATCACCCGCGCGCATGCCTGCGCAGCCCAGTACGAGCCGTTGAGGTTGACGTCGACGACCGCGCGGAATTCGTCCGGGCTCTCGCGGGTGGCCGGCACCGCGGTGCCGACCCCGGCGTTGTTGACCAACACATCGACGTGGCCGAACTCGGTCATCGCCGAGTCGACCATCGCCTGGCATTGCGCAGGATCGGAGACGTCCGTCGCCACCGTCAATGCCCGTCGCCCGGCATCCTCAACGAGACGCGAGGTGGCATAGAGCTTGTCGACGCGCCTGGCCGCCAGCACCACATCGGCGCCTGCCTCCGCGCACGCCTGGGCGAACGAAACCCCCAAACCGGACGATGCACCGGTGACGATGACGACCTTGTCGTCGAGTCGGAACTTGTCGAGTACGGGCACCGGGTCAGACTAGCGCCCGGCGTTGCAGCATCACCGACACGGTGAGCATCAGCAATCCGGCCACCGCAAGCAGCGCACCCGCGGCGGCGGGCGCCGTGTAGCCCAAGCCCGCTGCGATCACCAAACCGCCGACCCAGGCTCCCGTCGCGTTGCCGATGTTGAGCGCCGAATGGTTCAGCGCGGCAGCCAGCGTCTGGGCATCGTGCGCGACGTCCATCAGCCGGGTCTGCAACGCGGGCGCGACCGCCGAACCAGCAGCGCCGATGCCGAACAACACCAGCAGCGCAGTCCACGAGTTGTGCGAGGCCAGCACGAACACCGCCAGGACGACGCCGAGCGCGCCGATCGACAGGTAGAGAGCACGGATCACCGATTGGTCCGC
Organism: Mycobacterium sp.; assembly: GCA_025965975.1. Taxonomy (GTDB): domain Bacteria; phylum Actinomycetota; class Actinomycetes; order Mycobacteriales; family Mycobacteriaceae; genus Mycobacterium. Next base: position 1,650 of record JAOPVX010000210.1, on the reverse strand, counting down.
CAACCGGCCGCCAACCAGGTTGCCGACCACCATGCCAACACCAAAAACCATGAGCGCCAACGGAACCAGAGACCTGGGCAAGCCGGCGACATCGGTCATCGTGGTGCTGATGTAGGTGTAGACGGCGAACATGCCGCCGAAGCCGATCATCCCGACGGCCAGTGCCAGCCAAACCTGCACCCGCTTGAGCGCACTCAGTTCGGTGAGCGGGCTGGTGACGTGCATGGACCGCAACCGGGCCGGCAGCCAGAACCACAGCGCGGTGAGGGTGACGGCGCCTACGGCAACCACAAGCCCGAACGCGCTGCGCCAGCCCAGTGCCTGGCCAAGCCAGGACGCGATCGGCACGCCGACCACGGTGGCCACCGTGAGGCCGCACATCACGTGCGCGACCGCCTTCGCGCGGTTCTGCGGGCCCATCAAGTGGGTTGCCACCAGGGCCGCCACCCCGAAGTACGCGCCGTGCGGCAACCCGGCGACGAACCGGGCGATCATCAGCGTCTCGTACGACGGCGCGAACACGCTGGCCAGGTTGCCCAGCGTGAACACCGCCATCAGGGTAAGCAGCAGTGTCTTGCGAGGGACCCGTGCCGCGAGTGCCGCGATGAGCGGCGCACCGATCACGACACCCAGCGCGTACGCCGAAATCACATGGCCCGCCGTGGGTTCGGTGATGCCGAGGCTGGACGCGATGTCGGGCAGCAGGCCCATCGCCACGAACTCGGTGGTGCCGATGCCGAATCCGCCAAGAGCCAGCGCGAGCACCGCCAGCCAGCGCACGGCCGGAGCGGGAGCGACGACCGAGACGGGACGAGTCGGCCGATCAACTGAAACGGTCATGGATGAACAGCGGCTTTCGCTCTATTGGAAGTCCCCGCCAGCGGCTCCGGTGTGGGGTGGTCGCAGCCCACGGTAGAGAGACTTCGGACTCATCGCAAACCGACATAGGCACTTGAAATACGAAAGTGATCGAAGTTACGCTGACAACATGGCCCTTCCCAGGACATCACCGCCGACGTCCGCCGGGGACATCTATGCCCTGATCAGGGACCGGCGGGACATCACCCGCGCCGAGATCGGCCAGCTCACCGGGCTGTCCCGCACCGCCGTCACGGCCCGCGTCACCCCGCTGGCGGCGCAGGGGCTGATCATCGAGCGCGAACAGGCGCCCTCGACCGGCGGTCGGCCCGCAACCTTCTTGACCTTCAACGCCGACGCAGGCGTCGTCCTGTCGGCGGCGATCGGGCGTAGCCGCACCCGGCTCGCCGTCTGCAACCTGGCCGGCGAAATCCTGGCGACCACCGATATCGACCAGGATCCCGGCCTCGGTCCCGACGACCTGATGCCCAACGTGGTCAAGCGACTCGATGCGCTTCTCGACGAATCAGGGCACCGCAACGAGAAGATCTACGGCATCGGCCTTAGCCTGCCGGGCACCGTCGACCGGGAGCTCGGGTGCAGCCTCGACTCGCCGATCATGAGCGGCTGGGACGGCGTGCCGCTGCCGCCGTACTTCGCCGAACTGACCGATGCGCCGGTGATTCTCGACAACGACGCCAACGTCATCGCGCTCGCCGAACGGCGCGGCGATCGCCAGGCCTTCGACGATCTGCTGGTGATCAAGGCTTCGACGGGTCTGGGTTCGGGCAT
>JAOPVX010000208.1 GCA_025965975.1 Mycobacterium sp. | reverse complement strand
CCCCGAGCTTGCGGTATTTCTCCGGATCGCGCAGGTAGTCGACCACCTCGCTGATCTCGGCCTTGACCTCATCGATCCCGGCGACGTCATCGAAGGTCACTCGCACCGATTCCGGGTCGACGGGCTTGCGCTTGTTCCGGGCGAAGCCGCCGAACATCCCCATGCCCAACTTCTCGCTGCGCTTGAAAAGCCAGTACCAGAAGCCGAACAGCAGCAACATCGGGGCCACCGAGATCAGGAGGTTAGCCAGAATTCCGCGCTGCTGCGTCAGCGGGGTCGCCGAGACCGTTGCGCCGCTGTTCTTCAGTTGCGTTAGCAGGTCGTCCTGCGCGAAGGTTGGGCGCTCGGTGCTGAACTTCTGATACGTCCGGACATTTTGCGCGCCCGCGTCTTGGCTGGGCAGCGGCTTTGCTTGGCGCAATGTGCCCTCGATGGTGTCGCCGTGGGAGAACACCTCAGCGACATTGCGCTGCTCGACCTGGGTCGTGAATTCGGTGTAGGGCACCTTGGTCGGCCCACCGAGTGCGTCCTGGAAACTCAATCCCCCAAACAGCAGGAAATACCCGAGTCCGAAAAATAGTAGGACTAACCACCAGTTCGGCCCCCTGCCCCGCCCGCCCTCGTCGTCCCGCGCCGGGAGACCCTCGGTGCGCCATGGCTTGGCCGAAGGCCTGTCCGACGGCGGCGCTGATCCGCCGATGCTGTTGTCTTGTGACGGCTGTGTGGCATCTTGCTGTGCCATGACGTGTACCCCACCGCGACAGTTGACGGGAGACACCCGCCTGAATACGGCATTTGCTTGTTCTTCGACGATATCGCCGGACACCGGGTTTGGTGGAGGGTTGGCACTCTCGGGGCAATGCTGGTATGACCGCACCATCTCCTCGTGGAAGTCGATGTACGGCCTGGGCGCATACGCCGGCGATTAGCGCCGCGCTTCCCACTGGCCCTTCGAACAATGGGGCCGCTTCCTGCCCGAATACACCACCACCGTCAGCATCCTCGGCCGCCTCCTGCACCACGCCACCGTCGTGGCCACTAACGAGGCTGCGGCGGACTGGACAAACAGCTGCGGCGGACTGGACAAACACCAGTACGACGAAGCCCACAACAGGAAAGCGCAGGCTGGTTCGCGATGAGGACGCCATTGCGCGGGTACGGTCGTATGAGCAGTTCAGGCTAGCTCCACCAATCCACCGAGCCAGCCGAAAAAGGGGCAGCGGGTGTGACCGACAAGGACCATGACCAGACGTCTGACGAGGTCACCATGGAAACGACTTCTGCATTCCCCAGCGCCGACTTCCTCAACGAACCGGACGCTCTACCGACGGTAGGCGCCGACAACGCGGTCTCCGGGGTCGAGGCGCTGCCCCCGGGTTCGGCGCTGATAGTCGTGAAACGGGGCCCCAACGCCGGATCCCGGTTCCTGCTGGATCAGCCGGTGACGTCGGTGGGGCGACATCCCGGCAGCGACATCTTCCTCGACGACGTCACCGTGAGCCGCCGGCACGCGGAGTTCCGGTGGGAGAACAACGAATTCCAAGTCGCCGACGTCGGTAGCCTCAACAGCACCTACGTCAACCGGGAGGCGGTGGATTCGGCGGTGCTGGTCAACGGCGACGAGGTGCAGATCGGCAAGTTTCGCCTGACGTTTTTGACCAAGCCCAAGAACCACGGTGGCGCGGGCGGAACCCACGACTCTGGCTCACCGGACAGATAAGTCGTAGTCGTCTTCAGGTAGTTGAACATTCGCCGCATCGCCAGCGATAGCACCTCGGCGTGCTGCGGCGTCGGTCCGATGATCACCGCCACCGAACGGTTCGTCCGCGCGAGCAGTGCGCCGTGATGCACGATACTCAGATGGCCAAAGAGCCCCTGACGGCCGATCAGCGCAACTCGTTTATCGCGGCTCAACTGGGCTGGACGATGGACGCGTTCGACTACTTCATCGTCGTGCTGGTGTACGCCGACATCGCCAAGACCTTCCACGTCTCCAAGACCGAGGTTGCGTTCCTCACGACCGCCACGCTGATGATGCGCCCGATCGGAGCCTTGATCTTCGGGCTGTGGGCCGACCGGGTGGGCCGGCGCATCCCGCTGATGGTGGATGTCGCGTTCTACTCGATCGTAGGGTTCGTGTGTGCATTCGCGCCGAACTTCACCGTCCTGATCGTGCTGCGCGTGCTCTATGGCATCGGGATGGGAGGGGAATGGGGCCTGGGCGCGGCGCTTGCGATGGAGAAGATCCCTGCAGAGCGGCGCGGATTCTTCTCCGGCCTGCTGCAGGAGGGTTACTCCTTCGGATACTTGCTGGCGACGCTGGCGTCGCTACTGGTCATCGACGGGCTCGGCTTATCGTGGCGGTGGCTTTTCGGGCTGAGCATCATCCCCGCGCTCATCACTCTGTTGATCCGCAGCCGAGTCAAGGAATCCGAGGTGTGGCAGGCCACCCAGACACGAATGCGCATGACCCGCACGAGGATTCGCGACATCGTCCGCGATCCCGCCGTGATCCGCCGCTTCGTCTACCTGGTGCTGCTGATGACCGCGTTCAATTGGATGAGCCACGGCACCCAGGACGTCTACCCAACATTCCTCTCCGCGACCCACAACGATGGAGCCGGTCTATCCACGCAGACAGCACGCTGGATCGCCGTCGTCTACAACATCGGCGCGATCATCGGCGGCCTGGTGTTCGGCACACTCTCGCAGCGCTTCGGTCGGCGCTACACCATCGTGTTCTGCGCGCTTCTGGGACTGCCAATCGTGCCGCTGTTCGCCTACTCGCACACCGCGGCGATGCTGTGCCTTGGATCGTTTCTGATGCAGGTGGTCGTGCAGGGTGCGTGGGGCGTGATTCCCGCCCACCTCACCGAGCTCTCACCCGACGCCATTCGCGGCTTCTATCCCGGTGTGACCTATCAGTTGGGGAACCTCCTGGCGGCGTTCAACCTGCCTATCCAGGAGCACCTCGCCGAGTCACACGGCTACCCTTTTGCCTTGGCGGCCACGATCGTGCCCGTGCTGATCGCGGTGGCCGGACTCACCTTTCTCGGCAAGGATGCGACCGCCCGGCGATTCGGCACCGAGCAGACCGCTACTGCGCGCCCGTGAATGGGGGGTGGGCTCATCCACGTGGAGCACCGATTTGGCGATGACGGACGGCGATCGCTCGAGGTGAACCGCTTGGCGGACTTGGCCCCTCGGTGTTCGAGCAGCAGGGTTGGGGCCGGCTTACGGAAGCCGGCGCCAGCCCGCGGTCGATGCCTCCGTGCGGCGCCGCTAGCCGACAGCGTTGATCGTCGGTGCTGATGAACGACTCGGCGCTACCGTGGGGCGTGGTCACTTCGTCGACGGCTGCCCAGCGCTGTCGGCCGCGTCGGGCAAGCCGACGGGATCGATGTGGCGTCTGCTGCGGGAACGCCCGGTGAGCGGTCGGGCCGATCCCCTGCCAAGCAGGGTGCTGGTGATCGAGGATTCCGAAGCGATCAGGGCTGCGGTCGAATCCGGTTTGGTCACCGCCGGCCACGCCGTGGTCACCCATCCCGACGGGGTGCACCTGGAACGCGATTTGGCTCAGTTCCGGCCCGATGTGGTCGTCCTCGATGTGATGTTGCCTTGCCGCGACGGTTTCGCTCTGCTGGACTCAGTGCGTTCGGGCTCAGATGCCGGTGTCATCATGCTCACCGCGCGCGATGGCGTAGAGGACCGGCTGCGGGGGTTGACGACCGGCGCCGATGACTACGTGGTGAAACCGTTTGTGCTCGCCGAACTCGTCGCCCGGGTGAACGCGCTGCTGCGTCGACTGGGTCGGAGGCAGTCGACGCTGGTCGTGGGAGATCTGGTGGTGGATCCCGATGCGGGAACGGTGCGCCGCGGCCAAGCGACGATCGGACTGACCGCCACCGAGTTCAAACTCTTGTGTCACCTGGCCGAGCACCGCGGCAAGGTGTTGACCAAGATCCAGATCCTCTCGGCAGTCTGGGGTTTCGACGCCTACGACCCGAACTTGGTGGAAGTTCACATCAGCGCGCTGCGCCGCAAGCTCGAGGAGCACGGCCCGCGGCTGCTGCACACACAGCGCGGGCTGGGTTACGTGCTGCGCGACGGCCAACCGTGACGTCGCGCAACGCCGGGCGACTGGCGACGGTGTCGCTACGTCGCCGGGTCACCACCGCGACGGTGATCGTCTTCGGCGTCGTAATGATCGTCGCGGTCGTCGCGGTGAACGCGTCGTTTTCGGTGATCCTGAACCGGTCGGTGACCGCCGTTCTCAATGATCACCTGCAGCTCGCACGCCAGCTCGCAGCGCAAAACACGCCACCGCCCGAGTTGGTCGATCGGCTCGAAATCCGTTCCGTGCGTGCACGTCTGGTGCTCGCTGATGGCGAAGCGTTCGGCACCTTGAAGGCGCACCCGGCAACCGGGGATCCCGCCGCGAAGACTCGCCGTCTGCGGTTGCCCAACACCTCAGGTCCACTCAGTGGTGCAGAACTGACTCTGGAAGTAGACAGCCGGCTGCTCACCGGCGCCCGTAGCCGGCTGGTTCGGGTCCTGGTTCTTGTCGCTGTGGCGGCCATCGCGATCATCGCAATTGGCGTACCGCTCGCCGTGAGGTTCGCGTTGTCGCCGCTGGATGCGATGACCAGGGTAGCCCGAAGTGTCGCCGCGGGCCGACGCGGGCAACGCCTCTGGGCCGATCCCGCCGACACCGAGTTGGGCCGAACCGCATCGGCTTTCGACGAAATGCTTGACGAACTCGAGGGTGCTGAACAGCGGGCGTTGGGATCTGAAGAACGGATGCGGCGTTTCGTCGCCGATGCTGCCCATGAATTGCGGACACCCATCGCAGGAATCACCGCAGCCACCGCGGCCGTTCTTGGTCAGCCCAGCGACGGCGATCCGGAGGTGCCGCAAAGGCTATTGATGGCGTTGGGCCGAGAGGCCCACCGCGCCGGAAGGCTGGTCGATGACCTACTGGATCTTGCGCGCATCGACACTGGCCTGAGCCTGCATGCGGAGCCGACAGACATCCTGGCGTTAGTCGATGCTCAGGTCGAGCAAGCGCGGCTGCTGCACACGCAGCTGATGCTGAGCATTGAAGGGCCCAGCGTCACGGTCACGGTCGACCCGGTACGCATCGGCCAAGTGTTGGCAAACCTGCTTAACAACGCGTGCCGGGTGACACCGTCAGGGGGAGCCGTGCGCCTTACGGTGTGGCCAACGAGCCAGGAGGTGCGTGTGGCCGTGTCTGACAGTGGTCCGGGCGTGGCTGCTGAGCATCGTGATCACATCTTTGAGCGACTGGTGCGCCTGGACGGGGCGCGAAACGCCCCAGTCAACGGTGCCGGACTGGGTCTGCCGATCGCCCGGGGCATCGCCCGCGCACACGGTGGCGATGTGATCTGCGCCCCCTCACCCCCCGGCACTGGCGCCATTTTTGTCCTCATCATTCCGCGCCGCAGCTGAAGATCCGCTGAAGAATCACCACATGGCGGCCGGTCTTCAGGTTCTCTTCAGCGACGTATTTCACAGTCGTTGGCATGTATCCGTCTGATGAGGACCCGACGACTTCCTTGCATCGGCCATCGCCGGGCGTCAACCCGCCCCGCAGGCGAAGGCTCGGCCGGCGCGCCAGGATTGCAGCCACCGGTGTCAACGCGGTGGTGGTAACCGCCGCAGGCGTCGGGATCGGACTGGCAGTCGCCGATAATGGCGAGCACGACGCCACGATGTCGTTGTCCAACGAGGAATCCGGTCAGCCCGGCAACAAGTCGGGTACCACCACGAAGGGCGACCCGTCGCGGCAAGCGTGGGCGCATCAATACGGTCAAGACCGCGCCGCGATGCCCAATCTGCCAGACGTAGCCTCGGCCAGTCCTCAACAACAGGCGGCGGCCGCGGATCTGTTGGCGCGCACCGAGTCTGCCACCGCCGCCTACGCCGACACCGCCAAGGCGCAAGCCGCCGGCTTTGATATCCAAGCCGCGCTGGCGCGCGCCGCGCAGCGCGACCCGGGGCTGGCGCGGCGCATGCAGCGAGTGGACTCGGGTCAGATGCCGGCCAGGATGCCGATGCTGCACGTCGCCAACAAAGCCAATCGCCGCGACGGCAGAGTCCTCGACCCAACCGCACCCGAAACGTTGATGTATGAATACCAAGGCCACAACATCTGGAAGCTCGTCGGCGTGATGTACACCGCCAACGAGTCCTACCCGCAGGCACCTCCCGACCCCGGGGGCCCAATCACTCGCTGGCACTACCACGACAAACACGGCGGCGCCGCGCTGATGATGCACATCTTCTTCGTCGCCGACAACGACCTCGCACACGCCTACGCGCTGACGATGGACGGCATGTGAACCCGTTCACCGACGACGAGGATCCCTCCATCGACGACTTCCTGTGGACATCAATGGGCTACCGATTTCGCTGGCCGATGGCGGCATGCGCCGCGATCAGCGCCGCGGCCCACGTGCCCGTCGTGGGAGAGCACCTACGCGAAGCCCCATACATGGGCGAGGAATTCATCGTTCTCATCATCGGGTGCCTGCTCATCGCCCTCGCCGCGCTCATCGGTGACACCGCGGGCGTCTACCTGATGGCTGTGATCACCTGCGGACTCGCCATCACCGGCTACATCCTGACCCGTATCATCGCTTTTCCCTCGCTCGCCGACGACGTCGGAAACTGGTTCGAACCGCTTGGCGTCGTCTCGATCCTCGCCGAATTGGCCACCGTGGCGGTCGCGGTGGCCGCCCTGGCATCCCGGTACCGGGCGTCACAGCGGTGAGGATATCGACCAGATCCGCGACGGGAATGGTTGCAGCACAGTATGTTAACGAACATGGCGCTCTCGGTTGCATGGTGTATCACGCAACGTGGCCGGCGGGACGACTGTCTGGACGTGACCGCTGTCGACGTGACAGACCAGACCGCTGACCACAAAGGAACATGCGAATCATTACTCAGTGACGTTGGGCGTGCCGTGTGTGGCGAGTTGTCGGTAGGTCGTGCGCCTCGACCAGTTTCACGTCGGCGGTGTTGCCGCGACCATGGAATCGTCGAAGGATGCCGCGATCACGGAGACCACAAATTCGCAGAACCGCTCCGGCTTCTCGATGTGGCGGTTCCCGTTGAACTTCGACTAGAAGAGTGAGATTCCGATGAGGCGAGCACAGCCAGCAGGGCTGGCGTCCAGATGGCTGCCCTGGATGATTCGACTCACCGCACTCGGTTATCTGTTCTTCTTCGTCCCCGACCTCTTGTTGGCAACCACCCATCGCATCCAGGGGCTGCCGCCTGTACTGGCGCGACTCTTCGACTGGGGAAACGGCGGCGACGCCGTCGCCGTCATGTTCGCCACCGTCTACATCGTCTGGGCGATATTCCTATTCGGCTCTGCGCGTGAACCGCTCACACACCGACTATTCCTCGACTTCAACCTGACCGCGAACGCCGCCCACTTCACCGCCATGCTCATCATGGCCCTCACCATGCCCGAACACCACGAGCACACCGTCGGAGTCATCGCACTCGGAGTGCTCACAACTGTCCCGCTCGCGGCATGCTGGCTTCCCGTGCGGCGCGCGGCACAGCGAACCGTCGAACCAGCAACAACGCTGTCCTAGCGACGCGATGATTATGCGTCTGTCGCGGTGTTTGTCCAGCCGCACAGCCGTTTCCGGCGATGCGACAAGCGACTTCCGCTGGTCGTCAACGGGGAGGGACCAGTGCCAGTGCCCGTGCGCCAGTTGCCACTGGCTCAAAACCACACTGCAAGGTCGTCGACGGCTGCTCGCCGCGGTCAAGTCGCGGCTCACCAGGGGAGGGCGCCTGCGGCGTCCATATAGCTTCCGGTCGGACCGTCCTCCCCGATTAGCGCCATCCGGACGATGATCTCGGCTCCGTGTTCCACGGTCTGGGTGCCGGCATGGCCATTGATGTCCGTGGCGGTGTAGCCCGGCTCGACGGCGTTGATCCGAAAGTCGGGAAAGGCCTTCGCGAACTGGACCGTGACCATGTTGACCGCAGCCTTCGACGCAGGGTAAGCGACCCCCGGGTACGCATATGCCGGTGTGTCCGGAGTGCTGACGCGAGACAGCGACGCCAGTCCGCTGCTCACGTTAACGATCACCGGTGATACTGACCGCTGCAGCAACGGCACGAAGGCGTGCGTAACGCGAACCAGCCCAAACACATTGGTGTCGAAGACCGTGCGCATCGTGTCCGCCGTCGCCTCGGCGGCATCGTCGGGCACCGCGATGCCGGCGTTGTTGATCAACACGTCGAGGCCGCCGTCGGCGGCGACCCGGTTGGCTGCAGCGGCAACGGACGCGTCGTCGGTGACGTCGATGAGGACCATCTGGGTACCGAGCTCGTCGGCGGCTCGTCGCCCACGATCGGCGTCGCGACTGCCGATGATGACGGTGTGCCCGGCCGCGATGAGTTGACGGGCCGTCTCGAAACCCAACCCCTTGTTCGCCCCGGTGATCAGTGTCGTCGTCATGTTGTTCTCCGCCTTGTCGATCGTCGTGACCTGACTCCTAGAACGGATGCCGCACGAAATCCTTCCCGCATTCGAAAGAAGAGCCTGTTCACGACCCGGCGCGCGCGTTGCCCTGGCGGAATCCGCACACAGGCGGCGGTGGCACCCGCGAATGGATCGACGGCGGCAGCATGGCGTCCCGAACGGATTGCATGAGCCCCCGTGCGTCGGCGACTCCGGCTGGTTGCCACTTCCTGGGAGGACGGGAGCATCACGCACCCACTACCGCCGGACCCGGCGGCATCGAGAAGGTCGCGCGTGCTGATCAGCGCGCGCTGATCAGATGGGCACAAGATACCCGTGTCCACCAGGAACAGTGCGGCAGCGCCGTCGAAGGGGGCGATGCCAGCTGCTCCGGCCCAGTGAGATCCACCTGCCGAATTTCGGCTCCGCAGAGACCCCATGCTTCGCTGTGCTCGGTGATGGCGCGCGAACATACCATGGAGTCGAGTACTGCTGCACGACCGTCGGGTTCTCGGATCCGCCACGAAGTTGAGAACGCGCGTCCGCCATTTCGATGAGAAACCCGCAAAATCCCAGGTAGAGCATCGTGATCGGGCACCGACATTGACAAGCTACAAAACTCCTGGCACACGAAATCTACAGTTGTTCGGATTGCCTCGGGAGCGCGATGCTGGGTGAGCGAAGCCTGTGGCGCGTGCGCTTCGGCGCCGTCACTCGAGAGGAAGGTGCTCATGTCGGCCCATCACCGACGCTCTTGCTCTGCGGACGCGGTCCGGACTGCCAGAGAAGGCGGCACCGACGCAGATGGGGAAGCGATGACTTCGGGCTCGCCGCACCCGGCACCGGCCGGCGGACCTGGTAAGCACGCCACATCTGGACCGATGTCCATCGCGCCCCCGACTGCTGTGCCAGCGTCCGCGCCGCGGCAGACACCGACCGCGAATCGAACACCGGTACTGCGCACCGCCGCGCCGGGGCCTTGGCCTGACCCACAGCATTGGCCGCCGGCGCGGGCCGTGGCGAAAACGCAGTCGCAACGCTGCTGGCGGCGCCTGCTGCACGTGCTTACCCGGATCAACGTGGGATTGTCACCCGACGAACTCTATGAGAGCGGTCTGCACCTGCGAATTCGCCGAAACGTGCCGCACGCCTATCAGATCGGGATTTTTGGCATCAAGGGCGGCGTAGGCAGGACTACGGTCACGGTTGCACTCGGTTCGGCACTGAGCAGAATCCGGGGCGACCGCATCTTGGCTATCGATGCCGACCCCGGCGGCGGTAATCTGGCAGATCGAGCCAGACGCCAGTCGCGCGCCACCGTGGCCGATCTGCTCGCCGATAAACATTTGTTGCGGTACAACGACATTCGCACCTACGCCAGCATGAATGGCGACAAACTCGAGGTACTGCCCGCTGCGGAATTTACGGCGCAGCGCGTCGCGCGTTCGACGACGTCGACTGGACGAATGCGACCGATATCGTGTCGCGCTACTACAACCTCATCCTGGCCGACAGCGGGGCTGCTGCAGCCGGCGGCACGCGGTGCGCTATCCACAGTTTCCGCCGTGGTGATCGTCGGCAGTGCGTCCGTCGACGACGCGCGGCAGGCCGCAGCGACACTGGATTGGTTGCGGCAGAATGGATATCAGCATTGCTCGCCTGCGCCTGCGTGGTGATCAACCATTTGATCCCTGGCAATCCCAGCGTCGACGTGGCGGATCTGGTGGCGCAGTTCCAGCGCCACGTTCCGCCTGGACGGGTACTGGTGCTGCCGTGGAACAAGGACGTCTCGGCGGGCATTGAAATAGAGCTGGATCAGCTCAGCCAGAAATTCCGGCGTGGGATCGTCGAACTGGCTGCAGCACTGTCTGACGACTTCGATACGGGCGAACACCAGCCACGCCATGACAGCAGCACCTGACGTTGGCCTGTCGGCAACAGGAAGTCGGTCATGAGTGGGGGCGCGGGGACCCGTGTAGCCCATCGTGTGGACCAACGCCTCGATGGCGCAGATGGTGTAGCGCCTCCCCGCGGCCCGCCGAAATTAGTGCACGAGACACCCTTTGGGCCGCCTTAGGCTCAATACGTGACCACGCCGACCGTCGACAGGTTCGACGAGATGCGCCGGGCGTGGATCGCCGCGCGCCAGGGCGCCTCGACGATCCAGCGTCGCCGCGCCGAGGTCCTTGGACGCAAGATCCGCGCACGTCAACGGGCCGTGGCCACCGCCGTCCCCGACCCCCATGACGACACTGCCATCCCGCCATTGTGGCTGCGCACCGCCAAATCGCCTACCTCGCAGATGGAGTTGCTGGTCGTGGCGGTGGTCGCCCTCGTCGTCCCGTTGGGGTGGATCGGCGGCCGGCTCCTTAAAGAGGTTGTCACGCGCCTCATTCCCTGCCGTTTGCGCGCGTTTCCGATCGCGGCGTTGTTGTGGTCGGGCGCCCTACTTGGACTGCTGATCGTTCTCGTCTACCACCCCGCACCAACCTTCGGCCAGGTCGTGCTCACACCATGGCTGTGTCTTCAGCTGGCCGCCGTGCCGACCGTGGCAGGCGTCTACGGTGTCGCCGAGGGTTGGCTCGCGGTCGACGGATGCGACCAATGGTGGCCGCTCACACCGCCGAAACGGCCCCTCACCGCCGAGGACGCCGCCACGATCCTTGGCGGCTACGACATCACCGGGCCTGCCATGCTCGATGCGCGGCGGCTCAACGAACCCGGGGAACGGTCCCGCTCATGAACAACGACCTAACTGTCGTCGAGGTCGCCCAACAGCTCATCATCGACGCGGAACTCCTCGACCAGTCGCCGGTGCGTCATGCGGAGACGATCAAGGCGGTCGCCGAGCTGATCCAGCAGCCGGCCCCCGACCTCATCGCCGGTCACCGGCTTTGCCGACTTCTTCCCTGCCCGCACCCCTTTGGGTGTGCGCGCGGTGACGGTCAGCGGGTGGCCGCCGAGCAGCACGACGGCCGCCGAGCCGGGCTGCCAGCCCAGCGCGCGGTCGATGCGCAGTGCACGATGCCGGCGATCGACGCCCAGTTCGTCGGGGAGCCGCGCGATGGGTGACGCCGAAGAGGAATGGGCGGCCGACATGCTCTACGGATCCGAGCCGTCCGCAGCACCACCCACCGAGACAGTGGTGACCGACGAGGCTGAGATGCCCAGCGACGCAATGGGACCCGATGAGGCCGTCGATCTCGAGGCGGGCGATTCGCTACCTGGCGTCGAGGAGCCGCCGGATGTCAATGCCGGCGCCAGGAAGACGGCGATCGTGCTCGGCGGCGCATTGCTCTGCGCTGTCGCGGTCATCGTGGCAGCGCTGGTCACGTTCAGCGACACCGCACCCCCGCCGACGCGGCCCAGGCCGCCCGTCGCGGTGTCCGCCGCCGCGCCCACACCGACTGCTGCATCTGCGGACCAGGACCAGGCTGTGCCCTACACCGCCAGCGCCAATTGCCCGGCCGGGTCCACCTCGGCGCAGGCATTGACCGACACCAGTAGCGATTCTGCCTGGGTGTGCGTGCGCGGCGCCCAGGGCGCCACCGTCGACGGGCAGGTGCTGCGCGTCGACCTCGGCCGCAGCTACGTCCTCGCCGCGGTCTCGATCACCCCAGGGTGGGTTGCGAAAACCCCTGGCGGAAAAGATGAGTGGCTGGCGCACCGCGTCGTCACCCGGTTGCAATACGTTTTCAACGACACCGACCGCACTGTCCTCACCCAGGACACCGCCAACAGCCACGGGCCGGTGACCACACCGCTGCCCCACAAGCTTCTGGCCTCGCGGGTCACGGTGGCCATCCTGCAGACCGCCCGACCGCCCGCCTCACCGCTGCCGAGCCCGGAGGCGACCGGACCGGTTCTGCCCGGCTTCGGCGACTCGACGCTCGGCCCGGACCGTGCGCCGCTGGCCCCTGACGCCACGGCGAGCACCGACCCGGTTCCGCTGGGCGAGCAGGACAGCGACCCGGTCGATGCCACGTTTGCGATCAGCACGCTCAAATTCCTCGGACACGAGCCGAATTGAGTCGGCTGTGGGAATGTCGCGAACCTGGAAGGTCCGGCTGCACCGCTGGCGCAGCCACACCCGCACCGCAGCGACGGTGGCCCTGAGCGCCGCGGCGGTGTTCGGCGCGGCCGCCGGGTGCCGGGTGTTCCTCGCACCGGAGCGGCCCGACATCGCGGCGATCGCCCAGCGCGTCGGCAACCAGGCCGACCAGGTCGGCGCCTTCGCCAGCGACTTCGTGGTCACGTGGCTGACCGCCACCACCGCGCAGCGGGCCGCGCTGCAACGCTTCATCACCCTGCCTGACACCACCCTGACGCTGCCTACCACCCCGGCCGCCGTGGTCACCGCACCCCAGGTGGCTTCGGTCATCCACACCGGCACCGCGGCCGACGCCGACGTGTACGCCGCCACGGTGTCGGTCACCGAACGGCCCTACGCCTCAGCACAATCCACCCGCTCCTTCTACCGGGTTCCCGTGTCGATGTGGAACTACCAGCCCCGCGCGCTTACCCTGCCCGCCCGGATCAACGGCCCAGGTTCGGGCGCCGACTTCCGGGTCGCCTACCCCCATGCGCTGTCCGCAGACGGCCCGGTGCACGGGCTGGTGCGCGGCTTCGTGTCCACGTATCTGACCTCCACCACCGGACTTGACCGCTACGCGCTCGCCGACGCCGGGCTGTCCCCGCTCGGCGGATACCAAAGCGCCACCGTCTCGACATTGTCCGCGGACCGGCCGGTGCCGCAGAACGCGCCACCGGATGCGCAGGTGCACGTGCTGGCCACCGTCCTCGCCCAGACCGCCCAGTTCGCCACCGTCACCCTGGTCTACCCGCTGACCGTCGAAAACAGCGGCGGCACCTGGATGGTGGCCGCCATCGATCTGGCCCCACAGCTCGGCGGCGACTCCCAAGCCGTTGACACCTCGCACAACTGACACCAGGAGCACACCATGACCCAAAGTCCCGTTGCGGCTGCCGGACTCTTCACCTCCGGCACCGACCTCGCGTTCGCCACCATCGGATTTCTGGCCGCGCTCGCGCTCGTGATCGGCACCGCGTCGGCGATCCGCACCCACGCCAAAGAGGGCGCCGGCTCGGGCATCACCGCCCAGATCGGCACCATCGTCTTCTCGGTACTGATCCTGCTGTCGGTCGGCATCGCCGCGATGGTCACCCACGAGTTCAACAACCACGGCATCCGCAACACCGTGCACGTCGACAGCCCCTGGGGTCAGTGACATGGCCAGCGACGCGCCGGCCAAGATCTACTCGGACCAACGCAGCATCACCATCCACCTCGGCGACTCCGGCGACGGATTCACCTTGCCGTTCAAGGACAAATGGCGCGCCCCCGACGCCGCGGCCGCGGTCATCGGGTTCATTGTCACCGGCGCGGTCGTGACCGCCAACCTGACCAGCGGCTACGCCCTGCGCATCCTGATTGTGGGCGCGGTGCTCACCGTGGCAGCGGTGTGGCTGCTGTCCAGGCTGCCCGCCCCCCGCCCGACGCCCGCAACCCGCGCCCGCTGGCTCGGCGCCGACATCCGCCCCCGGGTGTCCTGCTCACACGCCCGGCCGCGGTAAGCGCACCGAGATGTCCACGCTGGCACCCGATCTCGTCGTCGGCAACCTGCGCCTGACGCCCGGCGGCGTCTACGCCGACTACCTGCTGTCGGGGGTGCCGTTCATCTTCCTATCCGAGCAATGGCAGAACACCGTGGCCGCCGATCACGCCGACCTGTGGCGCACCCTTCCGTCGGGCTCCTCGCTGTCCGGGCTGACCGTGCCGGTGCCGGTGCGCGGGGTGGCCCGCCGGATGCTGCACACCCACCCCGCCCTGCGCGGCGGCGCACGCGTCGCGCAGACAGCAGGGCCGTGGGTGCGGCACTGCCGGATGTGGGAGCCCACCATCGCCGCACACCGGCCCCGGCGGCGGATCTACTGGCTGTCGGTCCCGCTCGACGACGGCCGGGCGCGCTTCGACGCGGTCGCAGGCCGGGACAGGGACACCGACACCGCGCTGGCGGACTCCCGAACGCGGGCCGCGGAGTTGACCGGCGCGCTGCCCGGGGTGTTCTCTCCCAAACCGGTTTCGGCCGAACAGATCTGGTGGCACTGGAACTACACTGCCAGCCGAGGCGTATGGCGCCACCCGCTGCCGTCAGCGCCCCACGACCCGCACGCGCGGCTGCCGTGCGCGGCGTTCACCCCGGTGTATTTCGACCCGGCCGCCGCGCGGCTGCGGGGCAGGCGCTGGCGCGCCGCCCGCGTCGATTCCGACGTGTTCGTGCGCACCTACCGCGACGCCGACGACGGTGTAGGTGACGCCTATCAGGCGTTGATCGCGCTGGACAGCTTCCCCGACACCGGCATCGCGTGGCCGCGCTCGACGCTGTTCAAGGTTCTCGACGACCTCACTGCGCCCGACACCACGCTGGACTGGACCATCAACACCACCTTCAGCAGCGCCGAGTTCGCGGTGTCGATGGCGCAGAACGTCATCACCAACATCCGCGACCAGTATCGCCAGCGCGGCCGGCACGCCGATTCCGACGACGAACTGGTCCGCAAGCTGGCCTCCGGTAAGGAACTGGCGTCCGAACTCAAGCGCGGCTCGGCCGAACGCGGGGTCAACCCCTCGATCGTCATCGCCGCCGCCGCCGCGGACCCCCACACCCTCAATTCCGCTGTCGGCCAGGTGATGCGGGCGTATCGGCGCCAGAACATCGGGGCGCGCCGCTGGCCCGGCAGCCAGCCCACGCTGTGGCGGGCGTTCAACCCTGGCGCCGAGCGCGCCGCCGCGCTGGGCGAGTTCCGCAACCCCACCACCACCGAGCGGTTCGCCAAGTTCGTGCCGCTGCTGGCGGCCAAGCTGGGCAACGCCACCGGGGTGCCGCTAGGCATGAACGTGACCAGCCCCGGCCTGCGCGATGTGGTGCTGCTCGACCTGCTGGGCGCACCGGACCGGGAGAACCCGGCCAACCTCGTCATCTGCGGATCACCCGGGCGCGGCAAGTCCCACATCGCCAAGCTGCTGATCCGGTCGTGGCTGGCGCTGGGCGCCGGAGTGCAGATCTTCGATCCCGGCGAGCCCCGCGAACACCAGCGCGCACTGGCCGACGTCGACGGTCTGGTGGTCATCGATCTGGCCGATCCGGGCATGTGCATCGACCCGCTGCGCATCTTTGGCTACGAGGCCGCCGCTGAGCACGCCGTGGATCATCTGCTGCCGCTGCTGGGATATGCGGCGATGAGCAGACAGGCCGCGCGGCTGCGCAGCCACCTGGCTGCGGAGACGCGCGACGCCAACGGGATCGGGAGCTTGGCCCGGTTGATCGGCTACCTGCGGGAGTTGCGGCTGGGCCGCGACCACGCCGACGACGACCTGCTGGTCGGGTTGGAGGGGTTGGCTACCGAAAGCCGTCTGCGGGCGTTGTTCGAGGAAACGCTGCCGGTGACCGACCTGTCGGGTGCGGCCGCGGTGGTGTGGAACACCGCCGGGCTCGAGCTGCCCAGTGTCGATGAGGAGTACGTCGCGCATCTGCACGCGCGGACCACGCCGCGTCAGCGCGCGGGTGCGGCGATCTACGGGCTGGCCGCCGATCTGGCGCAGAGCATCTTCTTTTCCCGCCCGCAGCGGCCCGATGTGCTGGTGGTCGAAGAGGCCGCGCCGCTGACGAATTCGCCCGGCGGGCAGAAATGCTGCAACCGCATCATCCGCCAGGGCCGCAAGAGCCAGACCGGCTTTGTTGGGATCAGCCAGCACCCGATCAAGGACTTCGCCGTGCTCGAAGACGAGTTCATCGACCAGCGGCTGTGTCTGGCGTTCAGGGATTCCGGTTTGGCTCGGGCAACACTGCAGTGGTGCGGCCGCGACCTGGACCGCCATCCGGAGCTGTTGCGCAACTACGTGGAGAACACCAGCCCGGTGCGCCTGGTCGAGCACGGCGACGAGGGGATCGACACCCGCTACGGCACAGTCATTCCCGGCCGTGAGGGCGAGGCGTGGTTTCTCGACGAGTTCGGCGGGTTCGGCAAGGTCGGGCTGTTCGAGGCGCCGACCGCGGCGCTGGCCGCCGCCCTGGACACCAACCCGCGCCGAGCGACGAGCGCACGGTGACCGCGCGGCTCTACGTGTGGTACCTGGACCATCCGCGGCTGGGCCGGCCGGTGTTGATGGTCGCGGTGGTGCAGGCGCTGGCGGTGCTCGCGGGGTGCGCGGCGCCGCAGGCCAGCGCGGCCACCAATTCCGTGGTGCTCGGCTGGACCGGGCTGCGCGACTCCTACGGTGTGCCGATCGGCGACTACTACCTGGCGATCGCCTCGGTGCACGACCAGATCGCCGCGGCGGCAACCGGACTCGGCTGGAATCCCGACACCTGGATGGCCGCGATGACCCATGCGCTGGCGTCGGTGATGACCGGGCTGGCGGCGGCCAACATCCTCACCGCAGAGGCAGGCCTGTTCATCGGCATCGTCGCGATGGCGCTGTGGCTGCTCAAGGTCACCGTGTCCACCTACTGGCTGACCGTGATCGGCGAGATCGCCCGCGCGATCGCCGCTGCGGTCATCCAGGTGACCACCGCGGCGGGCCTGCTGCTGATCGCGGTGCCGATCGGCGTGTTCGCCGGCGCGGTGACCGTCAGACGCGGTGAGGCGGGCCGCGGTTGGACGATGATCGGCATCGCGCTGATGATGCCCGCGGCCTCGGTGGCTATCTTCGATGACCCGGCCGGGCTAATGTTTGGGCCCGACGGGCTGCTGGCCTTTGCGCGCCGCGCCGGGTTCTCCGTTGCGTCGGCCGCCACCCACAACGGCGCCCTTGCCGGCTCGGCGGGGGCGGGGCAGGTCGACACGCTGACGGCGAGCTTGATCACCCACACGGTGCGGGAGCCGTTGCAGCTGTGGAACTTCGGGCATGTCGTCGACCGGGTTGGTGGTTGCGGGACGGCGTGGTCGGCGGCGGTGAGCCACGGTTTCGCTAACGGCCCGATCGGCGCGATGACCGCCTGCGGCGACCGCGCGGCGGCGGCGTTCGCCCAGCACCTCGACGGCACCAACATCTGGGTGGGGCTGGTGTTCGTTGCCGCAGCGGGGCTGCTGGCGGTGTTCATGGTGGTGTCGGGCTGGGCGGTGCTGAAGGTGTCGGTCAAGGCCATCTGGACGACGGTGATCCTGCTGCCCACCCTGTGGCTTGGCGCGATTCCCGGTGCGCCGCAACGGCGGGCGGCCGACGTGGTGTGGCAGTTCTTCCGGCACGGCGTCGAGGTGCTGGTCTACATCGTCTACGTCAGCGTGATCGGGCTGGCGGTGCAGCGGATCGTGTCCGCGCCGCTGCCTGCCGAACTCGGCGGCACCAACCCGTTCGCGCATGTGCTGATGATGGGTGGGGTCGCGATTGTGGCGCTGCTGCTGGTGCGCCACATCCGCACCGACCTGTCCGGCCGACCGCCCGGCGGCGGCCTGTTCCGGCAGGCCACCGGCGTTGCTGTCGGCATGGGCATGACCGCGGCGTTCGGCGCGGCCGGCGCAGCCGCGGTGGCCGGTGCCCGCAAGCTGGGCCGCCGGTCCGGATCCGGCGGCGAGTTGACGCCGTGGGAGCGGCTGGAGGCCGCGTCCAATACCGCGGCCGCGGTGCACGGTGTGCCGCAGCCGGGTTTCGATCCGGTGCCGGGCAGCGGCGGCGTGTCGGGCCAGCTGCCGCGGGCCGGCGGCGGGGGAGCGGGCGGTGGTGTTGGTGCGGCGGGTGAGGGCCCCGCGAGCGCGGACGCCGCGGGTTTGGGGGAGCTGGCGGCGGTGGCGGCGATGAGCGACGGGCGAGGCGGTGGCGTTGACTCTCGGCGTCGTCGGGGACGGCCGCCCGCGCGACCCCCGGCCACCCAGCAGCCCGACGGCCCTGCCGACGTGGCGCCGCCGGGCGACATTGATGCGCCAGGGCTGCCCGCGATGGCCGAGACTGGATACCGCGGTCCGGTGCCGCTGCCCGAACCCCCGCCCGAGGACGAACCCCCACTACCCGACGACGACGGCTCGGCACCGTCACCGACTACCGTCGACCCCGACAGGTAACGAACAAGGAGCGCAGAGACAGCACCGATGACCTCGCCGACCGAACAGCGCCGCGCCTTCGACGCCGCGATGGAGGCCTACCGATCCGGCGACATGGCGCGCGCGGCCACCATCTTCGCCGGAGTCGCCCGCGACAACCCGAGCATGTCCGACGCGTGGCTGGGCCGCATGGCCTGTGGCGACCACGACCTCGACACGCTGGCCGGCGCCCACGAGCACTCCCGCGCCCTTTACCGCGAGACCCGCCGCATCGGGCTGACCGACGGCGATCTGTACGCCCAGATCGCCGCCCCGCTGTACTTGACGGTGCCGGTGTGGTCGCGCGCCACCATCGCGCTGGCCTATGCCGGCGCGCTGATCTCCGCTCGCAGCTACGACGAGGCCGCGCGGCTACTCGATGACCCGATCATCACCGCCGACACCCAGGCCGCCCAATGGCACCAGTTCGTCAAGGCGTGTCTGTTCCACCAGACCCGGCGCTGGCCCGACGTGCGCGCGGTCACCGCCGTGTCCCCGCCCGCCAACGCCACCTACGTCTTGGATCCGGTCAGCGCCGCGATCGCGTCGATGTCCGCCGCGGCTGCGGCGAGCCTTGGGCAGTTCGCGGCCGCCCTGGAGCGCACCGACCGGCTGTCACCGGACAATCAGTACGTCGCCGCCGATATCGCGCTGACGCGGGGGTGGTGTCGCAGGGAGCTGGGCGATGAGGAGGGGGCGCGGGCTTCGTTTCGGGCGGCCGTGGTGGAGGGTGCGCTGTTGGAGCCCGCCCGGCAGGCGTTGGACAGCGCGAACTTCCGGCTCATCGTCACCGACGCCGACACCATCGCCACCCGCACCGACCCGTGGGACCCGGCCACCGAGGTGTCGCGGTCGGCGCGGGATGCCGCGGCGCTGGCTCTTGAGCAGGCCGATGTGTTGGCGCGGGCGCAGAGGCGATTAGACGAACTGATCGGGCTGGAGGGGCCAAAGGAGCAGATCGCGGTGTGGCGCACCGAGATTCAGATCGACCAGCTGCTGGCCGCCCAGGGCGAAGAGACGTCGGCGACCAACGAGAACCACATGGTGCTCGAAGGCCCGCCCGGCACCGCCAAGACCAGCTTCGCGCGCATCGTCGCCGAAATCCTGTTCGGGCTGGGCAAGATTGCGCGCCCCGACGTCATGGAGGTCACCGAGGAAGACCTCGTCGTCGGCTACGTCTCGCAGACCGCGCAACGCATGAAGGAGGTCTGCGAAGAGGCGCTGGGCGGTGTCCTGTTCATCGACGAGGCCTATCGGCTGGTCCCCGAGCACGAGGGGCATTCGTTCGGCAAGGACGCCATCAACACGCTGCTGAAGTACATGGAGGACTTCCGCGACCAGCTGGTGGTGGTCGTCGCCGGATACCCGGTTGAGATGCGGCGTTTTTTGGCCGCCAATCCCGGGCTGGCGTCACGCTTTCACTTCACCCTGACGTTTGAGAGTTATACGGCCGGCGAGATCGTGGCGATCGCGCGGCACATCGCATCCAAGGAGAAGATCGCTATCGCCGAGGCGGCGTGGCCGCTGCTGGCGGCGGAGGCGTCGCGGTTGCGTTCGGTGCCAACGGATTCTGGGACGGCTTTGGATGTCGCAGGCAACGGGCGGTATGCCCGAAAAGTTGTTGTCGCCTGCAAGCGCGAACGCGCCCGGCGATTGCACACGGTGGCGCCGGCCCAGTTGGCCGAGCTCGCCAAGACCGAACCCGCGGCGCTGGTGGTCAACGACGACGACATGCGGCGCGCTTTGACGTCGGCATTGGCGTGAGGGGTGGCGATTACGCAACCAACCCTCTGAACTGCGAGTCAGTCGACCAACCATCACAGCTTCCGCAACAAACGCCGAGTGACGATCGTTCGCATCGAGTAAGTCAGGGGTTCGAATGCCCTTAGCGCTCCACGGTGTGATGAGTCGCGAATCGCCTGTCACCGATGTCGTGAACCCAGACCCCCGTGCACCGCGTTTGTTCTCCGAATACGAGTAGAAGCACTTTCTGAAGGTGGTGTGGACATGCTGTTGCTCGTCGCTATTGAGCGAAAAGCTGAAGATCCTCTGCCACCGCGCCTGCAACGGGTCGGATGAGCAGTTGGCGACTTCTCAAGCGATTCCGAAGTCCTTGACCTTGCGGTAGATCGTTGCCCGCGACATCCCCAACGCGTTGGCGGCGTCGGTCTTATTGCCCCCGTTTTCTTGAAGGCTGCGTACGATCGCGTCTCTTTCAAGAGCCTCGATTTGGGTCAGCTTGCGTCTGGCCAAGGATCGGCACTCGGGGGGTAGTTTCTCCGCGTGAATGACACCCGAGCGCTGCTGGGCAACCGTTTCGACCAGCACTTGCCGCACCTGCGCGACGTTCCCCGGCCACGGCAGCTTGCCGAGTTGGCGCATCGCTTCAGCAGCGAGTTGGACGTCGGCCCCACGGGTGATTTCACGCAACAAGAACGGGACCAGCGCCTCAAGATCTTCGATCCGGTGTCGCAAGGCGGGGACTGTGACGGTGTGGGTGAAGAAGGGCAGGAGCAGCATCTCGACCAGCGGCGAATGGGTGGCCGAGTTCATCGTCGCGGCGATCCATCCCCGGCCGGCGCAGGACTGCAGAACGCCGGCGAGCGTCTCCAGAACCTCGTCGGATAGACGCTGCACGTCGGCGATGACGATAGCAAAGTGGTCGTCATCAGTTGCGGCGACCAATTCGCTGACGAAATCGTCAGCGCCGGTAAAGTTCTCGATTCGTAGGACGCGGACCATCTTCTCTGCGTTCACGTGCTGTGCGACTGCCTGGGCGATCTTCGCTCGCCCGGAACCACTCTCGCCGTCCAGGACGACCCAGTCCTGGTCACGGCAGCACCGCTCGACCTGCTGACAACAGCGATGCCATGAACTACTTCGTCCCGCCAGACCAGGGATACTGGGGCGCGTTGGTGACCCGACGCCGAACGGATGAGTCGTCTCCTCGGCGGCGAGGCGGACCTGAAAGACAACGGAGCTTCCCCGGCCTCTGGTCGGAACACGTTCGACGGCAGTGATCTTCGCTGAACTCCCACTGGGTAATTCGACGAGTGCCGTGCGGACCGCGTCGGAGCCGAGCATGTCCGATGCGTGCGCGAGCAGGGCGATTTGGTCGCCGGCGTCCAGAGCCTGGCGTAGGTAGGGGTTCATCAGCACCACGTCGCCCCCGATGGCCAGCACCCCGAGTGGGAATCGGTGACCTTGCCGCAGGTAGGTCTCCAGCAGGGCTGTCTCGCTCTCGGTGGTAAGCGCGCTCATCCGATCCTCGATCTGGCTGCTTGCACTCTTGGCCAGAGCGAGCAGCAGAGGATCGGACTGTGTGGCCCAACAGGTGAGGTCGATGACGCCGACCACTTTGCCGGTGATGGCGTCTCGAATGGGCGCGCCGGCGCAGGCGAGGCGACCTAGCGTCCCCATGTAATGTTCGGCACCGCGGATGTAGGTTGGCCGCCCCGTCTCCAGACTGGTCCCGATCCCATTCGTGCCGACGAACTCCTCGGCGTAGCTGTATCCGCGTGACAGTCGGACACTGTCCAGTGCCCGCGTGATGGTCGCGTCCGAGGACACCCGTTCCAGCACCACACCGTCGGCCGACGTCAGGATCACACTGACGGCTTGGGCGGCCAAGTCGTCGGCCACCCGCCGGAGAACGGGGATCGCGGCATGCGCCAACGGCGAGTCGGTATCCGGTTCGCGGACGAACGGCAGGTCGACCCGATCTTGATGAACATGCAGGTCACGCGACCGGCGCCACGAATCCAGAACGCCGGGACGCAGGTTGACCGCATCCAAGGACCCGACGGTGAGGAACTGCTCGCGCGCTCGTCCGAGGTCGTTGGAAACGTCCGCGCTGGCATTCATACGATGTACTCACCTCGGTGTTGAGCGGCTGCACTCAGGGGCTAAAGCCCTTTCAAAACATGTGACTGGTCTCACATTGAGACGCCCAGCCTACGCGCAAACCTGTGTCATTGCTCCCAGCAGTACACCCCGGTCTACACCAGGAGAAGAGACGTTGAGCAGACAAAGTCTGAGTAAGGCTCACAAGAAAATCACCGAACTGTCGTGGGAACCCACATTCGCGACTCCGGCGACGCGTTTCGGCACCGACTACAGCTTCGACAGGGCGCCCAAGAAAGACCCGCTGAAGCAGATCCTGCGGTCCTACTTCCCGATGGAGGAGGAGAAGGACAACCGCGTTTTCGGCGCGATGGACGGCGCGATCCGCGGGAACATGTTCCGCCAGGTCCAGCAGCGCTGGATGGAGTGGCAGAAGTTGTTCTTGTCGATCATCCCGTTCCCGGAGATCTCGGCAGCGCGGGCCATGCCGATGGCCATCGACGCGGTTCCGAACCCCGAGATCCACAACGGGCTGGCCGTGCAGATGATCGACGAGGTTCGGCACTCGACGATCCAGATGAACCTCAAGCGCCTCTACATGAACCACTACATTGATCCCGCCGGCTTTGACATCAGTGAGAAGGCGTTCGCCAACAACTACGCCGGCACCATCGGACGACAGTTCGGCGAGGGTTTTATCACCGGCGACGCGATCACTGCGGCCAACATCTACCTGACCGTCGTCGCCGAAACGG
>JAOPVX010000124.1 GCA_025965975.1 Mycobacterium sp. | reverse complement strand
GCCAATACGCGATCGAGTACCCGAACGCGGGAGGCATGCCCGGAGAGGCGCTCGTGCAACCCGATCACCATCATTCGCCGGCGATACGCGCCCTCGTCGTAGAGCTGCTCGAATTCGTCGACGAGCTGCTGCTCATAGTCGGCGGGCGAGAAGCCGGGAAAGTCAAAGCTGGCAATGTCGTTGAGGTGCACCGAGTAAGGCACAGTCGCGAACGGTTGACCGTTGATCGACTGCAAAAACGGTTCATCGGCGGACAAATCGTCGATGTGATAAATGAATCCGAGTTCTTGCAGGATTTCTAGAGTGTTGACACCCGGCCGGATCCAATAATTGTTGTACCCCACCGGGCGAAAGCCGGTAACCTCCTCGATCGCCCGCACGCTGTCGGCGATCCACCGCGTCTCGGCGTCACGGTCCAGTTGGTACTGCCGTTCCCAACGTCGACCGTGAGCGCCCGCCTCGTGACCACGATTGACGACCTCTGCGGCAACATCGGGATACCTGCGTACCGCGTCACCAATCATGAAGGACGACATCTTGATTCGGTGCTTGTCCATCAGATCCAGAATCCGTGGCACACCTTCGCGTGCACCGTATTCATAGAACGAGTTCTGTCCCAGATCCGCTAATCCGTCCAGCATCGGTTCGGTGATGGGTCCTCCGGCGCCGCTGATCGGCTGACCCCCCGCCTCGAACTGCATGGGCACGGTGACCGCCAAGCGTGCGCCTTCCGGCCAGAAGGCTTCGGTGTCCGTCATGGTCGTCGCCTCTCAGGTGATGGGTGATCCCTCGAACTTCAGGCAGAGTCGGTCGTTTCTGGGTGGGTTCATGGGCGGACAACAGCCGGAACGATTCTGTAATCAGCCAGAAAGACAAGATTGTGAAGGTCCGCGGCGGTGATGGCGCGCAAGATGGGCAGTTGGTCGGCAGCATCGGATCGGGTGAAGATGTTCAGCGGCCAGTTCCGTACTGTGCCACCGCGCAGATGCGGATGGTGGTTGCCGCTACCGAAGCAGGCGATCAGCACGACGGGCGACACTCCCGCCACGCGCTGCTCGGGCCACGTGAGACCCCATGTCGCAACAAGGCTCCCGTCGCGACTTCGCCGTGGACCCGTAACAGAGATGCTTCCTGACTCGAGGAGCAAGTGTGTATTCATCTCGCCCAGTACTTGATTCGCCACGGGGTCCAGCAGGTCGACCGCGTGGATGAAATGCTCTTCCTTGTCGTGGCGGCCTTGTGCACCGCCGTGAGTGTTGTCCCGCAAGTCGACGAAATGGCGCATCAGGCCCGTCACATATCCGGGGACGTCGTAATCCTCGGAAACCGGCAAGCTGCTCATGTGAAACCGGCGTCGGTCTCTTCAGAGGGCACCATCAAGTCCTCGCTCTACTCGCGAGCCTTGGGATTCTGACGATAAACCTGTCGCGCAGCATCGTGGCCAGCATGATGGCCAGCGCTACGACCGGCTTTCGGCTCGGCAGTGTGGGCTTGCCGCGACCCAGCCGGGCGATCTGCTCTTGATACCAAGCGCCGCTGAGCAGGTCGTCGATGTTCTTGTTGCCGACCTTCTGTGGCTTGGCCAGGCTGACCTCGGTAGTGCCGTCGAGGATGCGACGCGGGAAGTCCGGCTCGACCGCGATCGGCCGCCCGAGCCCGATCACGTCGGCGGCGCCGCTTTCCACCGCGTCGATCATGGCGGTGCGGCTGCGGAATCCGCCGGAAAGCATCACTGGGACAGTCAATTCCCGCGCGAATCGTTGGGCATAGGCGAGGAAATACGGCTCAGGCGCTCCGCTCTGGTCGCGTGCTGGTCCGCCGTCGATCATCGCCGAGCTTTCATAGGTGCCACCGGAAAACTCGATCAGGTGCACTCCTTCGTTCTCCAGCGCTTGGGCCACGATCAGTGCGTCGTCGGCGTCGAAGCCTCCGCTCTGGAAGTCGGAGACATTCATCTTGACGGTAAGCAGGAATGCCTCCGGCGTCAGCGATTTCACCGCTCGCACGACCTCGATGAGCATCCGCATCCGGTTGTGCACCGAACCGCCCCATTGGTCCGTGCGCTGATTAACCAGCGGCGACAGGAACTGGCTCAAGAGATAGCCGTGTGCCGCATGTATCTGCACGCCGGCGAAACCTGCCTGTGCGGCGATCCGAGCAGCGCAGGCGAACTGAGCGATGATCTGCCTGATCTCCGGGTCGGTGAGTGCCCTGGGTGGCTTGAACAGTGGGCCACCGATTGTCAGCGGCACCGCCGAGGCCGTCGCGACATCCTGGCGGCGTCCCGCGAGCGTCAGGCCGCGCTGGGTCTGGCGGCCTGAAAGCGATAGTTGCAGAATCA
Organism: Mycobacterium sp.; assembly: GCA_025965975.1. GTDB lineage: Bacteria > Actinomycetota > Actinomycetes > Mycobacteriales > Mycobacteriaceae > Mycobacterium. Next base: position 2,831 of record JAOPVX010000124.1, on the reverse strand, counting down.
GCCGCGCGTCGGTCCCACTGGTGGTGGCCGCCCACCGCCGCAGCTGCGGCATGTGCCGCTCGTCTTCGATGACGACATTGCGCGGCGCCTCCAACGACCAGCCATTTACCATGACGTTGCCACTGATGATCAGGGCGGCCCCGGAGACGGCGAACCTTCTGTATGCCTCGATCAACTGCCACGACGGGGCGCCGTCACCAGTCGCGAGATGTTCAGTCATGGCGGACTGCGCGAGGCGATTGCTCAGTGTGATGCCATTGGGGAGTCGCAGCTCCTTGGCGAGCACAGAAGTCTCACCGGCCGAAACGTTGTTCGTCATGATTCCTGTCCCACGCGTGGCGTTTTGGGTCAGCGCCCTACGTGAGAAACGATCCGCCGTGGACCCGCGCCTTCGCATCCGCGGAATCCCTAGCCGGCTCCCCTGGCACGCAGCCCCCACCGCTGCAGTGTCCGGCTGGCGGGCCGGATCTAGGAAGTTGCGAAGCCGCCCGAGGGGAGGGCCTCGCGTGATGTTACGAGGCCGTAGACAGCAGGTCCAGGTCCTGGATGGGCTGCTCGCCGGCGACGGCCTGTCCAACCCGGAAATCGCTGCCCAGCTCTTCATGAGCCCGCGGACTGTCGGATACCACCTGCATAAAGTCTTCAACAAGCTCGACATCGGCTCCCGTAACCAACTCTATGGAGCTCTCGCGAGCCGCCACAACGAAGGGCCGCGACGAATCCCATAGCCCAATTTCCTTCCCGATCACCCGTCCACCCCCTATGTGCCGGCAGGGGAGTCCACTAGGGATCCCGCGGATGCGAACGCTGGTCTCCGAGGCGGATCGTTACATCGGTGGCGCTCGCATCAACCCCAGACATCGCCCAAACGAGCCTTAATGCGACGAGTGCATAGGGGTTATGGATGGACGAACCCGATACCGCATTGATGCAGGTGCTCTACGACGAGCACGCGGCCGCTTTGTGGCGCTATGCCGTGCGGCTAACCGGTGACGGGGCCCGCGCCGAGGATGTGGTCCAGGAAACGCTGCTACGGGCTTGGCAACACCCCGAAGTTGTCGACGACAGCGAGCGGCCGGTACGGGCCTGGCTGTTCACCGTCGCCCGCAACATGATCATCGACGAGCGCCGCAGCTCACGCTTCCGCAATGAAGTGAGCCCGCTGGACGGTGCACCCGAGCGTGCCGGGCCGGACGAGGTAAAGGGCGCGCTGGATCGGCTGCTGATCGGCGACGCGGTCGCCCAGCTGTCAGCCGAGCATCGCGCGGTGATTCGACGCTCGTACTACCAGGGGTGGACGACCGCGCAGATTGCCGAGGATCTCCAAATTGCTGAAGGCACGGTGAAGTCGAGGCTGCACTACGCGGTGCGAGCACTGAGGCTCGCACTGCAGGAAATGGGTGTGACACGATGACGCCGTTGCGGCCATCCAGTGCGCTATCACAAGTAGGTGGAACCGACCCATACGCGCTGTGGGACGCGGCCTACGTACTGGGATCGTTGTCCAGCGCCGATGGTCGCGAATTCGCTGCGCACCTGGGCGGCTGCCCGTCTTGCCGCGCGTCCGTCGGCGAGTTCCGCGGGATACCGGGGCTGCTTGGGCAACTGACCCGGAACGACGTTGCTGCAATCGATGAAGGCGGATGGAGCGCGCCGCCCCCGCTGAGCCCACGGTTGTTGACGTCGCTGCTAGCCCGGAAGCGATGACCGTCGCCGAATAGACAACCTCGAAACAGTCAACCGCCCGATCAGCCGCTCGAGTCTCGAGCGATAACGCCGTCACAACTCACAGTGTCAGCTGTCGGGCCGGCGAAACCCGGCAGCGACTCGCAACCTTCACCTGAACACTCGCAACCTCGATCGCAACGTTCACCCGAACATCGCAGCCTTCACCCGAACGGGACAGCCCCAGCACCACCATCACATCAGTAATCACAACATCATCTGTCTCGTCCAGTTCAAGATTGCGAGGGATGGCCCGCGGTCACCCACGTCCTACGTTGCCCGTTGGGACGTCATCGTGAGTTCGGGGCCTCATGATGCAGCACCCGCAGCGACAGCGGACATACGTGCCACCTATTGGATCGGCATGACATATTCATGGCCGCCTCGCTCGATTCTGCGGAGAGCCAGTGCATCCGGTCCGAACGTCACGTCACAAGTTGCCGCGGCGGCCAGGTCGAACTCGTGGTTTGGCTCGCCCAGATGGTGCCCGCTATGCCGTCCATCTTGGGCGACCATTCGCGGATCAGGACTGGCCGGATATGGCGGTGGTGCAGGATGGCGCCGCCACCGCGGCGCGTGCGGGCAAACCATTGTGCGCTGCGGCGGTGTCGGTCTCGGCTGTTTGCACTGACCTTCGGTGGCTGAATTGCGCCATGGTGCAGGCTGTCCGGGAAAGTCCCGTCGGGTCGGCTCGGGGGTCGCCAACAGTCGAACATCATCCAGTGGGCGACAGCGTCACCGCCGTCGCCCGGGTGGTGCGGGCGGTCGAGGCGACGCCCGACTTCTGTGGTGAACTGTCGCTGCTGATCGGCATCACCGGCCCCAAGGTGTCGCCATGGGGGCGAGGCGATGAGACCGGCGAGGCGGACGGCTTCGGGATAGACCGCCGCGAACAGCCGGGATGCGCTGAACGTCCCCGTCTCGGTGCCCGGCGGGATGAGAACCTCGGCGCGGTGGGTCCATTCGCGGTGAACACCGACGCCGTCTTCTCGCCGATCCGCCCAGAGGTGTCCGCAGAACAGGAACCCGGTCAGCACCGCGTCGTAGGCGGCAGCCGGACCGTGGCGGCCCAGCAGCCGCAGGTGGTGTCGCTGCGCACGGACAAT
>JAOPVX010000177.1 GCA_025965975.1 Mycobacterium sp. | reverse complement strand
TGTGAAATTCCGGCAATGACTGCAGCGAACAATGCGCATGTCCGTCGTCAAGATACCTATCACAACTGGTTAGAATTCGAGAACGACGACATTGTCCGTCGCACGATCGACAGCCCAGAAGTCATCGAGTTCGTTCCTGTGGAGTTCGGATATATGAGCGCCGAACAAATACGCGTACACGCGATGACGACGACGCCGGAGACACTTGAGTGGGATTGCTTCACATTCGGCATCGTCCAGCACACTGACTATTTCACGATCTACGCCAGTGCTGACCATCTGCACATCGACGGCATGTCCGCCGGACTGATCTTCCTCGACATCCACGTGATGTACCAGAACCTGCGGCAGGCGACCCCCAGCACGCTTCCGGACGTTGGGAGCTATTGCGACTACACCGTGCGGCAGCGCCAGGAGGCGGCGAGCTTGACCCTGTCGTCCCCACAGATCAAGGACTGGATCGAGTTCGCTCAAGACACCGAGGGCAACTGGCCGAGCTTCCCGCTGCCGCTCGGCGACACGTGGGCCGACAACAAGGGCGACTTCCTGACGGTCGACTTGTTGGACGCGGCCCAGACGGAGTCTTTCGACACCGTCTGCCGTGAGGCCGGCGCTCGGTTCAGCGGGGGAGTCCTGGCGTGCGCAGCTCTGGCCGAGCACGAACTCACGGGCACCGAGACCTACCACGGATTCATGGCCTACGACACGCGGACGCCGGGCATCGACACGATGAGTGTGGGTTGGTTCGCCAGCGTGTTTCCGATCACCGTGCCGACCGGCACCGGCTCGTTTCCCGAGGTGGCCCGGGCAGCGCAGAAGTCGTTCGACGCCACTAAGCATCTTGCCGGCGTGCCGTTTGAACGGGTCCTGGAGCTGGCGGCACCGGATCAGCTGGGGATCAAGCTGCCCACGCGTCCGGCAATGATGGTGTCGTTCCTCGACTTTCGCAAGATACCCCTCGCCACACTGTGGGAAGAGACGAACTTCGGCACCTACGGCGACTGTCTGTCGCTCGGCGGGATCAACATGTGGGTCAACCGGCACGCCTCAAAAACCACTGTCACGATCTCCTTTCCGGACAACCCCGTCGCGCGTGAGTCGGTGCACCGTTACATCGCGACATTGATCCACGCGTTCACGTGCGTCGCCAAAGGCACATCGGACTGGGTGGATGCGGTTGCAGACCACGCGAATTCACACGAACCGTTCGCTTTGCGTGCGGCAGGCGAGTGACGAAAGCGACCTTACGAAGATGAGCAACGTACTCGATCTGGTCGACCAGACCGTATTTCTCGGCGAGCGAGCCACCGGCGCAACCTGCCTGGGGCAGTTTGTCTGGGTGTACGACCGCGCAATCGACATCGACGCGCTACGGCAGTTCCATCACCACCTTCGGCGGGGGCGGTTATCCCGCCGCATCGAACGGTCACCATTGCCGTTCGGCCGCCATCGCTGGGTCTCGCCCAGCGATCCGTCCGACCTCGAGATCGTCGCGACGCCTCGGCCGCGTGAAGAATTCGACGCCTGGCTGAACGAGCAGGCCGCCATTCCCCTGGATGCCGAGCACGGACCCGGATGGCACCTTGCCGTGCTCCCGTTCACCGATGGCGGCGCGGGGGTGAGCTTGGTCGTCTCACATTGCCTCGCCGACGGCCTCGGGGGGTGCTTGGCGGTGGCGGAAGCGGCGTGCGGCTACGACAACGCGATCAGCTGGCCTGCTGCCGGGTCACGCCGGCGGTGGCGGGCGCTGCGCGAGGACGCCCGCCAAACCGCGCGCGACATCCCCGGTATCGGCCGCGCCGTCGTCGCCGCAGCACGATTCGCCGGGCGCAACCGCGGCCGTGCCGGATCAGCCACCCCGCTACCTACCGCGCCAGCGGCGCCACTTGCCCGAGCGGACGAATTCATCACTATCCCAACGGCAACGATCTTTATCGATGCCGACGAGTGGGACGCCCTCGCACACGCGCTCGGGGGAACCAGCAACACGCTGCTTGCGGGATTGGCGGGCCGCCTGGCCCAGCGAATGGGGCGGGTCACCGCAGACGGCTCGGTCACCTTGGCGATGCCCGCCAACGACCGCACCGCTGACGATACCCGCGCCAACGCCGTCACGAATGTCAACGTCACGGTCGACCCTGCACCTGCGACGACGGACCTGCGCGAGATGCGGGCCGCAATCAAGCAAGCGCTGATCCGCCACCGGGAGGTGCCCGACGAACGGTGGGTATTGCTACCCCTCATTCCCCTGTTGCCCAAGCGGCTCTTCCGGCGAATGGTCAGGGTGGCCACGGGCAGCGCGACCAGCGTCGTCTCATCCAACCTCGGTTCGGTCAACCCGGCCACAAACCGGCCAGACGGCACCGACGCCGACTACTTCGCCATGAAGTCGCTCTACCCGGGCATGACCAAAGCGACGATGCACCGCGCTGGCGGAGTGTTGGCGTTGCTCTCGGGGAGAGCCCATGGACAGGTCTTCGTCTCAGCCCTTGCGTACCAGCCAGGCAGCCCGAATGACGACTTGCGACAAGACCTTTCGAACACACTGAACGACTTCTCGCTCACCGGCACGACGGGCTGGCGACGCCCTACACCAGTGCGCCGCGCGCAGTAAGCGTCCCATCCACGACGAGCGGGTGACCCCGCTCCCGCCCCCGCTTGACCACACGAAAGAAGGGTTCACCGTGGCTAACCAGTCCGGCGCCTCCCGGACCTCGACCAGCATCGATGCGTTTTCGGTGCTGGGTCGCTTCGTGGTGCGCGCACCGTGGCTGATCATCGCAGCCTGGATCGTAGTGGTCGGCGTGCTGGCCGTGGCCGTCCCCCCGTTGACGAAGGTGGTGGAAAGCCAGACCGTGCAGCCGCTGCCGCGCAAAGACATGGCCGCCGCCGAGCAGATGGCCAAGGACTTCGGCGAATCCGCCCAGAACGTCCTCATTGTCGTACTCACCGACAACCGCGGTCTGCAACCCGGCGATGAGGATGCCTATCGCAAACTGGCCGCCACGTTAC
>JAOPVX010000169.1 GCA_025965975.1 Mycobacterium sp. | reverse complement strand
ATCGGCCGTTCAACCTGCGGCTGCGAGTAACTCCTGAAACGCTTTCTCCATGCACTCGGCGTACGTGGCTGGGTCCGGCAGCGCTTTGCGATCGGCGGTAGCGCCGATCGAGAACGTTCCGTTGTAGCTCGCCACGACTGGAAGAGGTTCAGGCCGCCGATCAGCGGCCCCAACCAGTGACCCGCAGAAGTCGGGCACCGTGGAAGTACATCGGCTCAATTGGCCCCCGCACGTTGGTCACGGTCGTGTTGGCGATCGCGGGGCCGGAGAACGGAAGCACGCTCGCAGCCTTCATCGTCGCCCCGAGCAATGCGGTTGGCAGTGTTCCCACCAGATCGAGCAGCTGGGTGTTGCTTGACTTGTCAGACGCCGCGCGGAATGCGGCAGTCGCTTCCGCGATGATGGCGAGCCGATCGAGCGGATCCGCGGTGGTCGTCTCAAGCGGTTGAAGTCTGCCGAACAACATGTTTCCGCCAGTGCCCTTATCGTCGGCGTCGCGCAACGAGATCGGGCACGCTGCGACAAGTGTCTGGTCGGGGTTCTTTCGGGACAAGCGTCCATGGCGGCCTTGGAATGCCGGTGGAGGCCAAACCGAACACGCGGTGATACAGGTCGCCGCGGTTGCCCGCCACGGAGAGGGTCTCTAGTGCCGCCGTAGCGCGTGTCGGTCCGCCCAGGCGGCGATTGCGGCGGCGATCACTCCTCGGGCGACGATCTAGACGATCACGGGACTACCCGAGCAATTGCAACGACCGACGCGGGCAGGTGTATTCAGGCGTATGGATCGCGTGCGACGACGGGGGTGCGCCGGTACGGCGTGTTGGAGGAGTATCGAGGGGTGGGTGACGTCTCGGTGGTCGGCTGCGTCGGGTCGTTGATCGTGGCGACCCGCGGCGTCGCGGGCCCTGGAGAGGTCCTTCTGACTGTGCGGGGGTCGAAGGAGGCCTATCTTGCGTGGTCGGACCAGCCCCTGCCGAGGGGGACCGAGGTGCTGGTGATCGATGTGCGCGGTGCGCGCACGGTCCTGGTGGAGCCGTGGCCTGGCTCGAATTTGTCAACGCTGACTTCCTGAACTACAACACGAATCTGCAAGGAGTTCAACATGTTCGGCTACAGAGTGCCGTCACCGGACGAGGCGATGCTGATCTCCGGTGGCCGCGCTGCCGGCAACGCCCCGTTTCGTGTGGTGACCGGTCACGGCGCTTTCATCATGCCGTTCTTCCGAAAGGTTCGGTTCCTCACCTTGGCGATGTGTGAGGCCGAAGTCGAGGAAAGGTGCGTCACACAGCAAGGGATCACCTTGAACGTTCGAGCGGTCATTGCCTTCAAGGTCGGCAACGACTCCGAAAGCGTTGTCAGCGCCGGGCAACGATTCTTGTCGGATCAGAAACAGATGGCGGTTCTGACTGGGCGAATCTTCGCGGGTCACCTGCGCTCGATCATCGGGTCGATGACCGTCGAACAGATCATCAAAGAACGGCAGAAGCTGGCCACCGAGGTCCTCGATGGTTCCAAGGGAGAGATGATCAAAATCGGACTGACCGTCGACGCCTTGCAGATTCAGTCCATCGATGACGGCAACCTGGGATATATCTTAGCGATGTCCGCGCCTCACAACGCGGCCATTCAGCAGCAGGCGCAGATTGCTCAGGCGAAGGCAAATCAGGCCGCGGCCGAGGCCGAGCAGGAGTCGCAACGCAACCAGGCCGAGTTCGCTCGGCAGACCGCGATCGTGAAGGCTCAGTACAAGGCCGAAGTCGACAACGCGCAGGCCGAAGCCGGCCAGGCGGGACCGCTGTCCGAGGCGCGAGCCCAGCGAGAAGTCCTTGCGATGCGGACCGAGTTGGCTCAGCGCGCTGCAGAGCTCCGTCAGCAAGAGCTGGTCTCGGAGGTGGTCAAGCCGGCCCAGGCGGAGGCGGAACGCGTCAGGATTCTGGCGCTCGCCGACGCGGAGAAGATGAAGATCCAAGCCGAAGCGGCGGCCTCGCACAACCGGGTTGCGTTGGACCGGATGCTGATCGACCAGCTGCCCGAAATCGTCAAGCAGGCCGCCCAAGGTCTGTCAGGGGCAAACCTCACGGTCCTCAACGGCGCCGACGGGCTCGGCGAGATAGCCACCGGCTTGGTGGGACAGGGCCTCGCAATCTTCGATTCTCTACGCGGCGGGCTCGGTCAACACCAATCCGGCGATGGGTCCGACCAGATCGGACTCAACGCGCCGCCCAATGACCGACCCTGATCCTGATACGCGCAGTAAACGCCAGGCGCTCAGCGGTCAACACAAGTGAGACGTTCGGCGCAAATTTTCGTCGCGGTCAGCGAATTTGCTGGTACCGCTACCTCGGCACTGCGCGCTACCGGGACTCGTCGTCGGTAACTGCAGCGACACCGCGCCGACTGCGCAAACAGAACCAGAAGCTTCGCTGGTCGAAGCGTTCCTCCAACGTCAGTTGCTGGTCGCGGGTCGACTTCTGACAGCGGTGCCCACTGCCGCGTTTGGTGTGACGGTGTCAACGGTCAACGCTTTCGTCCAATCAACCCTCGCGCACGTTGATGCCGGCTTGGGCGTGGTGGGCGGGGTGGTCAGCCTCAACCCGGTGCACTGGGGTCAAGCCAGCATCGGGTCGATCGCCGAGCGCGGGACCAATACCTGGGTGGCGCCGGCTGCTTCGGGCAGCAGCACACCTTGGCTGAAGAAGAAAATCACCCCGTCATTGGTGACGGCAAAATCCTGGTAATTCATGGGGTCGACGCCGACGCTCGGCGCTATCGACACCTGCTGTCCCGTCTGCTTCTGCAGTTCACTCTGCACGATGGGGAAGACCACCTTCAACGGGTCGGCGGTGGGCTGCCACAATGGCTGGTTCTTGTTGTCGTCCGCCGTTGTGGCGTAGATGATCGGCTTGCGAAAGGTCTGGTCCCAGTTGAACGCCTTGTACGTAGTTTGAGGGTGCGCGGCGCCGATGTTCTCGAATGTCTTGAACACCACGGCCTGCGTGCCGCGCGGCGGTATCGCCGAGCTGTAATTCGCCGAGGTGATGTCCAGCTCGTAGGGCACGTCGCGGGGGGCGGGCGATTTGGCCACGTTGAGGAATCCGTCGCGCGTCTGGGTGATGTAGTCGGCCAGAGACTTCTGGTCGGGGTAGCCGGTCGGAAAGCTGATATTGAGGTTGTAGGCGGGGTCGGACATCTGAATCTGGCACGCCTGGCCCGTATCGACGCCCTTGAGGTCGGCGCAGTAGTTCTTGGGCGGCGCGGCCGCGGCGACGCCGGAACAGCCGAAGAGAACGACAGCCGCGACGAGCACGGCTAACTTGAGGATGCGCATGTCTGGTTTCCTCCGTGGCAAATTGCGGCACCGGCGCCGCGGACGACAGATTACCTGCCCTGGTATCCGCACCGACGACAGACACCGGCCGTCGCGGTGCTGACCACGATGAATGGCAGCAAATGTCGTCGTTCAGGAAGTTGCATGCGACTTCGAGAGTTCACCGAGAACCGCCAGATGCAAATCCGGCGCGGAGTTACCCGGTCGACCCCAGGTAGCGGGCGCGGAGTCGCGTCAGTGTGGCCTCGATGCCTTTTGCGTTGCTCTTCGCGAAACCCATTCGCTGGTAATACTTCAGCCCCTCCTTTATGGGCCCGGTATCGGAGTAGTCGAACGTTTCGGTGACCTTGGTGGTCGTCGGCGTCAGCGCGGTGAACTCCCAGCGCCAGTGGTGCCCCACCGGATGGCGCCACTCGATCAGTTCGTCCGGCTTGATCGCCGTGACGACACTGGTGATGCGGTACGGCACCCCGAACATCTTCATCTTGGTCGAGAACCGGGCACCAGGAACGAGTTTCGGGGGAGCCTTGATGGTGTCGCCGACGGTGCCCGAGCCGTCCAGTTCATGATGACGACGCGGGTCGGCGACCAACGCGAACAACTCCGCTGCGGGCGCATTCACTTCGACGGAGCGACTGACTTGGTTGGGTCCTGCATCGACGGTGGCGACGGTCATGGGTCTACCCTTTCGCGCGGTTTGGTGGCGATCATGGCGGCGCTGCGGTCCCAGAGTTCGCGAGCCAATTCGGGGTCGTAGGCCTGCTTGTTGGCCTTGGCGATGGAGTGCCCGGAGTAGTAAGTCCGCCAGCAGGTAGTCGGCCCCGATTTCGGTGGCCACTGCCTTCGTCTTGTCCGGTGAGCGGCCGACTACCACGACGTTCTCGCCGCTTCTGCTCAGCCTCTTCGCCGCGGCAGCACCGAGGCCGTCGCTGGCGCCGGTGATGACGATGGTCCGACCCGCCATTGAATCTCCTTTCCGATGCCCGCTGCAGAAGTGACAAGGCGAGACCGAGCCTATCGACGCTGCACCTCCTCGTGCAGCGCGGCAACGTCGGCGACGTAAGAATCTGCGGTGTCCAGTCGCCGGCACGTGAGAACTTCCTTTGCTGATATCAAGTGGGTCGTTGGCCTTGTGCGCCGGCGACGATCGCGATCGCGACACCCACCAATCGGCGGCACGCGGCAGCCAGTGGTCCCGCGCAAAACGGGTAACCCCCTTTCTCGTAGTGCAAGCCCGCAGGACGAACATCGGTAGGATGCCCCGCATGTCGTTAGCCGTCGGCCAGGTGTTCGCCGGATACACGATTCTGCGGCAGCTGGGTTCGGGTGCGATGGGAGAGGTCTATCTGGTTGAGCACCCGCGGTTGCCACGCCAGGACGCGTTGAAGGTGATGGCGCCGCAGGTGTCGACAGACTCTAATTATCGCGAGCGGTTCAACCGCGAAGCCCAGAATGCCGGCGCGCTGTGGCATCCGCACATCGTCGCCGTTCACGACCGCGGCGAGTCCGAAGGCCGGTTGTGGATATCGATGGACTACGTCGAGGGCACCGATGCCGGCCGCTTGTTGGAGAAGGAGTACCGCCACGGCATGCCGCCCGACGAAGTCGTGCGAATCGTCACCGCGGTTGCCGATGCGCTCGACTACGCCCATCAACGGCAGTTGCTTCACCGAGACGTCAAGCCGGCCAACATTTTGTTGGCCGACTTGGATTCCGGTGGCCGACGGGCGTTGCTGGCCGATTTCGGCATCGCGCGCCGGGTCGATGACTCCAGTGGATTGACCGAGACCAACATGGCGGTCGGCACGGTCGCCTACGCCGCGCCCGAACAGCTGATGGGTCTGGCACTCGACGGCCGCGCCGACCAATACTCGCTTGCTGCCACGACTTTTGAGCTGTTGACCGGGTCGCACCTGTACCTGGACCGCAATCCCGCCGTCGTGATCAGTCAGCATGTTTCTGCGCCGCCACCTGCGATCGCGGACCGCAAACCCGAACTCTCCGGCCTTGGCCCGGTGCTGTCCAAAGCGCTCGCAAAGTCACCCGACGACCGCTACGACACGTGCATGGACTTCGCCAATGCTCTTGCCAGGCATCTCGATGTCGTGGTCGGTGATTTTGGAATCAACGACGCGACGATGCCCGCCGCCGCAGTGGCGCCCGCGCGTCGTCACCGAAAGGAAACGAAGAGCAGCAACCGGCCGCTGGTGATAGCCTCCGCGATTCTGATCCCGCTGTTGATTGCCGGGGCCGCCGCCGCGGTCATCCTCACCGGACGTCACCAAAACGCGGCCGTCGTCCCGCAACCACACCCGTCGGTGCCTGCAGTGCCGGCAGTGCCGGTGGTGCTCGTTGGTGCGGACTGCCAAGTACTCGGGGCAGCCGGCATTACCGACACCGGCGCGAAGGCGTACTGCGCACGCCTGCCGTCCACCGGGGACATCATGTGGTCCTTGGTGTCGGGCGTGGTTCCCACGCCGACCGTCACGCCAGGCCCCAACGATCCGGTCTACCCGGCGGGCATTGAGCAGCAGGTCGACGTCTGTATCCAGCAGACCGGACAAACTCGCCCCCAGTGCCGTGAGAAAGTCCGGCGGGGAAATCTTTACGGGCCGCCGTAAGCGGACGAGTCCCTGCTGAGTCACCGCCGGTGATCGGGTCGTACCGGCTTCTCTGAGATGCTGAATATGTTGTTGCACAAAAGGACACCGCCGATCTCGGGCACGGCTCGGCCTGCGAGCAGATCTACGCTCTCGCCGGCCTCAGCCAGACTTTCCGAATCCCGTTGGGACATAACCGGATAGTCGGCCGCGTCAGGTCGCTGGGGGCACCGCGACCAGGGCAAGCACGGCCGCGCGCACCCGGTCGGCAACCGCGCGGGGCGTAGAGGTATCGAACTTGCCATCGAGGTGCAGGAAGGCAAGGCCGTGAACCACGGCCCAGATGGCTGTCGACAAGGCGTCCGGGTCGGCGCCGGGGAAGGCGCGCCGGACGAGCGCGCCGACGTATTCGGCGATGGCGGTGGTCGCGGCGACCCGTTCGCTGATGTCACCGTCACACGGATCGCTGAACATTGTCCGGAAAAGCGCCGGGTGTTCGAGCGCGAACTGGACGTAGGCGACGGCGACGACGGCAAGGTCCTCGGGAGTCGAGGGCGAGGGGTGCGCGGCGCTGAGATAGCCCGCAAGCTCGCGGTAGCCCTCCGCTGATACCGCGGAGACAAGCGCGTCGCGGTCGGCGTAGTGCCGATAGGGGGCGCCGGGGGACACGCCCGCCCGACGTGCCACCGCGCGCACCGATAGACCAGCAGCACCGTCCTCCTCAAGCAGTTCTATCGCCGCACGCAGGCATGTGGCGCGCAGATCGCCATGGTGGTACCGGGTACTCGAAGGTGGCATGAATCACACTCAGCTAGATGTAGACACTGCTTACAAGCGGAATTAATGTAATCGTTGTACACATCCATCCTAGCTGATGAGAGGTGGTGGAAGTGCTGTGCAGGGATTTGTGCTGACTCGCTACGGGGGCGCCCGCGCGATGCAACTGCGCGAGGTCGGGGAGCCGACCGCCGGCGATGGCGAGGTGCTCATCAGGGTGCACGCGGCCGGGCTGAACCCGGTGGACTACAGCGTTCGGAGGGGTTCGGCGCGGCCGGTGTGGCATCTCGACCTGCCATTGGTGGCAGGTAGTGAGCTGTCCGGCGTGGTGGAGGCGGTCGGAGCCGGGGCCACCCGATTCGCGGTCGGCGACCGGGTGTACGCGAGAGTGGACAAACTGAAGCTGGGGGCTTTCGCCCGGTACGCCGTGGTCGACGAGAGTTTCGTGGCCAGGATGCCTCGGTCCCTGGACTTCGAGGATGCGGCGGGGCTGCCGCTCGCCGGTCTCACGGCCTTGCAGGGGCTGCGCGAGCTGGCGATCACCCCAGGCGACCGGGTGTTCATTTCCGGGGGCGCGGGCGGAGTCGGCACGCTCGCCATCCAGCTGGCCGTCTGGATGGGAGCCTCGGTGACCACCACAGCGTCACCTCGAGGTGTGGAACTCGTGAAATCTCTTGGTGCCGAAACGGTTATCAACTACCGGGAACACAAGTTCAAGGATGTGCTCAGCGACTACGACAGCGCCTTCGTCCTCACCGGTGGCCGCGACCTGACGGACAGCTTCGGCATCCTCAAGCAGGGAGCAAAAGTAGTGTCTGTCGCGAGTATCGACCCGGCCGCTGCCCGCGACGACTTGGGAATGGGCCGGTTGTTGACCGCCTTAGTGTGGTTGGCCAACACCAAGATCCGCCGTCAGTCCCGGCGCACGGCGGTCAACTATCGGTCTCTATTCATGCATCCCAGCGGAGACGACCTTGATGTGCTGGCGGGATTGGTCGATGGCGGTCAACTGAAACCCGTGACCGATCGGGTGTTTCCGTTCGAGCAGATCCCAGATGCGTTTGCATACTTGGAGGAGGGGCATGCCAAGGGGAAGGTCATCGTCCGGCTCTAATTCGGTTGCAGTGACGTCATGGCAGCGCCCAGGGCATTAACAACACCGCCGAGGGTGCGGGCACTGCGAAAATCCGCGGTTCTCGCAATGGCTGCACGCTCGACGGTCAAGGCCAGGCCCATGAGCGCATCCTCGCTGCCGCCCAACGTCCTACGATCGGGTGCGGTCTTTAGTAGTCAGACCCGCACCAGGTCATCATGCCGTAGCTGTCGAAGCACAGGTTTCCCTGCGGTGCGGGGATCGGAGCGGCTTGGGCCGTTCCCGACGCCACGCCCAGCCCGGCTAGCGCGAAACCGCCGGCCAGGAAGGCCGCAGTCAACGCCCGGTAGGCGAAGGCCTTTCGAGTCGCCGGGGCAGAGGCGTTGATGCTGTTGATGGTGTTCATGTGGAGCTCCTTTTCCTTTCGATGGCCGCCCACGTGGGCGGTAGCCACAGGTAAGAAGAATCTGGGAGGCCTGAGGTGACACTTTTCGCGGCACCAATTTTTCGGGAGCAGGCGGCTCCGGCCAACGGTCCACGGGCGCGACAAACGGCGTCGCTTCAGCGAACCGGTGCTGTCCGGGCGCAGATGGGACTGCCCGGCACGGCCACGAGCGGGCATTTCGGCGGTGGCGGCGCTTGCGGCGCAGGGCAGGACTGATCGCCACCAACCTTGCCACCGTTGGGGCGGTGTTTGAGCGGCGGTTGTGGTGGCTCCTGCGCCGGCGGGGCGACCCGAGACGCCGGGGCCAGAGATGCCGGTGCGGCGTGACTCGTTGGCGTTACCGCGGGCTGACGCGGAGCCACCGTATCGGCGGGTGCAGGTGACGGTGCCTGCTGAATGGGCTGGGTCCCCTGATTGTTCGGATTGTTCGTGTTCGCCGGACCCGCCGGTGGTACCGACGTATTCGGTTCCGGTGTCGGGACATTCGATTCGGGTGCGGAAGTATTCGGCTCCTGCGATGTCGAGGCGGTGGGCACGGCATGGGTAACGGGGACCGCAGTGACCGGCGCACTGCGCAGGGCCGCCCAGCCGGCTGTCACGCCCAGCGTTACCGCTGGAACGGCGACGATTGCAGCGACCCACAGGGCGAATCGGCCGGTCACCATTGGGAGACGGGCAGCAACGTGACCAACTGCGTGCGCACCCGTCCCTGCGGCACCGGTGGTGGCGACTGGGGCAGGCCGCATTCCGGTGAGAGTGTGCTCGCGCAGCCAGTTGGGGGCGGGGATGAACACCGGTGCAGCGCCTAGGAGCGCCGCTGGATTGACGAGCCTGCCGCGATCCTCGTCGCAGTTCGCGCAGGACTCGACATGGCGCGAAATGCGCTTGCGCAACAGGATGGTGAACAGTCCGTCCCAGTCCGCCACGATCGTCGCCAGCTCCTGGCAGCGATTGTGCCCGGCGCTGGCTTGGCGGGCGACCAGCAGCGCACCCAAGGACCTTTCGACGGTATCGCGGAGCCGCTGCACCATTTTCTTGGCAGAGTCGCTACTGACGCCAAGCGCCTGCGCAAGTTCCGCGCCTGTCAGGCCGTGGCGGTAGGCCAGATCCAGAACTTCGCGGTCGCGGTCGGAGATTCCGCCCTCGGCTTGGGCGACCAATGCGGCTAGTTCGTTGCGTGCGGCCAGCGCCTCGGGCCCGGCTTCCGCTGACGGCCTATCGGGCAACTCGTCGGATGTTGTTTCACGCTGACGGGCCCGCAGGGTCCGCAGCGCCTGGTGTCGGGCGATGGCATACAGCCAGGGCCGCAGCTTGTTGGGATCGCGAAGTGTCGGAAGATCGACGGCGGCCATGCAAAATGCCTCTTGGACACAGTCGGCGGCATCACGGTCGCCAACCATGCCCATACAGAAGTCGTAGAGCCGGTCGGCGTAGCGGTCGTAGATGCCGGCAAGCGCCGCTGGATCGCCGGTTGCGGCGGGCACCCGCCAACTCGGCGTCACCCGCACGTTCCAGTCGAGCTCAGCGGTCATCGACGTCGGTCTCCAAGGGTCGCTCACACCAAACGGGCCCCAAACCCACGCCTGGTCGACCGAGGTCGTGATTTGGCTTCAGTCGAACTACTATCCAGATAACCGATCGGTTCATCGCCTTATGCAGCTGACGTTCGGTTCGGAGTATCCTGCGCTTTCGGCGCGACGCGCGCTGCGTCCGCCACCAGCCGGATCATGCATCCGCCGCGCCAGATACTTCAGTGATGCCAGCACGGAAGATCGCCCCGCGCCAGCCACGTATCAGTTCAGCGGCTCGGTAGCCGTGCGATCCGGGCGGGCCGCTTTCAGCTTCCGTGACAACAGTGCGGCGAAGGTGTGCGTGTCGCCCGGCCAGCGTGCCGACAAGTAGGTTCCGTCATCGACGACGAATGCCGGCCGCGGGTCGGTCGCAGTGTCCCTGGCCATTCCGGAGGTCTTGGTCCGCCAGTGTGGCGAACCAGGGGCGACATCGCAGAAGTCGGCTGGATCCTTAAGTGCACGAGTCACTTCGGACTGCACGGACATGTACCCGGTCGGTTGACCGGCTCGCTCGGTGTAGGTGCGGTAGTAGTTGCGGTCCCAGAATCGGGTCATCCGGGTCAGGTGCCACGCGCGGCGCTCCAGCGCCCATGTGAGTGCGGTGGTTTTGCGGCCGTACAACACGGAGCGGCCGGTCGTCGGGTCGATGCTTCGGGCGGCCAGCAGCGCGCCGTGACAGATGGCCGCGACGATGAGCCCGCGGGTGAACGCTTCAACGACGAGTCGGTGGAGGGTGTCGCTGTCGATGTAACTGCGCATCCCGCGGGCGCGGTGGCCACCGGGCAGCAGTAGTGCGTCGACGCCGTCAAGCGTGGCTTGAGCCCAGGTAAGGGGGTGTTGGTATTCGGGCGACTGCAGCATCTGCGCGTAGGCGGTGCGGGCGTCTTTGTTGGCGCGAAGGAATCGGCCGATGAACGCGGCACGGTCCAATAGCGGTATCGCCGACCATGCGTCGAGACCGCGGCCGGTCACCATGATGTCGTCGGCGGTGCCGGGTATGCCTGTTTCGGTGCCGAATACGACGCGGTGACCTGTCGCCGTCAGGACCTGCCAGCTGACCGCGGCCTCGGTCGGGTCGAAGTCGCGGTCGGGGATCGGGATCAACACGATGGCCATCGGTGCTCCTCGCTCGCCGCCCCGAAGTGTCGGGCTCGACTCCAGTCTGGACCGCCGACACCGCCGAGCACCCGCATTTCGCTGCCGCGGCCACGGGCAGCGGGTGCCACGCCATGCACGTCGTCCCGCCGCACGTGGTCGCGTTGCCCACACTGCCCGTAACCGCTTCGTCATCAAGGGTTTTCGCGTTAGGGTTATCGGCGGATCGTGCTGTTCTGCATGCGGGCGTGGCTCCGTGACGTTGCCCCTGCCGAAGCCGCCCCTGCCAAAGCCGCCCCGGCCCGCGATGTCCCGGCCGCGTGATCTATTTCTTGATGCCTCTGCGCTTCGCCAGGACCAACGCGGCCACCAAGATGACGGTGAGCGCCTCGGCGATCACGCTGAGCGCGGCGTAGGGCGATGGGCTCCATCCGCGTTCGGTGAACCCGAGGAGCCCGATTGTGCGCGAGAGCGCGAACGCGATCAGCGCGCCGACCGAAAGCACACCGGCGGCCCAGCTGTACAAGTTCGGTGCGCCCGCCAGGACCAGCACGGCCAGCGCACAAAAGACGCTGGCCTGGACGAGGAATGCCGACCCGACGGTCGGGATATACCGGTAGCCGCCGTCGATGTAGAGGTAGGCGTGGATGACGCCGCTGACCGCCAGCGTGGCCGCGATGCCGAACCTGACGGCGAGCCGGGCTGACAGGCTACCTGTTGTTGTTGTCGTGGATGTCATTGCAGCTTGCGCTCCTTGAGTGCGAGAGCCTGTTGGCCCTTGGTGTAGCTGACCTCGCGGATGCCCAGCGCGTCGTGAAGCGCCCCGGCGGCCAGCGTCACCGGCTTTGGCGCAGGCCCGTCACCGGGATGCGGCAGTGGGTAGGCGGTGGTGGTGCCGCTGTAGAAGGTCACGTTGCCCTCGGTTTTCGAGAACAGTTGGTGCACATGACCGTTCAGGCAGGTGACCGAGGAGAAGCGGCGCAGATAGCTCAGCGCCTGCGTGGCGTCGTCGGTTCCCCATCCCCAGTCCGGGTACATCGCGAACAGCGGGATGTGGCTGAACACGATGATCGGGGTATCGCTGGACAGGCCCGCAACGTCTTTTTCGATGAACTCGAGCTGGTCGGTCCCCAGGTGCCCGAGTTTCTGCAGATGCAGCGTGTTGACCAGCCCGATCACGTGCACCCCTGCGACGTCGAAGCTGTACCAGCCGTCACCACGGGTGCCGGCGCCGAACGCGGCGCGGTACTTCTGGCCGGCGTCGTCGGTGGAGTCGTGTTCGCCAGGGACGGTGAAGACGTGCGGGGTCTTCAGCCCCGTCAGCATCTGCTTTACCTGATCAAACTGTTCCGGTGTGGCCAGGTGCGTCAGGTCGCCGGTGTGGATAACGAAGTCCGGTGTGTAGTCCAGGCCGTTGACCTGGTTGATGGCATGGGTGAACGTGTCGACGACGTGGGGGTTGGCCGGGCCGTTGAATCCGATGTGGCTGTCGCTCAGCTGAACAAAGCGCAGCGTCGGCCCGGCCTGCTGTTTCGTGGCGCCGGTGGAACCCGCGATGTGTGAGATCACCTCGCCGCCAACAACGGTGAGCACGACCGCCGAGCCGAACCAGGCGCTGTGGCGGATGAGTTGGCGCCGGGTCATCCCGTTGGGATCTCGCTCCGAACTCATTGGGTCACCACCACTGTGCCGGTCATGAACGGATGGATCGAGCAGACGTAGTCGAAGGAGCCCGCCTTGGCGAAGGTAAAGCTGTAGGTGCCGTGGGTGTCTATTCCGGGGGAGTGGAAGGACCCGTCTTTGGCCGCGACGGTGTGAGGCTCCTCGTCCTGGTTGGTCCATGTGACGGTCGAGCCGACCGGCACGGTAAGTGTCGCCGGGTCGAACTTGAAGTTGCTCATCGTCACCGCGGTGCCGCCCTGCGGCGCCGGCGCAGCCGGTGCGGACGTGGTCCCGGCGGATGCGGCCGTTGAGCCGGGCGTTGGGGTCGCGGGCCCGGCGCTACCCTGGCCGACCATGCCCGGGGTCATGGTGACGGATCCAAAGTTGATCGACGGTGGCGCCGCGGTTGACGGGTGCGATCCCGAGCAACCCGAAACCAGCAGAACGGCCGCCGCGCCCACGGCGGCGGCCGGGAACGCAGCAGATATCCGATAACTGTTCCGGAGCATAACGATGCGAACCTCCCTGATCGATGACGAGCCCGCGCGCGTGTCGCGCTTCTCAAAGAGATAGGGAGGCGCGTTACACACCGGGTCGCGTGGTCGGAACAGCTGCGTCGATTCGATTGGACGTCATCACTCCGGCCCGGTTACTGAAACCACGTCGCGCACCGGCCGTATCGATTCCTGTGAAGTTGTTGGGAACGCCGCGCAGAGGGGTGTCTGCAGCTCACAGCGGATCTGGGTGCGCGCCGCGCTACCGGCGCCCTGATCCGAAAGCGTTCGAACACGATGGCGGTCGGCGTCGTGTATCAGGTGTAGGGCGCGTAACCGCGCGCCGGGAAAGAGTGTGATTATGCAGCGCAAGCTCTTCGCCGCAATCGGTCTGACAGGCCTCCTCATCGCAGGCGCCGCAGCGCTATCCGCCGCGCAGGGCGGACAAGCACCGGCGCTGTCGAATTCGACGACTATGACGACAACGACAACACCGACGTCCGCGACCAACGCTCCGAGTTATCCGAGTCATACGGGCTACTGACAACGCCTTGACATCTTCCCCCGCCTGAAGGCGTGGGATTGGCGCGCGCCGATGTCCGGCTGTCTCGGTGCTCATCACAGCACCGCCGTAAGCGGGTCTGTCAAGAATTCGGTGTAACTGGTTGTGTTGGTTTTACTTTCGGCCTGCGGACATAGCTTCGCTGCATCGGCAGTCGAAGTGTCGGTTCGGGATGTCAACGATCAATCAGGCGCCGCGGGCCTCGACAGCGGGCGCTGCCAGCCAGGCGAATGCTCCGAGACGCGGACGCAGCCAGCTATCGACGCTCCAGGTAGAGCCGGCCGCCGCGAAGAACAGGGCCAGTGACGCGAAGATGTAGCCGACCGAAGGCCCGAGATCTGTCATCCCGGAACGGAAGGGCAGGTGGAAAGCCTCGACACCCGACCAGATGCCGAACGAGAGGATCGCCGAGCCGACGAACGCGGCATTCGACAGCACTCCGAAGATGAGGGCGAGCGCCGCGAGCGTCTCGACGATCGCGATGACCACCGCAAAGACGGGCGGATCGGCCATACCGACCATGTTTATCAGCGCCAGCCACTGGTGGATGACGGGTGTGTTGACCTGCGAGACCTTGCCGAGCTCGTCGTGCATGGTCTGCCCGTGGATGAACCCCGGCTGCCATTTGAAGCTCGCATCGCAGGCCCAGAGCACTCCGAACAGGATGCGCACCACCGCGGCGCCCCGCAGCCAGCGCCGCCCGAAGACGGCGGAAGGTGTGGTGCTCAGGGACGGATCTGCAGCAGACGAGGCGTCGAGAGTAATCGACACAGGGGTGCACCTTTCGGTTGACCGAGGTTTAGTTCTATCGAACACGAGGTGACTGGCAAGTTGGTTCACGGTCGCTGGGAACAACAATCCGGACGTTCGTGCACCCGGTGGACTCGCCATGTACCGCGCGGTCCAGTTACATCCGGTAGTTGTTTTGTGATCCTTGAGGACCGCCGATACGTTCCCATAGCCATAAGGCGAACACACGTCTGCAACAAACTCGGACTGACCTCCTCCCGCGTCCAACTCGTCCAACTGGCGCGCCACGGTTGACTCCACCAACCGCTGAGATCGATGACAGCGCTGGTTGCGGTCGAGGTCGAAAGGGAGGAATAACGCACGGTTCGAATAAGTGCCCTTTGCCAGCTAAGTGAGCGGAATTCTCTCCGCACCAACGACATGAAGCTAGCGCAGGTATACAAAATGGCATCGTTCTGATGCCATTAACGCTAGGCGTGGTGGCTATGGACAGTTCGACGCTAGGCAGCGTCTTCGTCGGCTGTCCAGAGCTGGTCGATGGCGGCGAGGGCCTTGGTGAGGCTTTCGGCGGCAAGCGGTTTGAGATGGGCCATCGTCGGGTTGGCATCGGCCGTCGTGAGTTCGGCGGTGATGAAGCACGGCTGCAGCCCGGTCACCGATAACGCGTGTGGCAACCAGGTCTGGGCATGATCGCAGCCTTGGCGCGGCGTACCCGGACCGTACCCGCCGCCGCGGCTGGCGAGCACGATGAAGTCGGTGTCGCCGAGCAGGCCGGTATGGGGTCTGGGTGTCGATGGACAGGCCGGTGGCGATGAGGTGGTCGACCCAGGCCTTGACCGTGCTGGGCGGAGCGAAGTTGTACAGCGGCAGGCCGAGCAGGACCGTGTCGGCCTGTTTGATCTCGTCGATCAGTTCGGCGCTGAGCGCGAACGACGCGTCTTGTGCCGGCGTGCGCTGCTCGGCGGGCACCATTCGCGCCAGTCCGGTCGCGGCATCCAGGTGCGGGATCGGGT
>JAOPVX010000106.1 GCA_025965975.1 Mycobacterium sp. | reverse complement strand
GACCGACCCCGGATAGCACTGGTCCGTTGAGTCGGAAGGTGTGGCCAAGACCCGCCGACGACTTCAACAAAGGACATTCTCGTGAACGCTTCGACAGCCACCCTCCGTCAGCCGGCCAGTGTTGAGCACGCCAAGCGTGCCCTGTTGGCCCGGCACCATGTCGTCGCACCGTCGCTGAAGGTCGCCGACGCGGCGGCCGCCTCGGTGTTCGGGGCCGCACGGCTGCGCGGTCCGATTGCCCGCGACGTCATCGCGCAAGTCACCAGGCTCAGCATTGCGACGGTGAACCGCCAGGTCACCGCGCTGCTGGACGCTGGAATCCTGCGCGAGCGCGCCGACCTTGCCGTATCAGGAGCCATCGGCAGGCCCCGCGTGCCGGTCGAGGTCAACCACGAGCCGTTTTTGACGCTCGGCATTCACATCGGCGCCCGCACCACCAGCATCGTGGCCACCGACCTGTTCGGCCGCACGCTGGACGTGGTCGAGACGCCGACACCAAGCGGTGCGCAGGCCACGGCGCTGGCCACGCTGGCAGGCAGCGCCCGCCGCTATCTGAGCCGCTGGCACCGCCGCACCCCGCTGTGGGTCGGCGTGGCGGCAGGCGGTGTCGTCGATGGCATCACCGGGTACCTCGACCACCCGCGGCTGGGCTGGTCCGACGCCCCTGTCGGCCCCGTGCTGGCCGAAACGCTCGGTCTGCCGGTGTCGGTGGCTTCGCACGTCGACGCGATGGCGGGCGCCGAACTCCTGCTCGGGGTGCGCCGCCAGCCGACCCAATCGTCGACCAGCCTCTACGTGTACGCCCGCGAGACCGTCGGCTACGCGCTGTCGATCGGCGGGCGGGTGCACTCACCGACCAGCGGACCCGGCACCATCGCCGCTCTGCCCGCCCGCTCGGAACTGCTGGGCGGCAGCGGCCAGCTGGAGTCCACGGTGAGCGACGAAGCGGTGCTGATCGCCGCCCGCAAGGCGCGCATCATCGCGGCGGAGGGACCCACGTCGACGATGACGGCGGTGCTGCGGTCGGCCCGGCAGGGCAACCAGCAGGCTCATGCGCTGTTGGCCGAGCGTGCGCGGGTGCTCGGCGAAGCGGTCGCGCTGCTGCGCGACATGCTCAACCCCGACGATCTGGTGGTCGGCGGCCAGGCGTTCACCGAGTACCCCGAGGGGATGAATCTCGTCGAGGCCGCGTACGCCGAGCGTTCGGTGCTGCCGGCGCGCGACATCCGGGTCACCGCGTTCGGCAACCGAGTGCAGGAAGCGGGTGCCGGGGTGGTGTCGCTCGGCGGGCTCTACTCGGACCCGATCGGGGCGATGCGGCGCGCACAGAGCCGCCGCCCGGAAGCCTCTGCTTGATTGGCCGCTCGGTGGTCCCGGTGTGATTGGCCGCTCGGCGGTCCCGGTGTGACGGCGGTGTAGACATGTCTGTGTGCGCCTAGCAACAGATCTGCCAGGGTCTAATGTCGCCGGCTATCCGGCTGCGAGGTCTAATGTCGCCGGCCTTCCGGCTCCTCGACGCGTCGCTGTGCTCTCGGTGCACACCTCACCATTGGCCCAGCCGGGCACCGGCGACGCCGGCGGCATGAACGTCTACGTGCTGCAGAGCGCGTTGCAGATGGCCCGTCGCGGCGTCGAGGTGGAGATCTTCACCCGTGCGACTTCTTCGGCCGATCAGCCCGTCGTCAAGGTCGCGCCGGGCGTGCTGGTGCGCAACGTCGTTGCCGGGCCGTTCGAGGGACTCGACAAGTACGACCTGCCCACCCAGCTGTGCGCCTTCACGGCGGGCGTGCTGCGCGCCGAAGCCACGCATGAGCCCGGCTACTACGACGTCGTGCATTCGCACTACTGGCTGTCCGGACAGGTCGGGTGGTTGGCCCGTGACCGCTGGGGGGTGCCGCTGGTGCACACCGCTCATACGCTGGCCGCGGTGAAGAATGCCGCTTTGGCCGACGGCGACGCACCAGAACCGCCGCTGCGCGCCGTCGGTGAACAGCAGGTCGTCGACGAGGCGGACCGGTTGATCGTCAACACGGAACATGAAGCGCAGCAACTGGTTTCGCTGCACCACGCGGACCCGGCCCGCATCGATGTGGTCCACCCCGGCGTCGACCTGGAGATGTTCACGCCAGGAGACAAGCGCGCGGCCCGCGCGGCGCTCGGGCTCGCCACCGACGAGCCGGTGCTGGCGTTCGTCGGCCGCATCCAGCCGCTCAAGGCGCCCGATGTGCTGCTTCGCGCGGCCGCCAAACTGCCAAGGGTGCGCGTCGTGGTGGCCGGCGGACCGTCGGGCAGCGGGCTTGCCGCGCCGGACGGGCTGGTTCGGCTGACCGACGACCTGGGTATCGCCGACAGGGTGACGTTCCTGCCGCCGCAATCACGCGACCAACTTGTCGACGTGTACCGCGCCGCCGACCTGGTCGCGGTGCCGAGCTATTCGGAGTCCTTCGGTCTTGTCGCCGTCGAGGCGCAGGCCTGCGGCACCCCGGTGGTGGCCGCGGCCGTCGGCGGGCTGCCGGTCGCGGTGCGCGACGGGGTCACCGGCACCCTGGTGGATGGTCACGACGTCGACGACTGGGCGCAGGCGATCGCCGCGCTGCTGCAGCGCGGCCCCGAGAGCATGAGCCGCGCCGCCGTCGAGCACGCGGCGACGTTCTCCTGGGCGCACACCGTCGACGCGCTGCTGGCCAGCTACGGTCGCGCCATCGCCGACTACCGCAACCGCCACCGGCTGCCCGACGTGACCGCGCGACGCAACGGGCGCCGGTTCTCGATGCGGCGGGGGGTCCGTGCTTGAGTGGCGATGAGCGGCTTGCGCGAAGAGCCGAAGATCATGAGCCGCTTGCGCGAAGAACCGACAATCCAGTTCAGGACGTCATCGAGGACACGCTCAAGGAGCACGCGCTCAACTACACCCGCCACAAGGGTGCGCACGGCGGGCTGCCCGCTCTGGTCGTCGAGCTGCCGGGCGAACGGCGGCTGAAGACCAACACCATCCTCACCATCGGCGAGCACTCGGTCCGAATCGAGGCGTTCGTCTGCCGCAAGCCCGACGAAAACCACGAGGGCGTGTACCGGTTCCTGCTCAAACGAAACCGGCGGCTGTATGGCGTCGCCTACACGCTCGACAACGTCGGTGACATCTACCTGGTTGGCCGGATGGCGTTGGACTCGGTGACCGCCGACGAGATCGACCGGGTGCTCGGTCAGGTGCTCGAGGCCGCCGACTCGGACTTCAATACGTTGCTGGAGTTGGGTTTTCGGTCGTCGATCCAAAAAGAGTGGGCGTGGCGAGTGTCGCGCGGCGAGTCGCTGCAGAACCTGCAGGCCTTCGAGCACCTGATCGACGACGAAGACGACTGATCGGCCGCGTGAGAGGATAATTCGGCCATGACTTTGGAATACGCCGCCACGCTGATTCTGCTGCGCCACGGTGAAAGCGAGTGGAACGCGCTGAACCTGTTCACCGGATGGGTCGATGTCGACCTCACCGAGAGGGGCAGGGCCGAAGCCGTGCGCGCCGGCGAGCTGATCAAGGAGCTGGACCGTCTGCCCGACGTGCTCTACACCTCGCTGCTGCGACGGGCGATCAACACCGCTAACCTCGCGCTGGACGAGGCCGACCGGCACTGGATCCCTGTGCATCGCGACTGGCGGCTCAACGAACGCCACTACGGCGCGCTGCAGGGCCTAGACAAGGCCGAAACCAAGGAAAGGTACGGCGAAGAGCAGTTCATGGCCTGGCGGCGCAGTTACGACACGCCGCCGCCGCCGATCGAGCCTGGCACCAAGTACAGCCAAGACGGCGATCCGCGTTACGCCGACATCGCTGGCGGACCGCCGCGCACCGAATGCCTGAAAGACGTCGTCGAGCGGTTCGTGCCGTACTACACCGAGACCATCGAGCCGGACCTGCGGGCAGGCAAGACGGTGCTGATCGCCGCCCACGGAAATTCGCTGCGTGCGCTGGTCAAGTACCTCGACGGCATGTCGGATGAAGACGTGGTCGGGCTGAACATCCCGACCGGCATCCCGCTTCGCTACGACCTGAACAGCGACCTCAAGCCGACCGTCATCGGCGGCACCTACCTGGACCCCGAAGCCGCCGCGGCGGGTGCCGCCGCGGTTGCTGCCCAGGGTGCCAAGTAGTGAAATACGGCAAACACTGGGTAAACGAGGACCGAACACCTGCGATTGGCTGTGTGACTTGTCCCGATTTAGCCGCACGCTGCTGGGATGACGTTCACCGGATGCGTACGATTTTCGCGTGAGTGTGGTATCGGCGATGCTGCTCGCAGCCGTCCTGGCGCTGCTCGCACTGGTGATCGGTGTGGGGCTCGGGGCGGGGCTCGCCCCGCGCATCCTCGAACGCAGGCGCCGCCGCGCCGCCGAGCAGTCCGGCATCACCGTCTCGCAAATGCTCGAGCACGTCGTCTCCGGATCGCCGGTCGGGATAGTCGTGGTCGACACCTACCGTGACGTCGTCTACACCAATGACCGGGCCCGCGAGCTGGGCCTGGTCAAGGACCGGTTGCTCAACGACCGGGCGTGGCTGGCCGCCGAGCGCACGCTGGCTACCGGCGAGGACGGCGAGGTCGACCTGTCCCCGCGCAAACGTACGAACCCCGGACGGTCGGGGTTGTCGGTGCGCGGCCACGTGCGGCTGCTGACCGAGGACGACCGCCGGTTCGCGGTCGTCTACGTCGACGACCAGTCCGAGCACGCGAGAATGGAAGCCACCCGCCGCGATTTCGTTGCGAACGTCAGCCATGAGCTAAAGACGCCGGTCGGGGCGATGGGCGTGCTGGCCGAGGCATTGCTGGCCTCCGCCGAGGACCCCG
The DNA here is from genome assembly GCA_025965975.1 of Mycobacterium sp. Taxonomy (GTDB): domain Bacteria; phylum Actinomycetota; class Actinomycetes; order Mycobacteriales; family Mycobacteriaceae; genus Mycobacterium. The sequence goes on along the minus strand of JAOPVX010000106.1, from coordinate 13,841 downwards.
ACACCGTGCGCCGATTCGCCGAAAAGATGCTCGCCGAATCCAATCGACTTGCCAACATGGTCGGCGAACTCATCGACCTGTCGCGGCTGCAGGGCGGCGAACGGCTGCCCGATTTGGAGGCGGTCGATGTCGACACCGTGGTAGCCGAGGCACTCTCGCGTTACAAGGTGGCCGCCGACAACGCCGACATCGCAATCACCACCGATGCCCCGACGGGCTACCGGGTTTATGGCGATCAACCGCTGCTGGTCACCGCGATCGCCAATCTGGTATCCAACGCAATCGCTTACTCGCCCAACGGGTCTCCGGTGTCAATCAGCCGCCGCCACCGCGGCCACAACATTGAGATCGCGGTCACCGACCGCGGCATCGGCATCGCGCGCGAGGACCAGGAGCGGGTGTTCGAGCGGTTCTTCCGCGTCGACAAGGCGCGCTCACGCGCCACCGGCGGCACCGGACTGGGCCTGGCGATCGTCAAGCACGTCGCCGCCAATCACAACGGATCCATCCGGCTGTGGAGTCAGCCGGGAACGGGATCGACGTTCACCCTGTCGATTCCGGCCTATCCCGATCACGAAGACGGATCGGACGAGCGAGAGGACTACCCAGACCAATGACCAGCGTGTTGATCGTGGAGGACGAGGAGTCCTTGGCCGATCCCCTGGCCTTTCTGTTGCGCAAGGAGGGCTTTGAAGCCACCGTGGTGGCCGACGGCCCTTCGGCCCTGGCCGAATTCGAACGTGCCGGTGCCGACATCGTCCTGCTGGATCTGATGCTGCCGGGGATGAGCGGAACGGATGTGTGCAAGCAATTGCGTTCCCGCTCAAGCGTTCCCGTCATCATGGTGACGGCGCGCGACAGTGAGATCGACAAGGTCGTCGGGCTCGAGCTCGGCGCCGACGATTACGTCACCAAGCCGTACTCGGCACGCGAGCTGATCGCGCGGATCCGGGCGGTGCTGCGCCGCGGTAGCGACAACGATGACTCCGGCATCGGTGACGGCATCTTGGAGGCCGGCCCAGTGCGGATGGACGTCGAGCGGCACGTCGTGTCCGTCAATGGCGAGCCGATCACGTTGCCGCTCAAGGAGTTCGATCTGCTGGAGTACCTGATGCGTAACAGCGGCCGGGTGCTCACCCGCGGTCAGCTCATCGATCGGGTCTGGGGCGCCGACTATGTCGGCGACACCAAAACCCTCGACGTGCACGTGAAACGGCTGCGATCGAAGATCGAGGCGGACCCGGCCAACCCGGTGCACCTGGTCACCGTGCGCGGCCTCGGCTACAAACTCGAGGGCTGATCAGCGCGAGCTGGGGGCACCTCCCCGCGTGCACGGGGACCGCGGAAGCGCACGGGGACGCGGAAGCGCACGGGGACCGCGGAAGCGCACTAAATGCCGCAGAGTTGTGGCCTTCTGCGTCTGCTCGCCGAACTAACCGGTGCGGCCGCCCATGATTTCGAACGCCTCAAAGGTGTTGACACCGACGGTAACTGACGGGTCGCGCTCACCGATCGCCAGCACTTCGGCCCGGTCGGCGGCACGCAGCACGCCAAGGCCCCACACGCCTTCAGGGTCGGCGACGGGACCGTAGACCACCACCCTGCCGTCGTGCAGCAGCCGCTGCCAGTACTCCATGTGCCCGGCCATCGCCTGCTGCTCCTCGGCCGTCATCGTCTGGGCGAAATCCGCCCGCGGCGGGATCAGCCGGAACAGGAAGAGCGTCTGGCTCATTCGGCGGCGCGGGTGGCGGGGTGCACGGCGATCAGCCCTAAACCGCTGCGCCGCCTGCACATTGCGGCCAGTTCGGAGTACGCCTTCTCACCGAGCAGCTCGGTCAATTCGGGGCCGTAGGACTCCCACACCTGCTTGGCGCCGACGTGTGCGTTGGGGTCGCCGGTGCAGTACCAGTGCAGGTCTGCTCCGCCCTCACCCCAGCCGCGGCGGTCGTACTCGGTGATCGTGGTCTTGAGCACCTCGGAGCCGTCGGGCCGCTCCACCCACTCCTGGGTGCGGCGGATCGGCAACTGCCAGCACACGTCCGGCTTCATCGTGAGCGGCTCCACGCCCAGCTTGAGCGCCTTGCTGTGCAGCGCGCAGCCGATGCCGGAGCTGAACCCGGGCCGATTCAGAAAGATGCAGGCGCCCTTGTACTTTCGGGTGCGAAGGTTCGGCTTGTCATCGTAGGAGTCCCACTCCAGGTAGCCCTTCTTGCCTAGCCCCTTTTCGCGGAACTGCCAGTCCTCATCGGTCAGCTGCTTGACGGCGTCATCCAGCCGGGCGCGGTCGTCCTTGTCGGACAGAAACGCTCCGTGCGAGCAGCATCCGTCGTCGGGCCTGCCCTCCACCGTGCCCTTGCATGCCGGTGTGCCGAAAACACATGTCCACCGTGACAGCAGCCAAGTCAGGTCGGCGGCAATCAAATGTTCGGGATTATCCGGGTCGTAGAACTCCACCCATTCGCGGGCGAAGTCCAGTTCCACCTCACCTGACGCCGGATACTCGCTCTTCGCACGCGTGCTCATCGCAGATGCGCTCACAAAACTCAACGGTAGACCCATTAAGTTGGGGAGGTGCGATTAGGCGTGCTCGACGTGGGCAGCAATACCGTCCATCTATTGGTGGTCGACGCGCGCCGCGGCGGCCACCCGACACCGATGAGTTCCACCAAGGCGTCGCTGCGGCTCGCCGAGGCCATCGACGGCTCGGGCAAGCTGACCCGCAAGGGTGCCGACAAACTCGTCAGCACCATCGACGAGCTCGCCAAGATCGCCACCAGCTCGGGCTGCGCCGAGCTGATGGCGTTCGCTACCTCTGCTGTGCGCGACGCCACGAACTCCGAGGACGTGCTCGCGCGGGTGCTCGCCGAGACCGGCGTGGCGCTGCAGGTGCTCAGCGGGGTCGACGAATCCCGGTTGACGTTCCTTGCGGTGCGCCGGTGGTACGGGTGGAGCGCCGGGCGCATTATCAACATCGACATCGGCGGCGGTTCGCTGGAATTGTCCAACGGCGTTGACGAGGAGCCCGAGGTGGCGCTGTCGCTGCCGCTGGGCGCCGGCCGGCTCACCCGCGAATGGCTGCCCGACGATCCGCCTGGCCGCCGCCGTGTTGCCATGCTGCGCGACTGGCTGGCCACTGAGGTCGCCGACGTCGGAGCCGAGATGCTCAAGGCCGGAAACCCCGACCTGGCAGTGGCCACGTCCAAGACGTTCCGCTCACTGGCCCGGCTCACCGGTGCGGCGCCGTCGGGAGCGGGACCGAGGGTGAAAAGGACGCTCACGGCCACCGGCCTTAGGCAGCTCATAGCATTCATCTCTAGGATGACCGCGGCTGACCGTGCGGAGTTGGAAGGGGTGAGTGCCGAGCGGGCGCCACAGATCGTGGCCGGAGCATTGGTAGCTGAGGCGAGCATGAACGCTCTCGCCGTCGAAAGCGTGGACATTTGCCCCTGGGCGTTGCGAGAAGGGCTGATTCTGCGGAAACTCGACAGCGAAGCTGACGGAACGGCCTTGGTGGAGACGTCCGTGCGCGATGCTCGACGACAAGTAGCTAGGCCCAGAGGCGACACACGATGACAGGACCAGAAGACAGCCACAGCGGGACGCGACCGATCTCGGTCGCGGAGTTGCTGGCGAAGAACGGCACGATCGGTGCACCGCCCGTCGGCGGCCGGCGCCGTCGGCACCGTGGCAACAGCGACTCCGTCACAGTCGCCGAGCTGACCGGCGAGATCCCCATCGTCCAAGAACACGGTGTGCACGACGTCGACGACGCCGTGACCACACGTCAACGCGCATTGGTCGAGGATGAGCACGCCGACGCCACCGGCGCGGTACCCACCACCAACGGTGTCGCAGGCCACGTCGACGAGGTCGAGCCCGAGCCGGCGGCTGAGCCCGAGCCCGACGGCGAAAGGGACGAGTACGACGACACCGACGACGACTACGCCGGCGCGGTAGCCGACTACACCTCCCACCTGGAGCAGCGCGACGTCGACCCCGACCCGATTGACTTCTTCGCGCCTCCGCCGCGACGTCCGCAGTACACGCCGAGCACGCGACGCTTCGGCACCCCGGCGGGCCGGGGTGCCGAGCAGATGAGTCCCGATCCGCTCGACGACGACGAGTTGTTTGAGTCCCCTGTCGACCTGGCCGAGGGGCCGGAGATCGAGGACGAGGACACCGAGGCCGCGGTCGAGCAGAGAGACAACGACGAGCTACCGTCCTACCTGCGGTCCACCGCGGGCCCGCTGTTCGGCGGCCAAACCGTTGCCGACGACTTGGCCCGGCGCGGTCCGCCCCCCGGTCCCGAGAGCATCGATCTCGAGGACGACGAGGACACCGACACGGCGCCTTCGGCGATGTCGTCGTTCCTGCGGGGCGCCTTGGTGGTCGGCCAGTGCATCATCGCGGTCGCGTTCGGCGCGGGCCTGTTCATCGCCTTCGACCAGTTGTGGAAGTGGAACAACATCGTCGCCCTCGTGCTGTCGGTGCTGGTCATCCTCGGCCTGGTGGTCGGCGTGCGCGTGGTGCGCAAGACCGAGGACATCGGCAGCACGCTGATCGCGGTGGCGGTCGGGGCTCTGGTCACGCTGGGACCGTTGGCACTGCTGCAGTCGGGCTAGGCGCCGACAGAAACAGTGCGCCCCGCCATCAAGGTCGGTCTCTCGACGGCCTCGGTATATCCGCTGAGGACCGAGGCCGCCTTCGAGTACGCGGCCCGGCTCGGCTACGACGGAGTCGAGCTGATGGTGTGGGCCGAAACCGTCAGCCAAGACATCGACGCAATCGAGCAGATGTCGATGCGCTATGGCATGCCGGTGTTGTCGGTGCACGCGCCGTGCCTGCTGATCTCGCAGCGGGTGTGGGGCGCCAACCCAATCCCGAAGCTGGAGCGCAGCGTGCGCGCGGCCGAACAGCTCGGCGCGCAGACCATCGTCGTGCATCCCCCGTTCCGTTGGCAGCGGCGCTATGCCGAGGGATTTGCCGAGCAGGTCGCCGAGCTCGAGGCGTCCAGCGACGTGATGGTGGCGGTGGAGAACATGTTTCCGTTCCGCGCCGACCGGTTCTTCGGTGCGGGTCAGACATCGATCGAGCGGATGCGTAAGCGCGGCGGCAGGCCAGGACCCGGCATTTCGGCGTTCGCGCCGTCCTACGACCCGCTGGACGGCAACCACGCCCACTACACGCTCGACCTGTCGCACACCGCGACCGCAGGCACCGACGCGCTCGACATGGCCAGCCGGATGGGCGACGGGCTCGTGCACTTGCACCTGTGCGACGGCAGCGGCGCGTCCACCGACGAACACCTGATACCGGGCCGCGGCACCCAGCCCACGGTGGAGATCTGCGAGATGCTGGCGGCCGGAGAGTTTTCGGGGCACGTGATCCTCGAGGTGACCACATCGGGCGCGCGCACGGCCACCGAACGCGAAGCGCTGCTGCGTGAGTCATTGCAGTTCGCCCGCGCGCACCTGCTGCGCTGAAGCCTGAATTCCCCAGTCTGAATTCCCCAGCCTGAATTCCCCAGTAGGAAGACACCGATGAATTCCACCCTGTTCACCGACGCCATGGCGCTCACCCCGGCCGGGGACGGCGTGTACGACGGGGAACTGAACGAGCATTGGACCATCGGCCAGAAGGTGCATGGCGGGGCGATGCTGGCGCTGTGCGCGAACGCGGCCCGCACGGAGCACGGCGTTGGGGCACTGCCGGCGCAAGCTGGGGGCCCACCCGCGCGAAGCGTAGGGGGAGGAGTCCAGCCGATCGCGCTCTCGGGCAACTTCCTGTGGGCGCCGGAGCCCGGGCCGATGCGGTTGGTGACCACGGTGCGCAAGCGCGGCAGTCGGGTCAGCCTCATCGACGTCGAGTTGAACCAGGGCGATCGAGTCGCGGTCCGCGCGGCGGTGACGCTGGGCGACCCGGAGCACCATGTGCCGCCGCTGTTGTCGGTCAATCCGGTGGTGCCGCTGATGACGCCGGAGCCACCGCCGGGCCTCGATCCCATCGGCCCTGGCCACCCAATGGAAGACATCGTCCATCTGGCCCACGGCTGCGACATCCGGCCATCGCTGACCACGTTCACCCCGCGCACCGACGGCGGGCCGCCCATCATCGAGTACTGGGTGCGTCCGAAAGGCGTTGCGCCGGATGTGCTGTTCGCGCTGTTGTGCGGTGACGTATCCGCGCCGGTGACGTTCGGCGTGAACCGAACGGGTTGGGCACCGACGGTTCAGCTCACCGCGTATCTGCGTGCGCTGCCCGCCGACGGCTGGCTGCGCGTTTTGTGCACGACGGTACAGATCGGCCAGGACTGGTTCGATGAGGACCACATCGTCGTCGACTGCGAGGGCCGCATCATCGTGCAGAGCCGCCAATTGGCGATGGTGCCGCCCGCGCAGTAAGAGTCGGGCGCATGTAATGCTTTCCCGCATGGCCAGAATCGCGATCATCGGCGGCGGAAGTATCGGCGAGGCGTTGCTGTCCGGGCTGCTGCGCTCCGGGCGGCAGGTCAAGGACCTGGTGGTCGCCGAGAAGAGCCCCGATCGCGTGAAGTATCTGTCCGACACGTATTCGGTGCTGGTTACGACGGTCTCCGACGCGGTCGACACCGCGACCTACGTGATCGTCGCGGTTAAGCCCGCCGATGCGGGAAACGTGGTCGGCGAGATCGCCGACGCGGCAGCGAAGGTCGAAAGTGATACCGCTGAACAGGTTTTCGTGTCGGTTGTCGCCGGCGTGACGACCTCGTTCTACGAGAACAAGCTACCTGCCGGATCGCCGGTCATCCGGGTGATGCCCAACGCGCCCGTCGTCGTCGGTGGGGGAGTCAGCGCGCTGGCGCGCGGCCGGTTCGCCACCGCTGATCACCTCAAGGAGGTGTCGGCGATCTTCGACGCGGTCGGCGGCGTGCTGACGGTGCCCGAGTCGCAACTCGACGCGGTCACCGCGGTGTCGGGCTCCGGGCCCGCGTACTTCTTCCTGATGGTCGAGGCCCTCGTCGACGCGGGCGTCGCCGCGGGGCTGGCGCGCTCGGTGGCGACCGATTTGGTGGTGCAAACGATGGCCGGCTCGGCCGCGATGTTGCTGGAACGCCTCGATGAGGCGCAGCCGGCGGGTGACGTGGCGATGGGCACCGCAATCGACACCACCGCCGCGCAACTTCGCGCCACAGTTACCTCGCCGGGCGGTACTACCGCTGCTGGGCTGCGGGAACTCGAACGGGGCGGTTTGCGGGCGGCCGTCGCCGAGGCTGTTGAAGCCGCAAAAAAGCGCTCTGAGCAGCTCGGAATTACATCCGAGTAATTAATCAATTTCGAATTGATTAGCCCACACCCGTCGCAGTAACCCCATTGGCCACGCTATTCTCCCAGTGGTAAGCACGGGACGGCGCCTGCGGTGGGGAAGCCGCTGGGACTGCCTGTGCCTGATGGATTGGGTTGCGATGACGTCTATGAACGGGCCATCGGCGCGGGATTCGGCTAGTGGAAAGGCGGCGCGTGACGCCGGCCCGACCGACGGTCAGCCGCCACGAGCTCAATTTCTGACCGTCGCCGAGGTGGCGAGCCTGATGCGGGTCAGCAAGATGACTGTGTACCGGTTGGTGCACAACGGCGAGTTACCCGCCGTCCGCGTCGGACGCTCGTTCCGGGTGCACGCCAAGGCTGTCCACGACATGTTGGAGAGCTCGTACTTCGACGCGGGCTAGCCCATGACTCGTTTTCCGTTTACCTAGGTCGCCCGGGTAAGGTGTGCGGGTGAAGAGGGCTTGGAAAGGCCCCGAAAGTCGTAGGTAGCGGAGTTTATGGGTTCAGTCATCAAGAAGCGGCGCAAGCGTATGTCGAAGAAGAAGCACCGCAAGCTGCTTCGTCGCACCCGGGTGCAGCGCAGAAAGCTCGGCAAGTAGCTTTCACACTCGGCCGCTAGTCTGTCCAGATGGATTCTGGGGGCCAATCGGACGGGTCCGACTCGCGCGACACCGTCCACTATCCGAAGGTCGTCCTGGTAACGGGGGCATGCCGGTTCCTTGGCGGATATCTGACCGCCCGGCTCGCACAGAACCCGTTGATCAACCACGTGATCGCGGTCGACGCGATCGCGCCGAGCAAGGACCTGCTGCGACGGATGGGGCGCGCGGAGTTCGTCCGCGCCGATATTCGTAACCCGTTCATCGCCAAGGTCATCCGCAACGGCGACGTTGACACCGTGGTGCACGCCGCGGCGGCCTCCTACGCTCCGCGCTCGGGCGGGCGCGCAACGCTCAAGGAACTCAACGTGATGGGCGCGATCCAGCTGTTCGCGGCGTGCCAGAAGGCGCCGTCGGTGCGCCGCGTGATCCTCAAGTCGACGTCCGAGGTGTACGGCTCGAGCTCGCGGGACCCGGTGCTGTTCACCGAGGACACCAGCGCCCGCAGGCCGCCGGGCGAGGGCTTCGCGCGCGACAGCATCGACATCGAGGGCTACGCCCGGGGGCTGGGCCGGCGCAGGCCCGATATCGCGGTCACCATCCTGCGGCTGGCCAACATGATCGGCCCCGCGATGGACACCGCGCTGTCGCGGTACCTGGCAGGTCCTGTCGTGCCGACGGTCGTCGGCCACGACGCGCGGCTGCAGCTGCTGCACGAGCAGGACGCGCTCGCGGTGCTTGACCGCGCCACCATGGCAGGCAGGGCCGGCACGTTCAACATCGGCGCGCCCGGCATCATCATGATGAGTCAGGCCATCCGGCGCTCGGGCCGGCTTCCGCTGCCGATGCCACGCTCGGCACTGTGGGCTGTGGATTCGCTAAGGCGCGCGACTCGCTACACTGAACTCGATCGCGAGCAGCTTGACTACTTGAGCTACGGCCGGGTGATGGACACATCGCGGATGCGAAATGACCTTGGCTACAGCCCGAAGTGGACAACCGCGGAAGCCTTCGACGATTACGTCAGAGGTCGCGGATTGACTCCGATCATCGACCCACGATGGGTACGCTCAATGGAGAGTCGCGCCGTGTCGGCGGCGCAACGATGGGGACGCTAGAACAATATTTTCAAATCGGGTGGGGAGAAGGTAACAACGTGGCGGGCGAGTCCAAAGCCAAAGTCATTCCGCTGCACTCTAATTCGGGCCGATCGTCGGCTCAGCGGCGCGCTGCTGCGGCGCGCGCTGAAAGCTCGCGTGGACATCCCTCGTTGCTTTCGGACAGCGGTGGGCGCGCTTCTGCTGAGCAGATCGCCGCCGTCGTCCGCGAGATCGACCAGCGGCGCGGCGCCGTCACGGGCACCGCGGCCGCCGAAGACACGCCGTCGGAGACCGCCAAGCGGATCGCCGGGATCGGCGAATTCATCCGCAAACGGATGATGGGCGACTACACCGTCGACGAGTTCGGGTTCGACCCGCATCTCAACAACGCAATCTTTTTGCCTTTGCTGCGCGTGTTCTTCAAGTCGTGGTTCCGTGTTGAGGTCAGCGGGATTGAAAACCTGCCGACGTCCGGTGCGGCGCTAGTGGTCGCCAACCACGCGGGCGTGCTGCCGTTCGACGGACTGATGACCGCCGTGGCGGTGCACGACAAGCACCCGACGCACCGGGACCTGCGTCTGCTGGCCGCGGACATGGTGTTCGACCTGCCGATGATCGGTCAGGCCGCGCGCAAGGCCGGCCACACCATGGCCTGCACGTCCGACGCGCACCGGCTGCTGGCCGCCGGCGAGCTCACCGCCGTCTTCCCCGAGGGCTACAAGGGCCTTGGCAAGCACTTCAAGGATCGCTACAAGCTGCAGCGCTTCGGCCGCGGCGGCTTTGTCTCGGCCGCGCTGCGGACCAAGGCGCCGATCGTGCCGTGCTCGATCGTCGGCTCCGAGGAGATCTACCCGATGATCGCCGACGTCAAGCTGCTGGCCCGGCTGCTCGGGCTGCCGTACTTCCCGGTCACCCCGCTTTTCCCGTTGGCAGGGCCTGTCGGAATGGTGCCGCTGCCGTCGAAGTGGCACATCCAGTTCGGCGAGCCGATCTCGACCGACGACTACGACGAGTCGGCTGCCGAGGACCCGATGGTCACCTTCGAGCTGACCGACCAGGTCCGCGAGACCATTCAGCAGACGCTCTATCAGCTGCTGGCGAACCGCAGGAATATGTTCCTCGGCTGAGGCTCAACTCTCTGTCGATCTTTGCCCAGCAACCATTTTCGCGATGGCTTCATCGCGTCGGGCAGCGATCCTCGCCGCCACCTCGTCGGCCTCGTCGGGGGTGTCGGCCTCGCCCAGCACGGTGACGACGCTGGTGATCACCGGCTTACCCTCGGCGTCGGTCACCTCGCCGCGGATCTCGCTGAGCACCGCGCCGTGCGATTCGATCACCGAATCGAGATAGGAGTCGAAGAACAGTTTGTCGCCGGCCAGGATCGGCCGGTGAAAGGTCAGCTTCTGGTCGCGGTGTAGTACCCGTTCCATGTTGATCGGCACGTCGAAGTGGTTGAAGATCTCCAGTTGCACGCGTCGGCCGGCCACCGCCAGAAACGTCAGCGACGCCACGATGGCGTCGTACCCGAACTCCTTGGCGGCGTCCTCGCTGTAATGGGCCGGGTGCTCGTCTTTGACGGCCCTGGCGAACTCACGGATCTTTTCCCGGTCGACCTCGAAGTAGTCCGGGTAGCGGTAGTGGGTTCCGATGATGTTTTCCGCGATGCCCATGCTTGGCCGTTCTCCCCCAAATACGTGTTAGCGGCGCGAGCCTATCAGCGGCTTCTCAGCTCACCTTTGTCGCGGCGCGGACCCCGCCGCTCAGCCGCCGTCTTGGCGACGCGAAACAATCGCTGCCAATGCCCCGCCTGCCGCGCCGAGCGCCAGCGCCGACGGCACGCCGATCCGGGCCGCCTTGCGTGCGGTGCGAAAGTCGCGGATCTCCCAGCCGCGCTCGCGGGCCAGGTCGCGCAGGTCGGCATCGGGGTTGATCGCGACGGCCGTGCCGACCAGCGACAGCATCGGCACGTCGTTGAAGCTGTCGGAGTAGGCGGTGCAGCGGCGCAGGTTCAACCCTTCGCGGATGGCCAGCGACCGCACGGCGTGCGCCTTGCCGGTGCCGTGCAGGATGTCGCCGACCAGCCGGCCGGTGAACACCCCGTCGACCGACTCGGCGATGGTGCCGAGCGCGCCGGTCAGCCCCAGCCGCTTGGCGATTGTGGCGGCCAGCTCGTAGGGCGTCGCGGTGACGAGCCACACCTGCTGCCCGGCGTCGAGGTGCATCTGGGCCAGCGCGCGGGTACCCGGCCAGATCTTGTCGGCGATGATCTCGTCGTAGATCTCCTCACCGACAGCCTCCAGCTCCGTGGTCGAGCGGCCCTCGATGAACGCCAGCGCCTTCGTCTTGACGGCGGCCTCGTCGTCGCTGTTCTCGCGGCCGAGAAGCTGAAACTTGGCCTGCGCGTAGATGAAGCGGCCCATATCGCCGTAGGTGAAGTACTTGCGGGCGGCCAGCCCGCGCGCGAAATGCACCAGCGACGAGCCGTGCACGAGCGTGTTGTCGACGTCGAAGAACGCCGCGGCGGTCAGGTCCGGCGGCGGGAGAGGCGGGGCGGTGCCGGTTTTGATCGCGTGCTCGGTGACGGCGGCATCCGCACTGGCCTCGCCGGCGAGCTTGGCCTCGACGGCGAGCTCGGCCTCGACGTCGGCTCCCCCGATTTCGGACACGATTTAACAGTAGGTCACCGGGTAGCGATACTTGCGTGGTGAATCGACGGGTGGAATTGCTCACACGTGAGGGATGCACGATCTGTACGGGCGCGGCGACGCGGCTCGCGCGGCTGGCCGACGAGCTGGGCTTCGAGCTGGCCGTCACCGACGTCGACGCCGTCGCCGCGGCAGGGGATTCTGCGCTGCGAGCGGAGTTCGGCGACCGGCTTCCTGTGGTGCTGTTGGATGGCGTGGAGCACAGTTACTGGGAGGTCGACGAGCCCCGACTGCGGGCGGATCTGGCCAGGGGCTGACGGACTGAGCAAATTTGGTGGCCCAGCTGGTAAACGACTACCGTGGATGAGGTGGTGATGCAGCCGTGAGCGTGTTGCTTTTCGGGGTTTCGCACCGCAGCGCGCCGGTGTCGGTGCTGGAGCAATTGAGCACCGACGAGTCCGATCAGGCCAAGATCGTCGACCAGGTGCTGCAGTCCTCGCTGGTGACCGAGGCGATGGTGCTGTCCACCTGCAACCGCGTCGAGGTCTACGCCGTCGTCGAGGCGTTCCACGGCGGCCTGTCGGTGATCGGTTCTGCGCTTTCCGAGCATTGCGGAATGTCGCTGGGCGACCTGACCAAGTACGCCTACGTGCGCTACGCGGAAGCGGCCGTTGAGCATCTCTTCGCCGTGGCCAGCGGACTGGACTCAGCGGTGATCGGCGAGCAGCAGGTGCTCGGGCAGGTCCGCCGCGCCTACGCCGCCGCCGAGGCCAACCACACCGTCGGCCGTACCCTGCACGAGCTGTCCCAGCGCGCGCTGTCGGTCGGCAAGCGGGTGCACTCCGAGACCGGCATCGACGCGGCAGGCGCGTCTGTTGTTTCCGTCGCGCTCGGCATGGCCGAGACCAAACTCGGGTCGTTGGCCGGCCGCACCGCAGTCGTGATCGGCGCCGGCTCCATGGGCTCGTTGTCGGCCAAGCACCTGGTCCGCGCCGGTATCGACCGCATCCATGTGGTGAACCGGTCGCTGCCCCGGGCCCGCCGGCTGGCGCACAGCATCCGCGCGCAGGGAATCGAGGTCGACGCCTATCCGCTCGATCACGTCGCCGGCGTGCTGGCCGACGCCGACGTGGTGGTCTCCTGCACCGGCGCGGTACGCCCAGTGGTCTCCCTCGCCGACGCACACCGCGGCCTGATGGGGCGGTCGGAGCAGGACCAGCTGGTGATTTGCGACCTCGGTATGCCCCGCGACGTCGACCCGGCCGTCGCCGGTCTCCCGGGTGTCTACGTGGTCGACATGGACCGGATCCAGCGCGAACCGTCGGCTCGCGCCGCCGCCTCTGACGCCGAGGCAGCCCGCGCCATCGTCGCCGCCGAAGTTGCCAACTACCTGGCCGGACAGCGGATGGCCGAGGTCACCCCGACCGTCACCGCGCTGCGGCAACGGGCCGCCGATGTGGTGGAGGCGGAGCTGCTGCGGCTGGACAACCGGCTGCCCGAGCTCGACGCCGCATACCGCGATGAGGTCGCCAAGACCGTGCGGCGAGTCGTCGACAAGCTGCTGCATGCGCCGACTGTGCGGGTCAAGCAGCTGGCCAGCGCCCCCGGCGGCGACAGCTACGCCGAGGCGCTGCGCGAGCTCTTCGAACTCGACCAGCAGGCCGTCGACGCCGTCGCCGCAGGTGAATTGCCCTTGATGGCAACAGATCTCGACAAGACCGAGTAGCGCTTGACAAAAAGCCACGCAGCAATCCGGATAGGCACCCGGGGCAGCCTGTTGGCGACGACCCAAGCCGGTGCCATCAAGGACGTCCTCACGGCCAACGGGCACCCCGCCGAGTTGGTCACCATTTCCACCGAAGGCGACCGTTCCACCGACCCGATCGTCAATATCGGCGTTGGCGTGTTCACCGCCGCGCTGCGCGAGGCCATCCACGACCACGTTGTTGATATGGCCGTGCACTCCTACAAGGATTTGCCGACCGCACCCGATCCGCGGTTCGTGATCGCTGCGATACCCCGTCGCGAAGACGCCCGAGACGCCCTGGTGGCCCGCGATGGAATGGTGCTCGGAGAGTTGCCGTCGGGCTCGGTGATCGGCACGTCGAGCCCGCGGCGGGCCGCGCAGCTTAGAGCACTGGGTCTCGGTTTGGAAATCCGCCCCCTAAGAGGCAACCTAGATACCAGGTTGAA
>JAOPVX010000101.1 GCA_025965975.1 Mycobacterium sp. | reverse complement strand
GCGCGAACACCACCTCGACGTCGGAGCATGGCCCAGCAGCCGCGGAAGGAAGGGCGACCGGACTCAGCATCACCGACGATGTCACCACCGCAGCACCAAACAAACGACTGATCACGCTCATCTCGACCGCCCATGTAGTTCCTGACGCGGCGTGGGCCCCAGTGCTCACACCGCGGACGACGCAGTGTGTACCCAGCGGTGCGCTCAGCCAGACTAACCCGAGCGCGGCTGTTCTGCCACGAGGTATGCGTCGGCCCAGGCACCGATGATTCGACCTGCGCGACGGGCCTGGCCTGGGCCGGTCAGCAAGTGGTCCGAGCCCTCAAGGGAAACGAAGCTGCGGGGGTGACGTGCGGTGCGGAAGATTTCGCTCGCGTTCGCGATGCCGACGGTGTTGTCGGTAGGCGAGTGCAGGATCAGTAACGGCAACCGCAAGCCGCGGATCTTTTCATGGAGGGCAGCCGCGCGGACATCTTCGACGAATGCCCGCTTAAGGGTCAGCGTGCGGCCCCCAACCATCCACTCGGCACTGCCTTCGGACAACACGCGATCGACCACCGCGTCGTAGTGATGCTCGGCGTGGGCGGGGTCCATCGGCGCCCCGACGGTGGCGACCGCTCGCACGCCGGGAGACTGCCTGGCCGCGGCGATCACTGCCGCACCACCGAACGAATGACCGGTGAGGATATCGGCCGGCGTCCCTCGTTCGGCCATGAACTCGCACGCCCGGATGACATCGTTGACCTTCACGGTGAACGAGCCGTCGCCCCAGTCGCCCTCCGAGCCACCCAAACCGAGCGCGTCGAAGCGCAACATGCCGATGCCGTCCTCGGCGAGTTGCTTGCAGATGCGTGCGGCAGCCGGCGAGTCCTTACCGAGCGTGAACCCGTGCGAAAAGACGCCCCAGCCGCGAGGGTTCCCAACCGGCCGATCGATGATCCCCGCCAGATTCGGCCCCGTTGAGCTGGGAAACACGACTCGCTCAGGCATGCCGGAGGTTTACCACGCTCGGGCGCAATGGGAAATGCAGCCGATGCAGCTCGGCCTCTCTGCGCCAGCCGTTTGCCATGTCGTCATCGTTTAGGCCAGCATGAGGTCGTCACCCACAGAACGAAGAGACGGCAGAGCACTGGAATGTACGAACAGGTCACCAGCGACGCGCCCGATCCGGCCGACGTCGGCTCGCGCATCGACCCGGTCCTCGCCAGGAGTTGGCTGTTGGCCAACGGTGCGCACGCCGACCGTTTCGAGGCTGCCGCACGCTCCCGCGCCGACGTCGTCGTCCTCGACATCGAGGATGCGGTCGCGCCCAAGGACAAGTCCGCCGCCCGTGACAACGTCGTGCGCTGGCTCGGCACCGGAAACTCGGACTGGGTGCGCGTCAACGGCTTCGGCACCCCCTGGTGGGCCGACGACCTGAAGACACTGGCAGGCACCTCCATCGGCGGGGTGATGCTGGCGATGGTCGAATCGGTCGACCACGTCACGGAGACGGCCAAACGAATGCCCAACGTCCCGATCGTGGCGCTCGTCGAAACGGCAAGGGGGCTGGAACGCATCACCGAGATCGCCGCGGCCAAAGGGACCTTCCGGCTCGCCTTCGGCATCGGCGATTTCCGCCGCGACACCGGCTTCGGCGAAGACCCCGCCACCCTCGCGTACGCGCGCTCCCGCTTCACCATCGCCGCCAAGGCGGCCCATCTGCCCAGCGCGATCGACGGGCCGACCATCGGCTCCAACGCGCTCAAGCTCATCGAGGCCACGTCCGTGTCCGCCGAGTTCGGGATGACGGGCAAAATCTGCCTCACCCCCGATCAGTGTTCCGTCGTCAACGAAGGGCTCTCCCCGTCGCAGGACGAAATCTCCTGGGCGAAGGAGTTTTTCGCCGAGTTCGAGCGCGACGGCGGCGAGGTTCGCAACGGGTCGGACCTGCCCCGCATCGCCAGGGCCACCAAGATCCTCGAGCTGGCTCGCTCATACGGCATCGAAGTGTCCGACTTCGACGACGAGCAGGTTCACGTGCCCGCCCCGTCGGACACCTACCACTACTGAGTCAGGTCCCGCAGAAGGTTCGATAGGCGCCGAAATCCTCGGGCGCCGGTTCGGCGTAGCGCTCCAGACCCGGCCGTTCGTCGTAGGGTGCCGTCACGGCCTCAAGCAGCCGCGACAGCGGACCGAGATCGCCATCGGTCCCCGCGGCAAGAGCCTCCTCGACCAAATGGTTTCGCGGGATGTACACCGGATTGACCCGGTCCATCACGTCCGCGTCAGGAGCAAGTGCCTGCCAGCGCGCCAACCAGTCGTCGAATGCAGCGAGGTCGACGAACAGTCCGCGCGCCGGTTCGACGTCACCGCGCACCGCTCGGCCAAGGAGCCGGTAGAACGATGTGTGGTCGACGTGGCTGCGCGCAAGCTGCTCGAGAAGTTCGGAGACCAACGGCGTCACAACGTCGTCGTCAACGTCGCGCAGGCCGAGCTTCGCCCGCATGCCGGTCAACCACGCGGCGTCGTACTGCCTGAGGAAACCACCGAGTGACTCCTGCGCGAGGACGAGTCCCTGGTCGAGATCATCGGAGAAGAGCGGAAGCAGCGTCTCGGCGAACCGGGCCAGGTTCCACGCCGCCACCGCCGGCTGGTCGCCGTAGGCGTAGCGGCCCCAGGTGTCGATCGAGCTGAACACCGTAGCGGGATCGTAGGCCTCCATGAAGGCGCACGGCCCGTAGTCGATGGTCTCGCCAGAGATCGCCATGTTGTCGGTGTTCATCACGCCGTGCACGAACCCGACGAGCATCCACCCCGCCAACAACGAGGCCTGAGCGGCGACCACCGCCTCGAACAGCGTGCGGTACGGATTTTCTGCCTGTGCGGCGTGCGGATGGTGCCGGGAAATGGCGTGGTCGGCGAGGCGCCGCACCAGATCGATCTCGCCTGCGGTTGCGGCGCATTGAAAGGCGTATTGAAAACTGCCCACCCGCAGATGGCTGCTCGCCACCCGCGCGAGCACGGCTCCCGGCAACAGCGTCTCCCGATGGACGGGCCGACCCGTGGCCACCACGGCGAGGGACCGGGTCGTCGGGATGCCCAGCGCATGCATCGCCTCGCCGACGATGTATTCGCGCAACATAGGACCGACCGCGGCCAGACCATCGCCGCCCCGCGCGAATGGCGTCGCTCCCGAACCCTTGAGGTGAAGGTCACGAACCGTCCCGCGGGAGGCGATTTCGCCGAGCAGCAGCGCGCGTCCGTCACCCAGCCGCGGCACGAACCCGCCGAACTGGTGACCGGCGTAGGCCTGTGCCACCGGCGTGGCACCGTCGGGCACCAGGTTGCCGACCAAGAACTTCAACCCGTCGGGGCCGTGAAGCCAAGCGGCGTCGAGGCCAAGGTCGGCCGCCAACCGCTCATTGAGCACCAATAACCGCGGGTCGGGAGCCACCTCGGCCTGCCAGCGCACAGCCATCTCCGGTAGCTCGCGCGAGAAGCGGTCGTCAAGGACGACGGTGGCATCCGATGCAACGCTCACTTCACCCAGATTACGGATCGAGATTACGGATGAGGAATTGTCGTCACACCTACACTGAGCCGATGCGACGGCTCTTGATCGCGGCGCTGTCCGCGGTAGCGCTGACGGCAGCGATGGCACCCGTCCTTATTGCCCCGCCGGCCGTCAACACGGCGTGCCTACCGGGTGAAACCGGAGTCACCAACGGGTGCGCCCCGTTCTGTCTGCCGGGGATGTACATGGACACCCAGACCGGGTTGTGCGTCTCGGTGCCGCCGTCACCGCCGCCGACCCCGAATGGCTTTGTGCCGCAGTCTGTCTGGATGTAGCGGCGTCAGCGGCGCGCGGAGCCCGTCAGCGGCCCGCCGTTCGAGCCAGCAAGCACGCAGATGACGGTGCTTGGCAGCGGATTGGCCGACGTCCGGTCTTGATTGGAGTCGATCAGGTAGGTGACCGCGAACGGGCTGCCGCCGACGGATTGCCCGGTGTACCGCGTGAACCCCGCGTTGCACTCTCGATCGGCGACATCGGCGATGGCGGCATTGACCTCGACGTCCGCGCGCAGGTAAGCCTCCGCTGCGTGCGCGATCGCACAGTCGACGACCGACACCGTCACAACGCTGGGATCGCTCGGCGGCGGGTCGGCCAGGCAATCGCCGACTTGCAGATCGATCCACTTCTCCGTCCTTGGGCCTTGCGCAGTGGACGGAGCAGCGACGGTCGTCGTAGTGGCCCGGGCGGAGGCCGTCGACGCCGGACTCGCCGATGCTGGGCCCGAATTGCCGGCGTCCGCATCACATGCCGCCAACAAGATCAGCGCGGCAAGCAACCCCACCGTGTGACGCACCGGCTCCCCCATGACCTAATCGGACCTGAAGTGAGTCAATTGTGCCCGACACCATCCGAATCAAGGCTGCAACGCTCGCAGCGCCACTCGGGAGTTCGCCTACGTCATGTCGCCCGACCAGGGCTGACCGAGGCCGGACGGCACGTCGCCTCGAAGATGTATGTGGCTCAGTGCTGGGCCCACACGCCATACGGCACGTACGGGTCGACACCGAAGGGCGTGTACGGATTCGCTCCACTGGTGGGGCCGGTCTGCGGGTAGACGGCAATGGGGCCGCCTGGCGGCAGCGCGACCGAGCCAACTGCGTCGTCTGCCAGGGCGGGGCCGGCCAGTCCGATAGCCAGCGCGGCCAGCGCGCTCGACACCAAAGTGGCAAAGGTGATCTTGTTCATCTTCAAACGCCTCCTGTGCTCTTGGCGGGAGGCTCGCGGAGGACCGGGTCCGCGGGTCTTGCGCCCTCGTCGGCCTGTTGCTTGCCGATCTTTCATGGAAAACATGCAGGTCGACGGGGGTGTTCCCGCCGGCAGGATGTTTACCGGGCGTGGCAGGATCGCAACGACAGATTAATGACCGCCACGCCAGCTGTGGGCCCCGCCCGGCCACCGCACGCAATCGCTAATCTCGATCGCAAGAGATGAGATCTGATCCTCCCCCGGCGTCATCGTCGACAATCCGGACGGAGCAACCAGCCATGCAATGAGGAGCAACCTCTTGACCCTCAACACCGTCGCGTTCGAGCTCGTACCGCCAAACGCGGACCTCGGCCGTGAGCAGGCATTGGAGGAGGCGCGCAAGGTGCTGCGTTTCGCCAAGGACACCGGAATCGACGGCCGGATCGGACACATCATGATTCCCGGCATGATCGAAGAGGACGACGATCGTCCCGTCGAGCTGAAGCCAAGGCTGGACGTGTTGGACTTCTGGACGATCATCAAGCCGGAGCTGCCCGGGGTGAAGGGGCTGTGCACCCAGGTCACCGCGTTCATGGATGAGTCGTCTCTGCGTCACCGGCTGACCGATCTGCGCGACGCCGGATTCGATGGCATTGCGTTCGTCGGCGTACCGAGAACCATGAATGACGGTGAGGGGTCCGGCGTTGCGCCCACCGACGCTCTGTCGATCTACGACCAGCTGGTGCCCAACCGCGGTGCGATCCTGATCCCCACCCGCGACGGTGAACAGGGCCGGTTCAACTTCAAGTGCAACCAGGGTGCGACGTACGGCATGACCCAGCTGTTGTACTCCGACGCCATCGTGGGCTTCCTGACCGAATTCGCGAAAACCACCGATCATCGCCCCGAGATACTGCTGTCGTTCGGCTTCGTACCGAAGGTCGAGACGCGCGTGGGTCTGATCAATTGGTTGATCCAGGACCCCGGCAACGCCGCCGTCGGCGACGAGCAAGCGTTCGTCAAGAGGCTGGCGGAAACCGAACCCGCGCAGAAGCGGAAGCTGACGATCGACCTGTACAAGCGTGTGGTCGATGGCGTCGTCGACCTCGGTTTCCCGCTGAGCGTCCATCTGGAGGCGGCGTACGGCGCGTCGGCGCCGGCCTTCGAGACGTTCGCGGAGATGCTCGACTACTGGTCACCCGACAAGTCCTGACGCCGCCTATCGTTGCCGGAGTGTCCGAGCCGTCTGTCGCCGAGTTGCGGGAATTACGAAACCGTCTCGACGGCCTGACGATCCGCGACGCCGACCGGCTCGGCCGTCGCCTCAAGAATGTGCGCGGCAAGGCCGGACCCGACATGCTCCGCCAGATCCGCGAACAGCTCACCGCCGCTGAGGCGCTCGTCGCCACCCGCGAAGCCGTCGTTCCCACGATCACCTACCCCGACTTGCCGGTCAGCGACCGGCGCGACGTGATCGCAAGGGCCATCACCGAACACCAAGTGGTCGTGGTCGCCGGCGAGACCGGGTCCGGCAAGACCACTCAGCTGCCGAAGATCTGCCTGGAGTTGGGCCGCGGCATCCGCGGCACCATCGGGCACACCCAGCCCCGCAGGCTGGCGGCCCGCACCGTCGCCCAGCGCATCGCCGACGAACTGGGCACCCCGCTCGGCGAAGCCGTCGGTTACACCGTGCGCTTCACCGACCAGGCCAGCGACCGCACCCTGGTGAAGCTGATGACCGACGGCATCCTGCTCGCCGAAATGCAGCGCGACCGCCGCCTGCTGCGCTACGACACCCTCATCCTCGACGAGGCCCACGAGCGCAGCCTCAACATCGACTTCCTGCTCGGCTATCTGCGTGAGCTCTTGCCAAGCAGGCCAGACCTCAAGGTGATCGTGACGTCGGCGACCATCGAGCCCGAGCGGTTCGCCGCCCACTTCGGCGGCGCCGAACATGGATCCAGCGGCGGCGCCGAACATGGATCCAGCGGCGGCGCCGAACATGGATCCAGCGGGGGCGCGCCGATCGTCGAGGTGTCGGGACGGACCTATCCCGTCGAGATCCGGTACCGGCCACTCGAAGTCGTCGTGGCGGCACATGATGGCGAGGCCGACCCGGATGACCCCGATCACGAGATCGTCCGCACGGAGATGCGGGACCAGACCGAGGCCATCATCGACGCCATCGGTGAGCTGGAAAAGGAGCCACCAGGCGACGTGCTGGTGTTCCTATCCGGCGAGCGCGAAATCCGCGACACCAGCGAAGCATTGAGCAGCGCTCTCGACATTCACACCGAAGTGCTGCCGCTCTACGCCAGACTGCCAACCGCGGAGCAGCAGAAGGTCTTCTCGCCGCACACCGGCCGACGCGTCGTGCTCGCCACCAACGTCGCCGAGACATCGCTGACCGTGCCGGGCATCCGCTACGTCGTCGACCCCGGCACCGCACGGATCTCGCGGTATAGCCGCCGAACGAAGGTGCAGCGGCTTCCCATCGAACCCATCTCCCAGGCATCCGCGGCGCAGCGGGCCGGCCGCTCGGGCCGCGTGGCGCCCGGTGTGTGCATCCGCCTCTACTCCGAGGAGGACTTCGCGTCGCGGCCGCGCTTCACCGACCCCGAGATTCTGCGGACGAACCTCGCCGCGGTGATCCTGCAGATGGCCGCACTGCAACTCGGCGACATCGAGAACTTCGGATTCCTCGACCCGCCCGAGAAGCGCTCCATCCGCGACGGGGTGCTGCTGCTGCAGGAACTCGGCGCCTTCGACCGCGACGGCGCGATCACCGAACTCGGCCGCCGCCTCGCGCGGCTGCCCGTAGACCCGCGGATCGGCCGGATGATCCTGCAGGCCGACGCCGAGGGATGCGTGCGTGAGGCGCTGGTGCTTGCGGCGGCATTGTCGATTCCCGATCCGCGCGAACGGCCCGCCGACCGCGAGGAGGCCGCCCGCCAGAAGCACGCCAGGTTCGCCGACGAGCGCTCGGACTTCATCTCGTATCTCAACCTGTGGCGCTACCTGCGTGAGCAACGAAAAGAACGCTCAGGCAACGCGTTTCGGCGCATGTGTCGCGAAGAGTTCCTGAACTACCTGCGCATCCGCGAGTGGCAGGATCTCACCGGACAGCTCCGCAGCATCGCTGCTGAGATAGGAATCCGTGAGGCCCATGGTTCTCACGAGGAAGCCGACTCCGCGCGCATTCACGCCGCCCTGACCGCAGGCCTGCTCTCGCATGTCGGTCTGCGAGTGGACGAAGGACGCGAATCCAGAGCTTATCTAGGCGCGCGCAACACGAAGTTCGTCCTCGCACCCGGCTCTGTTCTCACGAACCGGCCGCCGCGCTGGATCGTCGTGGCCGAGCTCGTCGAAACCAGCCGGCTATACGGCCGGATCGCGGCGCCCATCGAACCCGAGGCCATAGAACATGTCGCCGAGCATCTCGTGCAGCGCACCTACAGCGAACCGCACTGGGACGCCAAGCGCGGAGCCGTGATGGCCTACGAGCGGGTGACGCTGTACGGCCTGCCGCTGGTAGCGCGCCGCCGCGTCAACTACGCCCGAGTGGAACCGGTGCTCGCCCGTGAGCTGTTCATCCGGCACGCACTGGTCGAGGGCGACTGGCAGACCCGCCATCACTTCTTCGGTGACAACGCCCGATTGCGCGAGGAAGTGGAAGAGATCGAAGAGCGCGCACGCCGCCGCGATCTCGTCGTCGGCGACGACGAGATCTACGCCTTCTACGATGCCCGCATCCCGGCCGACGTCGTCTCGGCGCGGCACTTCGACGCCTGGTGGCGCAACCAGCGGCACCACACGCCGGACCTGCTGACGTTCACCCGCGACACCCTGCTGCGCACCGAGGAGGCGGCCGCCGACCAGCCGGACACCTGGCAGGCGGGTGACCTCTCGTTGCCGGTGACCTACCGGTTCGAGCCAGGCGCAGAGGACGACGGCACCACGGTGCACGTGCCGGTCGAGGTGCTCGCACGCCTTGGCGGCGACGAGTTCGCCTGGCATGTGCCTGCGCTGCGGGAGGAACTAGTCACCGCGCTCATCCGATCGCTTCCGAAAGACTTGCGCCGCAACTTTGTTCCCGCGCCAGACACCGCCCGCGCGGTGCTGGCCACCCTCGAATCGGGAACGGAACCGCTGCTGCAGTCACTTCAGCGCGCGTTGCGGCGGCGCACGGGCGTGCTCGTCCCGATCGACGCCTTCGACCTCGACAAGCTTCCTTCGCACCTGCGCGTGACGTTCGCCGTCGAGTCCGCGGACGGCACCGAGGTGGCGCGCGGCAAGGACCTCGAGGCGCTCAAGGGACAACTGGCCGCACCCGCCCGCCAGGCCGTCGTCGAGGCCGTCGCCGATGGGCTGGAGCGAAGCGGGCTGCGCAGCTGGCCCGACGATCTCGACGAGCTGCCGCGCGCCGTCGAGCGGCTCAGCGCAGGCCACACCGTGCGAGGCTTTCCCGCGTTCGTCGACACGGGTGGCGCGGTGGACATCCGGGTATTCGCAACGAAGCCCGAGCAGGACGCGGCGACGGCACCCGGCATCCGGCGGCTGCTGCGGCTATGCGTGCCTGCGGTCAAAACCATTGAACGCCAGCTGAACCCCCGCGCCCGCCTGGTGCTCGGCGCGAATCCCGATGGTTCGTTGTTCGCACTGCTCGACGACTGCGCCGACGCCGCGGTCGCGGTGTTGGCGCCAGCTCAGGTGTGGACCCGCTCCGAGTTCGCGGCGCTCCGGCAGCGGGTGGCCGATGCGCTGTCGCCGACGACCCTCGACATCGTCGGCCGGGTCGAGAAGGTGCTCGCCGCCGCGCATGACGTGCAGGTCGCGTTGCCCGCTCAGCCATCCGCTACGCAGGCCGATGCAATAGCCGACATCCGCGCACAGTTCGACCGCCTCCTTCCGCACGGCTTTGTCACCATCACCGGCGCAGCGCATCTCGGCGACCTGACCCGTTACGTCACCGCCGTCAGCCGGCGACTCGAGCGGTTGCCGCAGGGCGTCAACGCCGACCGCGAGCGGATGACACGCGTGCATGCCGTGCAGGACGCGTACGACGAACTGCGGCAGGCTCTTTCGCCCGCGCGTGCGGCCGCCGACGATGTCCGCGACATCGCGCGGATGATCGAGGAACTGCGGGTGAGCCTGTGGGCCCAACAGCTCGGTACCGCGCGGCCGGTCAGCGAGCAGCGCATCTATCGGGCGATCGACGCCATCGCACCCTGAGCCGGTGCTATCCGAAACGCAGTGCAGGAGGCTGCACGCTCTCACGCCAGTGCCGGTGACCGCCCCTTAGAGATCAAGGAGGAGATCGCCGTGCGGTTTGGCCGTGCACAGCAATACGGCGCCGTCGGCGGGCTCGTCCAGCGAGGGCTCGCGGTATTCGCTCGTTCCCTCGATCACCGGGGTCGCGCACGTGTGGCACACGCCGCTGCGGCATGAGTACCTGGTCGGTACGTCGCAGGCTTCGGCGAATTCCAGGAGGGTGTGAAAGCGCGACGACCAATTGACGCTGAGCCCGCTGCGGGCGAAGGTAATTCGCGGCCCCGACCCCGGCATATCCTCCGGGGCGTGTGGCCGAGTGGGCGGCGGCGCGCCGACCACTCCGGGATTGATCGGCGGAAGGGCGCCGAACAGTTCGGTGTGGATATGCCCGGTATCGAGCCCGGCTGCCGTAAGGGCGCTGCGCATGGCGTCCATGAACCCAGACAATGCCGGCGCATCCCGATGTGGCAGACGGCCTCGCCGGGCTGCGCGACGACGGCTTTCGGCTGGTGACCCTGACGAACTCACCGCCCAATCCGCTTGGCCCCAGCCCACTTGAGAGCGCAGGACTTGGCGGGTTCTTTGAGCGCCAGTTCAGCGTCGACGCATGCCACACCTGCAATCCCGCTCGGGATGTCTATCACTACGTCTGCCGCGAACTGCAGGTCGTGCCCGCGGAGTGCATGATGGTCGCCGCGCACGTCTGGGACACCATCGGGGCGCAAAGCGCCGGCTTCACCGCGGTGCTGATTACCCCGGCCAGGCAACGCGCCATTGCCGCTCGAAGGGCTGCCGCGACCGACGCTCGTCGCAGCAGATCTACGCCAACTCGCCCAGCAGCTCAATATTTAACGTCGAGACCGCACGAGGGTCGTGGATCGAGGCTGGCCACCACCATGGTGGAAGAACTCACGTTTGCCGAAGTGTGGGCCGGGGCACACAGCTGCGGCGACGCCCTTTGTTCATCGATGACCAGCCGCTGGCCGGAGAAGTAGTCGATTCCTGCCAATCGGCGATCAATTTCTGCCATCGGAATTAATGCTCTGAACACTGTGTTTGAGCAGTCAGAGCGACACGAAGAAGTGCCAATAGGGCCGACATAGCGTCCGAACCGCGACCCTCGTGCCGCGGCTCCAACACCAGGAACAGACACAGAAGAAGGCACCAAAATGAAGAAGTTAGGATTTGCCACCATCGTCGCCAGTGGGCTGGCCGCCGCGATCGTCGGTCTCGCCGGTCCCGCTCAGGCCGACACCATCCACCACGACTGGGTCTACGACATCCAGCCCCAGGTGAGCGTGCCGCACGTCGACACCAGCGTGCACCAGAGCCACTGACTGACGAGTCTCGACAAGAGGGGCACCCGAGCGCGGGTACCCCTCTTTCGTTCCGCCGACGCGTGCTTGGTCAGCGGCTGCGCCGAGATCGGACGAAGCCAAGCAGCGCAGCTCCGATGAACGGCGCGGGGGCGAAGGTGGCGATCAGGGCGCTCTTGGTTCCGACGAGGGGCTTGCTGCGTAGCCCGAGAACAAGGTCGGCGCTGTCGCTGGTCAGACCGACCGCGGCCCACCGTTGGAATTCTAGGTCGTCGCCCCGAGCCCAGGCCGCCAGCCCGCCCGACCCAAGGACCACGTCACGGATCCCGATCGTCTGCATGAGCAGAGTTTCCGTCCCCGACCCTTGCGAAAAGAAGCGGCTGGGCGCCAGGATCATCGCGGCGCCAACGCCGAAACGAGCCGCAGCTACCAAAGCCAGAAGTGCGGACCGTGTTCGGGGCTGGCCGTCCATCACACCTCAACCGTAGCCGTGGGCAGTCGCGGCGTTGATCACTATCGACAACGCGGCCACGGCCCTAAATCCGCTGATCGGACGTGTTAATGTTTGGCCGCCGCTGCGGGGTGTCACCGACGCCCTGGCGCGTGTCGCAGTAGGAGGCTGGTATGAGTGTCGGCGTCGCCCGAGTGCTTCCCCTCCACGGAGTGGGGATGAAGCGCAAGCGCGTCGTCATCGCCGGGCTGGGCGACTGCGGTGTGCTCACGGCGATCCGACTGGCCCGCCACGCCGAGGTCGTTGGAATCTCGGCTAAACCGGCGCTGGTAAGTGGGCAGGAGCTGGGTTGGCGGCTGTCCCGTCCGCACGACTGGGCGCGAGCCAACTGGATCCCGTTCGACAGGTTCCGCGGCCTTGACCGAGTGCGCACCGTGCACGGCACCTTGACCGGGGTCGACCTTGCTGCCAGCACCGTCAGCATCGGGCATGACGACGGCTCGACATCGGCCGAGGGGTATGACGCGCTGGTCATCTCGACGGGAGTGACCAACGGATTCTGGCGCCAGCCCAATTTCGAGTCGGCCGACGACATCGGCGAGGCTCTTCGCGCCGCCCACGATCGGCTGACCGAAGCCGGCTCGGTGATCGTCGTCGGCGGCGGCGCGGCGGCCGTTAGCAGCGCCGCCAATCTGGCGAGGACCTGGCCGCAGAAGCGGATTGATCTCTACTTCCCCAACGAGCGCGCCCTCGTCGGCCACCACCCTCGGACCTGGGAGCGCGTCCAGCGCCGCCTCGGCGACGTGGGGGTGGCGCTGCATCCGGGGCACCGCGCGCTGATACCCGACGGGTTCGCGTGCGATCAGATCACCAGCGAGCCGGTCAAGTGGAGCACAGGTCAGCCGCGGGCATCAGCCGATGCCGTGCTGTGGGCGATCGGACTGGTGCGACCCAACACCGACTGGTTGCCGCAGGAACTGCTCGACGAACGCGGCTTCGTCCGTGTGACTCCGCAACTGCGGGTGCCCGGGCACCCTAGCGTGTTCGCGGTCGGCGATGTCGCGGCAACCGACCCACTTCGAAGCTCGGCCCGCAATAGAGCCGACGGCCTGCTGGCCCACAATGTCCGCGCCGAGTTCGCGGGACGACCGCTGCGCAGCTACCGCCCACCGAAGCGGCGATGGGGTTCGGTGATCGGTGTGCAGCCCGAGGGGCTCGAGGTCTTCGCGCCCAACGGCCGCGCCTTCCGCTTCCCGGCATGGTCGTTCGACCGAGTGCTGATGCCCCTCATCGTCCGCTGGGGGATCTATCGCGGAGTGCGCGACAACGAGCCGTCTCTGTAGCCCCCGTCGGCGAGGAGCCTCAGTCCGACAGGCACAGGCCCGAGAGATCGCGCACACGCTCAGATTCGCGGCACCTCTGAGGTGATCCGGTCCAGCAGCGCGGGGTAGCGGTTGGCCTCACGGTGCCTGCCCGGTTTGCCGCTGCTGATCAGGCCAGCGGAGAGCCCGCGTTCGGGGTCGGTCCACACCGCGATGTTCACCAACCCGGTGTGGCCGAATGCGGCAGGCGCATTGCGCCCAAACGGGCCGAACCGGTTCGAGCCAAGCATGTATCCGGTGCCCCACCGCAGGGGCACCAGTCCCGTCGCGAGATCCGGGCGCAGCCTCCGGCACTCCCTCGTTGCGGCGCGCAGGGTCTCGGGCTGCATGACACGAACCCCGTCGAGTTCACCGCCGCGGCGCAGGATCTCGGCGAAGCGGGACAGCTCGTCGGCGGTCGAGACGGTGTTGGACGACGGCACAACACCCGTGAGGAACTGCGGAGTGTTCGAGAACGGGATGATCTGATGCATCGTGCCGCCGACCGCGGTGCGGAACGCCGCGGCGATCGGCGCTGGCAACGGCCTACCCGTTGGGTGGCTCGGGGCCACCCGCGGGACGTCGGCTTCCGCCACGCCGTAGTTCGTCCACCTGAAGCCGAGCGGGTCGAGGATCGCGGTGGCGAGAATGTCGCGAATGTTCTTGCCGGTGGCGGAAGAAACGATCTCGCGCACCAGCGGGCCCCACGTCAACGCGTGGTAGATGTGCACCAGTCCCGGCCGATAGATCGGCTTCAAGTTGCCGAGCATCTCGCGGGCGTACCCGCTGTCGTCCATGCGCTTGAGGTCTGGCCGCGGCCCGGTCGCAAACGGCACCCCCGCGCTGTGCGTCATCACGTGCCGGATCGTGGTGCGGTCCTTGCCGTGACTGGTGTAACTGGGCAGGTAGTCGCAGACCCGGTCGTCGAGGGAGAACGCGCCGCGTTCGACGAGCATGTGCACCACGGTCGTGGTCATCGCCTTGGCAGCCGAATACACACAGAATGGGGTTTGCGTTGTGACAGGGACCTTTTCGGCGTCGGGCGGATCGTCGGGGGCATTGCCCCAGCCGTGTCCGATCGCCCTGTTGAGCACGACCCTGCCGTTGTGCCGCACGCATAGCTGAATCGCGGGATGCATGCCAGCCGCATACCAGTGCCGCGCGGCCTGCCAGATCCGCTCGACGGCGGCCGAGTCGATCGCGGTGTGGTCTTCATCGCCGACCGCCGTGACGGCATCGAGGTCGGTGGGGACGCGGATTCTGCCGTCTGAGCTCACGCAAGTGTCCTGTGCAGTGTCGCGGCCAGATGGTGTTGCAAAGGCTGACCGACGGCACCCAGTCGCAGCGTGTAGGTCAGTTCGTCGCCGTCGACCCGAATCGAACGGCCCAGCGCCGTCACCTCTTTGGCCGAGGCGCTGCGCCCGATCGCCGTTGCGGTCAGCTCCATCTCCAGCGTCGATCCGGTGACCGACAGCGTTCCCTCCTGGATCTCTGTGATGCCCGTCGGATGGGCAAGCACGAGTTCGACCCGGTCCGGCGACGACAGCCGCAGGTATCCGGTCTCCGCGTGCAGCGGACGCCCGTCGTCGCTGGCCTTTGTCCGCTGGCCGTAGACCAGGAACGGCTTGCCGACATGACCGAACGTCACCTCCTCGACATACCCGAACGGCTCAATCGTCGGATACTCGCCGGCGCCATGGCCCGACCAGGTGCCAAGCAGGGGAGTCAGCACAGCGATGCCGGGATGGAGATCGGCCACGCTCGTCACCCTACGGCTGCGACGCGGAATAGCCGGCACGCGGTCCTGGGTTGCCCGTTGACATGACCACCACCGCTTTCAACCCGCATACGCTGATCGCCGAGAGCCGACTCGGCGTGCTCGCCACCATCAAGTCCAACGGCCTGCCGCAGCTTTCCCCTGTGACACCGTTCTATGACGAGGACGCCGGCGTCATCTACGTCTCGATGACCGAGGGCCGGGCCAAGACGGCGAACCTGCGCCGTGATCCGCGCGCGTCACTCGAGGTCACCAGCTCCGATGGGTGGGCATGGGCGACAGCCGAGGGGACTGTGACCCTCACCGGGCCGGGAACCGACCCCCACGGTCCCGAGGTCGACGCGCTCGTCGCCTACTACCGCAGCGCCGCAGGGGAACACCCGGACTGGGACGAGTACCGAGCCGTGATGGTGTCCGATCGCAGGGTGCTGATGGCGATGACGGTCGACCGCGTGTACGGCGAGAAGATCCGCTGAAATCTACGGAGTGCTTGGCGGCGGCGCTTGGTTGCGGGCAATGATCTGGCCCAGTTGGCCCAATTGGCCGAGCAGATCACCGGGGCTCTGGGTGGGCACGGGGGCGTCGGTCAGCTGCCATGGCTGGCACTCGGTCGTCGTGAACGCCGTGTCGGTGGGCTCGATCTGAATGACCTGCGCCTTCCTGGTCAGCGCGTTGTCGACAATGCTGGTCCCGTTGACGCGTTTCCAGTAGCAGGCGCCGTTGCCGACGGGTCCTGCCGAGCTGTATGTCCCCGGCTGGATGTCCTTGCCGACCGTGTAGGTGCCGTCGGCGTCGATCGTCGTCTTGGGCGCGGGCGGTGGTGCCGGGCTCGGATCCGCATGCGCCACCGCCACGCCGGTGCACCAGCCGGCCAGCGCCAACGCGACGCCGGCGGCCGTCCTGTTCGCCCTCATAACACACCAGAGTAGACAAGAAGCCTGACTAAATGAACCCGCCGCCGTCCACGACTAGCCCCGGCGTAGGTTCTGCTCCGAACCGCAACCGGGAGGAACGCACGCATGTCGGCACCAAGCAGCGACATCTGGGAGGTCATGTCCACCGCAAGGACCATCCGGCGCTTCACGGACAAACCCGTAGACGACGCGACGCTTACGCGCTGCCTTGAGGCGGCCACCTGGGCCCCGTCGGGTGCCAACGCACAGGCATGGCGCTTCGTCGTGCTGCGCTCACCCGGGCAGCGGGCCGTCCTCGCCAAGGCCGCCGCCAACGCGCTTGAGGTGATCGAGCCGGTGTACGGGATGACCCGGCCGGCAGGAGACGATGACAGTCCCCGGGCCCGCAACAACCGCGCACCTACGAATTACACGACCGTGCAGGCGAGTTCACATCAGTGCTGTTCGCGCAGAAACGCTTTCCGACTGCCTCCGAGTTGTTGCTCGGCGGGTCGATCTTTCCGGCGATGCAGAACTTCCTGCTCGCTGCCCGCGCACAGGGTCTGGGCGCGTGCCTGACCAGTTGGGCGTCCTACGGCGGCGAACAACTGCTGCGCGACGCGGTGGGCGTACCCGACGACTGGATGCTCGCGGGCCACATCGTGGTGGGGTGGCCGAAGGGCAGCCACGGGCCTGTGCGCCGGCGCCCAATCGCCGCGGCGGTGAACTTCGACCGGTGGGACGGATCGGCACGGTAGGTAGTCTCTGACATCGTCAAGCAAGAGATGAGGTGCCCGTGCGGCTCGACCTGCTCACCCCCGGCATCGAAGTTGGTCTCGTCACCACCAACCTCGACGCGATGGTCGCCTTCTACGAGGCCTTCCTCGGACTGCAGTTCCAAGGCGAAGTCGAGTTCCCAGGCGGGTCGCAGCGGCGATACTCGCTGGGCAGCGGTGTGGTCAAGCTCGTCACTTTCGATCAGGCGCCACCCGCGCCTGCCGCTCCCGGTGGCGGCCGCGCACAGGCGGGCATCAGGTACTTCACGATCGGCGTGAACAATCTGCGAGCGGTGGCCGAGGCATTCGGCGACTCCGAGTACGAAGTGGTCGAGCCGGTGACTGAGTTCGCGCCGGTGCCCGGCATGGGCTGGATGTTCGTCGCCGACCCCGACGGCAACTGGATCGAACTGTTCGGAACGTTGTGAGCATGCCTGGCACGCCGCAGGCCAACCCGACCTGTTACCGGCATCCCGATCGCACGACGTACATCCGCTGCACCCGCTGCAACCGTCCCATCTGCCCGGAGTGCATGCGCGACGCGGCCGTCGGTCACCAGTGCGAGGAGTGCGTGCGCGGGGGAGCGAAGGCGGTGCGCCAGCCGCGACCGCCCCAACGGACCACGCCAGTCATCACCTACGGGCTGATCGCCATCAACGTAGTGATGTTCGTCCTTGAGACGGTGTCCTCGGGTGTGCAGAGCGAACTCGTGCTGCGATCGCCCGCCGTCGCCAACGGCGATCTATACCGACTGCTGACTTCGGCGTTCATGCACTACGGCCCGACGCATTTGCTGTTCAACATGTACGCGCTTTTCATCGTGGGTCCGCCGCTCGAGGTCTGGCTGGGCCGGCTGCGGTTCGGTGCGCTGTACGCATTGAGCGCGCTGGGCGGTTCGGTCCTTGTCTACCTGGTCTCACCGCTCAACGCGGCGACCGCGGGTGCATCGGGTGCGGTGTTCGGCCTCTTCGGCGCCTCGTTCGTGGTGGGTAAGCGGCTCAATCTCGACGTCCGGTGGGTGGTCGGACTCATCGTGATCAACCTGGCCTTCACGTTCGTGATTCCGCTTATGGGTGGGCAGAACATCAGCTGGCAGGGCCACATCGGCGGGCTGGTCACGGGAGCACTGGTCGCCGCTGCCTACGCGTACGCGCCGCGTGAGAGGCGCACCGTGATCCAGGTTTCGGTGACGGTCGCCGTCCTGGTGGTGTTCGCGTTGCTGATCTGGTGGCGGACAAGCCAACTGCTTACCGAGTTCGGCATCGGCTGACGTTGCCCGACGTTTGCCCACTGCTCAGCGAATAGCCACCTGGCCATGTCAGCGTGGCGGGATGAGCCTGCAGCCGGAGACATCCCCACGGCCGGTCGAGCGCTTCCACCGGCTGTGCGAAGCCGCCGT
This sequence comes from Mycobacterium sp., assembly GCA_025965975.1. Lineage (GTDB taxonomy): Bacteria > Actinomycetota > Actinomycetes > Mycobacteriales > Mycobacteriaceae > Mycobacterium. Next base: position 5,394 of record JAOPVX010000101.1, on the reverse strand, counting down.
CGCCCGCCTGCCGTTGGGGCTGGATTCCATTGTGGCGCCGACATTTCTGGGCTTCATCGTGCTCAACAGCTGCACGTTCGCAGTCGATCTGGTGCTGCTCACGCTGCTGCACGGCGGGCTGGGCGTCGCGCTTCCTGTCGCGGTGACGGTGGCCTACGCGTGCGCGTTCACGCTGAGCTACTTCCTCAACCGCATCCTGAACTTCCGCTCTCACTCCGCGGTCGGGCCGCAATTCGCGGTGTACGTGGTCGTAGTCGTCGTGAACTACCTCGCGTTCATTCTCGGCGTCTGCAGTGCGCTGGTGGCCCTCGGCGTCGAATACCACCTCGCAAGGATCGCGGCAGGTGCCTGCGAGGCCGTCTACATCTACAGCGCGATGCGGTGGGTGGTGTTCCGGCGTCCAGCGGCGCTCAGCGGCTCGACGGCATGCCGAACACCGCAAACAGGGCCGGTTCCAGAAACACTGTGATCGCCGCGACTCCGCCCTCGCCAAGGGTGAGGACATGTATCGCGTGCGCCCGCATCACGCCGGCGGCATCGCGCCGGTAATGCGCCACGGCGGGTTGCCCGTTCGCAGAGGTGGGGATCATCAGCACGTCGCCGGGCTCGGCGAAGGCGCGTCCGGCGAGGAAGCGCGTCACGGCATCGCGCCCGGTGAACCAGACGGCGAACGGCGGCATTTCGAGCTTGACGTCGGCTTGCAGCAGCGCGGTGAGCGCGGCCACGTCACCGCTTTCGAATGCCGCGCAATATCGTTCGACGAGCGCAAGCAGCTCGCGGTCTTCGGGCACGGTGACGTCGTCGTCACTGGGCGCGACGTCGGCCAGATGCGCGCGGGCTCGCTGCAGGGCACTGTTGACCGCTGCCGGTGTCGTCTCGAGCAGTTCGGCCACTTCGGCGGCGCTGAACTGCACGACGTCACGCAGGATCAGCACCGCCCGCTGCCGAGCAGGCAGTTCCTGAAGTGCCGTGACGACGGCCAACCGGATGCTCTGCTTGGCGGTGACCGCCGCCTCGGGCGTGAATGTATCCGGAATCGGCTCCAGCCACGGATATCCGGCTTTGCTCGCGTCGACGTCCACCGCGGGATCGACGGACGCGGCGCCGAGTCCGGCGGGCAGCACCCGGCGGGCACGGTGCTGCAGCGCGCGCAGGCACGCGGTGGTCGCGATGCGGTACAGCCAGGTCCGAAGCGCCGCGCGCTCCTCGAACGCCTCGTAGCCGCGCCAGCCGCGCAGATACGTCTCCTGGACCAAATCCTCGGCGTCCTGCACCGAGCCGAGCATGCGGTAGCAATGCGCGATCAACTCGGCGCGAAACGGCGCCGCTTGCTCGATGAAATCCTGCTGGGCCGGCACGGCGGGTTCTCCTACCTAGAAATCTGACGTCACGTCCTCAATACAGATACGCCCGGCGATCCGAATTCATCGAGGGTGACCCGATGAATCTCGCCGCTGCTTCGTATCTGACTAGATATGAACCAACCCATCAACCCCTCACCCACCGATCTGGCCGGCTCCACAGCGATCGTGACCGGCGCCAGCCGCGGATTCGGCCGCGGCATCGCCGCGGCACTTGCTGCGACCGGGGCGCGCGTCGTCGGCGTCGCCCGCAATGGTGCCGCGCTCGACACGTTGCGCGGTGAAGTCGCAGGCTTCACCGCGGTAACCGCGGATGCCGCCGACCCAGCAACCGCCCATCGCCTGATCGACGAGTACCAGCCGCGCACCGTGGTGCTGTGCGCCGGGGCGGCACCGCAGATGAGCCCGCTGCAGGACCAGACGTGGGAATCCTTCAGCCAGAACTGGAATGTCGACGTCGCCCAGGCGTTCCACTGGCTCCGCTATGCGCTGCAGCGCCCGTTGGCTCCCGGCAGCACCGTGATCGCGCTGTCCAGCGGCGCGGCGATTAACGGCTCGCCGCTGAGCGGCGGCTACGCGGGCGCAAAGGCCACCGTCAGAATCATCACCGGCTATGCCGCGCTCGAGTCGGAACGGGCCGGGCTGGGAATCGATTTCGTCTCGGTGCTGCCCGCGTTGACGCCGGCGACCGGCCTCGGCGCGAAGGCGGTGGCGGCCTACGCCGAGCGCCAGGGGCTCGACGTCGATACGTTCGTCGAGTCCCTTGGGCCTGCGCTGACCGCCGAGCAGGTCGGCAAGTCGGTGTTGGAGATCACCACGGGTCAGCGCCGAGACCACCGCGCGTACACGCTCTCCTCCGCGGGCCTGTCCCCGTTGGGCTGAGCAAAGACGACGGGTGACTCCTTCCTCGCCTGCCAGCCTCAGATCTCGATGCGGGAACCGATGATTACCGTCCCGTCCAGCGGCAGGCTGAAATAGGCGGCGGCGTCGGCGGTGAGGTAGGACGTCGCGATGAACAGTCGCTTGCGCCATGGCGACATCGTGGGTTCCGTACCCGCAATCAGCTCGAGTTTGGACAGGAAGTAGGAAGCCCTGTCGACGTCGATCGGTCCCTCGGTATGCGCGGGGTCCAGCAGGCGTAGCGCGGCCGGAATGTTCGGCTTTTCCATGTACCCGTAGCAGGCCCTGACGTGGATGATGCCATCCCGGCGGTAGCCGAGCTCGTCAATCGTCGTTCGTTGGTCGTCGGAAAGGCGGGGCACCGGCACAGTCTCGATAGACATGACGATCACGTGCTCGTGCAGCACGCGGTTGTGCTCGACGTTGGCTCGCATCGCCAGAGGTGCGGTCTCACTGCCGCGGTTGAGGAACACCGCTGTGCCCGGCATGCGCACGAGCGGCGGCACGCAATCCTGAAGGCCGTCGACGAACTCGCGCAGCGGACCCTCCGCCTTTTCCCTTGCGCGCGTGACGATTTCGCGGCCCTTCGCCCAGGTCGTCATCACCGTGAACGCGATGATGCCGATGAGCAGCGGTAGCCAGGCGCCGTGCACGAGCTTGGTCATGTTCGCCGCGAAGAACATCAGATCCACCAGCAAGAGCAGGCCGCCCCCGGTCAAAACGACCCACAGCGGCCATCTCCACCTGGTGCGCGCGTAGTAGAAGAACAATGCGGTGGTGATCGTGATGGTTCCCGTCACCGCCATGCCGAACGCGTAGGCCAGCGCGGCCGAACTACGGAACGCGAAGACGAGGATCAGCACCGCCACCATCAGCAACCCGTTGATCCACGGGACGTAGATCTGGCCGATTGTCGACGCCGAGGTGTGATGGATGCGCAGCCGCGGCAGGTAGCCGAGTTGAGCGGCCTGCGAGGCCACCGAGAACGCCCCGGTGATCACCGCCTGCGACGCGATGACCGTCGCCGCCGTCGCCAGCAGCACCATCGGAATCCGGGCCCATTCCGGGGTGAGCAGGAAGAACGGTGCGCTCACCTTGGACTCGTCGGCGAGCACCAGCGCACCCTGACCGAAGTAGCTCAGTGTGCAGGCAGGCAGCACGAGGCTGAGCCAGCCGTACGTGATGGCCTTCCTGCCGAAGTGGCCCATGTCGGCATACAACGCCTCGGCGCCGGTGACGGACAGCACGATCGCGGCGAGGGCGAAGAACGCAATGTGGAAATGTCCCGCCAAGAACGTCGCGGCGTAGGTCGGGGACAGTGCCTTCAAGATCTCGGGATTGTCGACGATGCCATCCACTCCGCACGCACCGATCGCAACGAACCAGGCGATCATCACCGGCCCGAAGAACCGTCCGACGACCGCGGTGCCGTGCCGCTGGACCGAGAACAACCCGACGATGATCACCGCGGTGATCGGCACGATGAAATCTTCGAAGTTGGGGCTGATGAACTTGAGGCCCTCGACGGCGGACAGCACGGAGATCGCGGGCGTGATCATGCTGTCGCCGAAGAACAGTGAAGCGCCGAACAGGCCCAAACCGGCCAGGAACGTCGCAGTGCGGCGGCTACGCTGGCCGGTCCATCGCCGCAGCAGCGTGATCAGCGCCATGATGCCGCCCTCGCCGTTGTTATCGGCGCGCATCACGAGCGTGATGTAGGTCAGGGTGACGATGATCATCACGGACCAGAAAATCGTCGAGACGACGCCGTACACGTTGTCCGCGGAGATCGGCACCGGATGCGGGTCGCCAGGATTGAAGACGGTCTGGATCGTGTAGATCGGGCTGGTACCGATGTCACCGAAGACAACGCCGAGCGCGCCGATCACGATCCCCGCACGCAGCGTCTGTTGCCCCTCCACGGTTCACATCGTCGCCGAGTGCACGCTTGTTCGCCGGTTAACTCGGCGTTTGCGTGCTAGGTCGTGCGCCTCGGTAGGGAGATCATGGGAGCCATGGCCGACGAACTCGACGAGCTGTACGAGGTCAAGCAGGAAGAGTTCACCGCTCTGCGCACCAAGCTCGCCGCCGCGGCCAAACAGCGCGGCGACGCGGACACCGCCAAACAGATCTCTGCCGCGCGCAAGCCCACGACGGCGGCGTGGGTCGTCAACCGGCTCGCGCTGCGGGATCAGGACGTCAGGACGCGCCTCGCAGGGCTCGGCGAGCGGCTGAAGGACGCCCACGCCGCGATGGACGGCGACAGCATTCGGACGTTGTCCGCCGAGCAGCGCCGACTGGTCGACGACGTGGCCCGCGCCGCGTTCGAAGAAGCGGAACTGGCCGATCCATCTGCCGCGCTGCGCGACGACGTCGCCGCAACCCTGCAGGCCGCGATCGCCGACCCGGACGTCGCGTCGCGCCTTGGCCGGTTGACCAAGGCCGAGCAGTGGTCCGGGTTCGGCGAGTTCGGCGACACTGCAATGGTTTTCACCTCATCACGCAAGACCGTCGCCGCCAGGAAGAAGCCTGCCCAGGAGCCGCAGCGCGACGACAAACGCGACGATAAACGCGCGAAGGCGCGGGCCGCGTTGGCCGCCGCCGGGCGCGCCAAGGCCGATGCCGACGCGGCTCTGACCGAGCTTCAATCCGATCTCGCCACCGCGCGGCTGCGCCGCGACGATGCGCGCAGAAGACTGAAGGACGCCGAAAGCGCGTTGACCGCAGCCGAAGACGCCTATGACACTGGCAAGCAGGCCGGCCGCGACGCGGCTGCGGTGGTCAAGCAAGCACAGGCGCAGCTGAGGTAGGAGGGCCAGCGATGGACGTCGATGTAGTCGACGGCGTGACGGTGATGCGGATGAACCATCCGCCGGTCAACGCCATGGACCTGGAGTTGGTCGACGCCGCCGTCGCCACGATCCGGGACGTCGACGGGCCGATTGTCCTGACCGGTACGGCCAAATGCTTCTCCGCCGGAGTCGACCTACCCGCGATCGTGGAGGGTGGACACCAGTACATCGGCCGCTTCATGACCTCGGCCACCGCGGCATTCTTCGCCGTCTTCGACCATCCGGCACCGGTGGTCGCCGCGATCAACGGACATGCCATCGCGGGGGGCTGCGTGTTGGCG
>JAOPVX010000099.1 GCA_025965975.1 Mycobacterium sp. | reverse complement strand
ACCCGAAAAACGGCGCCGAACACCGCCCGGGCGGCGAGTTGTGCCCAGTCCTGCAACAGCGTGGGATTGATGGCCGAACTGTGGTTTTTGGCGGCGGCGTCCGCCAGCGCGATCGCCCGCAGTCGTTCCGCTGGGTCACCAATGTGCGTCTGAAGTTTGCAGAACATTCCCGACAACTGGTTGTGGCCCGGACGGTCGGATTTGTCGTGTACCGACACCGGCACCATCGCCACCAGCGACCGGGCGGGCAGCTCGTCGTGATCGCCCAAGAACCACCGCAGCGCCGCCGCGCACAGGGCCATCACCACGTCGTTGACCGTGACGTCGAAGCGGTCCTTGACCTTCTTGATGTCGTCGATGTCCAGCTGGGCGAACGCGACGTTGCGGTCGGCGGTGATCGATGCGTTGAACCGGGTGGCCGGGGCCGCGAACGGCGCGGCCATGGTCAGGCCGCTGTGCGCGCGGCGCAGACTCTTTACGATCGTTGCGACGGTCGTCGGCATCACATTGGCCAGCTGCAACGGGCGGCAGGCGAACCTCAACAGGCCACTCGCCGCGATCTGAAGCGGGCCGGCTTTTCCGGGGCCCTCCACCGGTTCCGGCGGCGGCACTTCGGGTTCGCCGCTGCACAGCTGCGACAGCAGGTTGGCGCCGGTCACCCCATCCACCGCGGCGTGATGGACCTTGGTCATCACCGCCAACAGGCCGCCCTCGTGCGGGTAGGTGTCGGCAACGCCCTCGATCACCCACATCTCCCACAGCGGCCGGCTGCGATCCAGCGGCATGGACGCGATGTGTCCGCAGATCTCGGCCAATTCCCGGCGCCCTCCCGGCGACGGCAGGCCGATGCGGTACAGATGACGATCCAGGTCGAACGCATCGTCGTCGACCCACACTGGATAGTCCAGATTCAGCTGGCTGTCGGCCAGCTTTGCCCGGAACTCGGGTATGGCCGCGATCCTTATGGCCAGCTCATCGCGGAGCCCCTCAAAGGTGTAGCCACCGGGCATCGTTGAGGTGTCCACCTCAAGGATCGAGCACACATTCAGGGGCTGGGTAAGACTTTCGATGTAGAGGAAACTGGCATCGAGTCCACTGAGCCGTTCCATGTGCCGATGCTAGGCGCAATGACCTCGCGTCGAACCCAATTGGGCGGAACTGCACCAAGTTCCGTGAATGTCACTCCGCGGCTATCGAGCTCGCCGCGCGAGGCGTCCGTTCGTCATTGCCCACGGCGTCCTCGACCAGTTCGTGCCGATCACGTCGGTTTTGCAGCACGTGCTCGAGCTGGACCGGCTCGGCTACCGCTATCGGTTCACCGTCTATCCGTTCGAGGACCACATCACGTGGGTGCTGGAGGACGAGTTCGACGATCCGATTTCGCACATGAGCACCGGTCTGCGTCAGGGCGACCCCGGGCACATCACCTTCGCGTGGTATCCGGAGCTGGTGGTTGTCGGAGCTGACGGCCGATCCGCATACGGCCGCCACACGTGGGGCGATCGCCTCGGTCGACGCGCGGTCGTATGCGCGGCCGGACCCAACGCGCACCACTCGGCGTCGGCGCGGCTTCGAACCGGACGTCGACCTGTCACCCGGCCTGTACACCGAACTCATCTGGCGGATCGGGCAGGCTGTCGACCCGCTGCCCTACCTGACGCTGCAGCTCACCCGCGTCGCAGGCCTCACCGTGGATGTCGCCAGAGCCGGGCTTGCGTCGTTGTCCTCGTCGACGATCAACGTTGCAGTCGAGGGTGGGTGTCGCGACGCGAAACGCCTTACGGGCGAGGGCAATCGGGGTGATGTGACGAGCCACGTCGTCCGCGTCTATCCAGCAGCTGTGTTTCGATTGTTTCAATCCAGCCTGACTGGCGTAACATGCGACTATGCCCTCCACCTCCGCTCCGCTCGCCCGCCAAGTCGTGGCGCGTGCTCGACGCGATCCCGGGTTCGCGCAGGTTCTCGGCGCCCTTCTCGAGGCGCCGACGGTGCCGCAGGGGACCCTTGAACGCGTCGCTGCCCGCACGCTGAACGACCAGCGCCGGGGCGCCCTCGTGCGGGACTTCGTCGAGGCCGCCATGCCAACGCCGAAGGTCCAACAGCTCCTGGGCCTCGGTTCACCACAGGCGGTCCACCGGCTCCGCACCCGCGGCAAGCTCATCGGGACCGCCGTCGGCAATCAGACGTACTTCCCGGCCTGGCAATTCGACGAGGACCGCTTGCGGCCAGATCTGCCACTGATCCTCGAATTGCTCGCAAGATTCACGTCCGATCCGTTCGCGGCCGATCGCACCATGCGTATCACGCACGACGAGTTGGGTGGCGTGTCGATCGCCGAGGGGCTGCGCCGCACCAAGACCGCGGACACTGCCTGGCGGATGCTCGCCGCCCTCGGTGCCTGACCTTCCCGCCGGCTACCAGGCGCAACTGCCCGAGGTTCGGCCCGTCGGCCTTCGCAGTCGACGTGTCAGTGCCGGCACCGAGATCTGGCGGGTCGACGCCACCGACCCTGCGGGTTGGACGTGGGAGGGGTTTCCCGACCCGCGCTACCGCTTCGACCCCGCATCGGAGGCGTTTCGGACGCGCTACGCGAGCACGGAACTCGTGGGAGCGTTCCGCGAGCGGTACCGGGCGACGGGGCTGGTGATTCCCACCGACCACGCCGCCCACCACCTGGTCCGGCTCGTCGCCGCTCGGCATCTACGCGTACTCGACCTGCGCACGGAGCGGAACCTTGATGCGCTCGACGTCGATGACCAGATCAGCACCGGCCAGCACGCCGACGTGTGGGCCACCTGCCATCGGCTTGCCGATGCCGCCAGGCGGTGGTGGGCCGACCTCGATGCCATCGTCTACCGGTCCCGCACCACCCCCACGACGTCTGCCAACTTCGCGTTCTTCGCAGACGACGGGTTCGCCATCGAGTCGTGGGGACACGCGGACCGGCCCGACATCCTCACCGAACTCGTGTTGCGGCACGGCTTTACACTTGGCTGGGACATCGGAGGCGCGTAGCAGCCGCCCAGTCGACGGGCCCGCCCTCATCACACGCGGTCGCGCCGGCCTCTCGGTCACCGGCCGCTTACCAGGGCAGCCCCAGGGGTGGTATCAAGGCCACCGCCGCCGCGCAGCCATCGCCGTGGAAACCGGCCGTGTCCACGGTGGGGGCAGCAGCGGCCTGCCCATTGTCGGAGTGCTAGGGCGGATCAGCCATAAAGATGAGATATTGGTTAGGTCACCTTGGTATCTAACCGCAGTGCCTAAAGCATCGTGGCCTCGACATAGAGCTGCGGCGATCGAAGGTCTCTCACGTGTTGTGATCTGGCGTGGGTCTCAAATCCGTGTCATTTTTCGAGTGGCGGGCGGACCGCCTCGCAGGAAATGGGCGTGGAGTACGCCCGCCTCAAGGCATTCGGCGGCCCCGCCGGCTCCGGTGTGTGGTTTGGGGTTTGGCCGGTGTCGGCGTTGTGGGTCTGGTCGGTGGTCGCAGCCCAGCTGGCGAGCAGGTTCAGTCCATCATGAGAGGGCGTTCCTGATTGGGCGCTGTAGGCGGTGAGGGTCAGGCCGGTGTCGGCCGGGAATTCCATGGCCTCG
>JAOPVX010000078.1 GCA_025965975.1 Mycobacterium sp. | reverse complement strand
GGGCCGCTTTCCCGCGAGCACGTAAAGGTGATGTCGGTCTTGCCGTCCTCGATCTTGGAGATGTTCTGCAGCACCATGTCGATGTTCACGTCGGCGTCGGCGACGGCGCGGAACACCTTGGCGGCGTAGCCAGGGACATCGGGGATGCCGACGATCGTCACCTTGGCCTCGCTGCGGTCGTGTGCGACTCCGGTCAGGATGGCGTCTTCCATGGGGATGTCCTCTATCGATCCGGTCACAAATGTCCCGGCTTTGTCCGAGTACGACGACCGGACGTGGATGGGAACGTTGTAGCGGCGGGCGTATTCCACGCAGCGCAGCATCAGCACCTTGGCGCCGCAGGCGGCCAGCTCGAGCATTTCCTCGAAGCTGACGGCGTCCAGCCGGCGGGCGTTCGAGACGATGCGCGGGTCGGCGGTGAAGATGCCGTCGACGTCGGTGTAAATCTCGCACACGTCGGCGGCCAGTGCCGCTGCCAGCGCGACCGCGGTGGTGTCGGACCCGCCGCGGCCCAGCGTGGTGACGTCCTTGCTGTCCTGGCTGACGCCCTGGAAGCCGGCGACCAGCACGATCAGCCCCTGGTCGAGGGCGTTGCGCAGCCGTCCCGGCGTGACGTCGATGATCTTGGCGTTGCCGTGGGTGCCTGTGGTGATCACGCCGGCCTGGGACCCGGTGAACGACCGGGCCTGCGCGCCCAGCGAGTCGATAGCCATCGCGACCAGGGCGTTGGAGATTCGCTCGCCGGCTGTCAGCAGCATGTCCATTTCCCGCGCCGGCGGCGCCGGGCACACCTGCCTGGCCAGATCCAGCAGGTCATCGGTGGTGTCGCCCATCGCAGACACGACGACGACCACCTCGTTGCCGGCCTTCTTGGTCTCGACGATGCGCTCGGCGACGCGGCGGATGCGCTCGGCGTCTGACACCGAGGATCCGCCGTACTTCTGTACGACGAGCGCCACTGTCAAACCTTTCAGCGTGGGGTTCCCACCAAGAATAAGGGGTCTGCGCATCTCATTTACTCCGCCGGTAGCGTCAGGATGTGGTCAAGAACCCCGCCGCTCGCCGCGCGGAGACCCTGGTACCGATCCATCCCGACATCGCGGCGCGGTGGAGCCCGCGGGTGTTCGAACCCGACGCGGTGTTGACGCCAGAGGACCTCGTCGCCGTCATCGAGGCCGCGCGCTGGGCCGCCACCTGGGGACACCGCCAGCCGGTGCGCTTCCTGGTCGGGCTGCGCGGCGACGAGACCAACACCGCGATCTCCGAGCTGCTCAAGCGCGGCAACGGCTACGCAAGGGCAGCCGGGGCACTGGTCCTGGTGTGCGCCGACGAGGGCGAGGACGAGCGGACCGCGCGGTACGCCGCGGTCGACACCGGTGCGGCGATCGCGCAGTTGACCGTCGAGGCGGTATCGCGAGGGCTGATCGCCCACCCGATGGCCGGTTTCAACGCCGACGGTGCCCGCGAGGTGTTCGGAATTCCCGATGGTGTGCGGCCCATCGCCGTCGTCGCGGTCGGATCGCTTGGCGACTACGACAACGCGCCACCGCAGATCGTCGAACGCGATGCGCGGGGCCGCGAGCGATTGCCGCTGGAGGAGGTGGCTTTCGCCGGTCGCTGGGGAGTTCCGTTGACTCTGCGGTGAGGGTGCAAAAGTGCGAGTGGGCCACGCCCTCTAAGCGGAGTGAACTTCTCAGGTGTAGAGCTTGGCCGCGGCCGTCGCCACGTCGGCGACGACGTCGCAATGCGCGCCCCCGCTGTCCACCACAACCGCGGGCCGGATCACGACCTCACCCGGCCCGACGAAATCGCCGCCGAGCAGCTTGCGCTGCATCGGTGGGCCGACGAACGCAACGGCCGAGCAGTAGGTCTGGTCGACGAGCAGCTCGACGCCTTCGCGTTCGCGGTGCTGCCTGGTCTCGGTGGCTATGTCATAGTTTCTCGGCTGCAGCGACACCTGCATCGGCACGACGTCGTTGACACGCGAGATCCCGAAGTTGCATGCGTACGGGCGTGAGCGGGCGACGTCCCACCGCTCGACCCCGGCGATCACCGACAGCACCTGGCATGGATCCCGCTCGGCCAGCGCGCTCGGATAGACGCCGACCGCGTCGCGGACCGGGAGCCGCAACGATTCCACTGCCGGGGCGATCGCGCGGGCCATGCGCTGCGCGAAATCGCAGTTCTCCTCGGCGATGAGTCCGACGCGCACAAACGGCTGATCGGGTTGGCGCAGCGGCTTGGCGCCGGGCAGCAACGACAGATTGAGCGGCAACAGGTAGTCACACGATCCTGGATAGGACTCGTATACCGGCAGTCCGCCGACAAGGAACGCGACAGGCTGGCCGGCCATGCGGTTGAGGATCACCTCGATGCCGGCGTAGTGGCGGTTGGCCTCGCCCGCCACCTTGATGTCGACGTCGCATTCGTCGAGCGCGAAAAGCGTTCCCACCGAGCCGATTTCGCCGACCTTGGCCAGTGCGTCGCGGGTCAGCAGGCCACAGGGGTCGATCCGCCGCATCGCGCGCAGATAGGCCAGTTTGGTGACCTCATCGGGATTGACGCGCTGCCCATAGGTGGGGACGTCGCCCGCGAAGAAGTACGCGGGATCGACGTCGCGGGGGCCCATTGCAGGGGTGCCGTACAGGGAGCGGCTGCAGCCGGTGAGCACCAGCGCGGCGGCCAGCAGCGCCGTGACCATGCCGGTCAGCAGCCTCACCGCAACATTGTCCATCGACTCCGCGGTTAGGGCGACAAACTGCACCGGCCCGGTGCGCAGAGTCGACGCGAGACCTGGGGTTTTGGCCCTACAGGAGGGCTTGCTACAGTGGTCGACATGCAGCGGGTGCTCCTTCTCGGCAGCCGCGACGGGGTCTGATCCAGACCGGCCTCCCGTCGCGGGTGTTCGCGATGCGCCGGTCTTGACCGTTTAGGTCTCCCCAAAACTTCCGGAGCAATCACCGTGACTACCTTTTCCAAACCCGCACCAGATTCACCCGACGCCTTCACGTCAGTACGCAGCATCAACAAGCCCTCCGGCGCACCCAACCCCGACCAGCCCGCCTGGAACACCCAGCGGAGGTCGTCGATGCCGGTCGGCCGCTATCGCACCTTCGCAGAAGAAGTCGAGCCCGTCACGCTGGCGGACCGCACGTGGCCCGATCGCGTCGTCGAGGCCGCGCCGATGTGGTGTGCGGTGGACCTGCGCGACGGCAACCAGGCCCTGATCGACCCGATGAGCCCGGCGCGCAAGCGCCGCATGTTCGACCTGCTCGTCCGGATGGGCTACAAGGAGATCGAGGTCGGGTTCCCGTCGGCCAGCCAGACCGACTTCGACTTCGTCCGCGCGATCATCTCCGACGGCGCCATCCCTGCGGATGTAACCATCCAGGTGCTGACACAGTGCCGCCCTGAGCTGATCGAGCGGACGTTCGAGGCCTGCGATGGCGCGCCGCGCGCGATCGTGCACTTCTACAACTCGACGTCGATCCTGCAGCGGCAGGTGGTGTTCCGCGCCGACCGCGAGGCCGTGAAGGCGATCGCCACCGACGGCGCCCGCAAGTGCGTCGAGGAAGCCGCGAAGTACCAGGGCACGCATTGGCGATTCGAGTACTCGCCGGAGTCCTACACCGGCACGGAGCTGGAATACGCCAAGGACGTGTGCGACGCAGTCGCCGATGTCATCGCGCCAACGCCGGAGTGGCCGCTGATCGTCAACCTGCCCGCGACCGTCGAGATGGCCACGCCGAACGTCTACGCGGACTCGATCGAGTGGATGAGCCGCAACCTGGCGCGTCGGGATTCCATCATTCTGAGTCTGCACCCGCACAACGACCGCGGAACCGCCGTCGCCGCAGCGGAATTGGGCCATCAGGCCGGCGCCGACCGGATCGAGGGCTGTCTGTTCGGCAACGGCGAGCGAACGGGCAACGTCTGCATCGTGACGCTGGGGCTTAACCTGTTCTCCCGCGGCATCGACCCGCAGATTGACTTCTCCAACATCGACGAGATCCGTCGCACCGTCGATTACTGCAACCAGCTGCCGGTACACGAACGCCACCCGTACGGCGGCGACCTGGTGTACACCGCGTTCTCCGGCAGCCATCAGGACGCCATCAACAAGGGCCTTGACGCGATGAAGGTGTCGGCCGACGAGCAGGACGCCGATGTTGATGACCTCCTGTGGCAGGTGCCGTATCTGCCGATCGACCCCAAGGACGTCGGCCGCACGTACGAGGCCGTTATCCGGGTCAACTCGCAATCCGGCAAGGGCGGCGTGGCCTACATCATGAAGGCCGACCACGGCCTTGCCCTGCCGCGCCGGTTGCAGATCGAGTTCTCCCAGGCGATCCAGAAGATCACCGACGGCGAGGGCGGCGAGGTCTCGCCGAAGGAGATGTGGGACGTCTTCGCCGAGGAGTACCTGGCGCCCATCCGACCGCTGGAACGGATTCGGCAGCGGGTCATCGCGGCCGAGGTCGACGGCGGCACCGACAGCATCGAGGCCACGGTCAAGATCGACGGCGTCGAGACCGAGATCCGCGGCTCGGGCAACGGCCCGCTCGCTGCGTTCGTCGACGCGCTTGCCACCGTTGGCATCAACGTCCATGTGCTGGACTACTCCGAGCACGCGCTGACGGCCGGTGAAGGCGCCCAGGCCGCGGCCTACGTAGAGGCGTCGGTGAACGGCAAGACGATCTGGGGCGTCGGCATCGCGACGTCGATCACCACCGCATCGCTTCGCGCGGTGGTGTCGGCGGTCAACCGCGCTTCGCGCTAGTCGAGGAAGGCGCTCAGCAGTCGGTCCACAAGACTGGCGGCATCCTGCGCGCCCGACTCTGGCGCGATGGTGAGGTTGCTGAACACAAAGCCGTTGAGCAACCTGCTGAGTTCGTCCATCCGGTCCGGTGCCGGGGTGAAGCCGGCGGCCTCGAAGATGAGCGTCGCCGACTTCACCGCGGCTGCCTGAAGCTCCTTCATCAGCGGCCTGAGCTCTTCGCGCCTGGTGCTCTCCATGAACAGCTCGAACCGCGCCAGTGTCCAGCGGCGAAACTGCTCGTCGGGCTCGAGCATTCGAATCATCAACGCTTTCAAGGCATCGCGGGTCAGCCTGCCGATTGCGGACTGCAGCGCCTCGACGCGCTGCCAATGCAGATCCACCGTCCTTGCGGCGGTCGCTTCGAGCAGCGCATTGCGGGTCCGGAAGTAGTTCGACGTGGTGCCTGCGGGTAGGCCGGTCCGACTATCGACCTGACGATGCGTCAGACCCCCGACGCCGTCGTCGCACAGGATGTCGATCGCGGCGTCGAGGATCTGATTGCGTCGTTCCGGGTTGGGCGGCATCAGTTCCTATATTGCAGCCGCAAGAACATCGTCAGAAACGCCGGGTACACCAGGATCAGGACAAAGTAGCTGAACCACATCGGGAACCAGGTGAACACGGACACGTCCCAGATCACGTAGGAGCAGTACACGTGCAGGGGCACGCTGGCGGCAATGTAGACCACCGAGCCGGTGAACAGAGCCCGATGCCGGTTGTTGGTGAACTGGACGCGGTGGCGCACCAGCAGCAGGATCCCGGTGATCGCCGCGTAGGTCATCGGGATGAGCAGGATCTTGTCGGTCGCCGGGGTGACGACGTACCGCAGGGTGACTTCGTCTCCGAAGATCACCCGGTATAGGTGCATACCTACACCGATAGCGATGGTGAGGATGGCGGCCTCGCGGAAGAAGTAGCCGTGGCAGCGGTAGGTGTCCCGGAAGGACGGTTGGTGTACTACGTCCGTAGTGCTCATCATGCACCGACCGTATCACTACGGATGTAGTGATTGCAAGGAGTCTACGGACGGGGTGGCAGGACGGCGAGCCACGAGTCGGCGAGCAGTTCGATGAGCTGCCCGTCGGGGTCGCGGATCATCGCCGACTGCTCGGAGACGGTGTCCGCGATCACCGATCCCCCGAAGCCCTCGACCATCGCCAACACCGCAGCCAGATCGGATACCGACAGCGACAGATGTGTCAGGCCCACTTGGTCCATGACGCGCTTCGCCCCGGTGTGGACTTCGCGTTGCGAGTAGTCGAGTAGTTCGAGCACCAGACCGTCGCGAACCAGGTACGTCGCGTGCAGACCAAGCGGCCTCTCGAGCTGCAGAAGCTGGTCCGTGCCGTCGTCGGGCGGTTCGAGTTCCCACCAGAACTCGAACCCGAGCAGGCCCTCGTAGAACCGACGTGACCGCGGGCGATCTGCAACGCACATTCCGACGTGGTTGAAAACCGTTCGGTGACTGGCCATTACAACCTTCCGTAGCGCGTGAGTGCCGACGGGCCGCTGCTCTCGATGCGGACCGTGCCGCGCTCCAGGCAACCTCCGACGCCTTCCTCGGCGACCCAGGACTGCACGCTAAGCACCATTCCCTCCTCGATGGTGGCGTCGCCCCCGCGGCCAAGGCCGATCAGCGGCGGCTCGGCGCCCAATCCCAGACCATGGGCCAGCGGAACCCCCGGATCTGGGTTGCCTGCGTCTTCCCACGCTGTGTACAGGTCAGCGCCGGTATTGCCCGGGCGGCAGGCGGCGATCAATGCGTCCATTCCCCGCGCACATCTCGAGGCGAGGTCCGCCGTTCCTTGCGGACCGGCATGGCCGGCTACCCGGGTGCGGGCCAGTCCGGACTCGTATCCGGCGTACAGCGCGCCGGGCGCGAGCACCACCAATTCGCCGTCTCCGATCGGCCGGTCAGTTGCAAGATGGCGGAATCTGACCGGGCCGCGGGAGGGCGTGGCGAAACAAACGCTTTCCGACGGCGGCATCGGCGCTCCGAGGCTCGCTATCCGCTCGTCGTAGATGCCGAGCATTTCGCGCTCGGTGATACCCGGCGCCAACGCGCCTTCCAACGCACTCAGCGCTGCCTCCGCAATCGCCGACGCCACGTCAAGGCAGGTGATCTCGTCGGGCGTCTTGGTCCGTCGAGCGCTCGCTATCACGGGGGCGGCGTCGACCAGCTCTGCCGGGGTGACCAGTTGTGAGATCAACCCTGCGAACATCGGCGTCAATCCGTCGGTGCCGACCCGCCGCGCCTCACGCAGGCCGGGGATGGTGGCCAGGTCGGCCGCCAGGTTGGCGGGATTCCAGCTCAAGCGGTACAGATCGTGGTAGCCGATCTCCGGTGGCACTCCCTCGTCCCAGGTCGAGAGCAAATGCACGCGCTCGGTTTTCTTCACCACCACCGCAACGGGTGCGAAAGGAAGCACACCGGATCGCCCGAGCTGACGCGCACCCGATACGTACCGCACGTCGCCGACACCACCGAGCATCAGGGCGTCGATATCGTGGCTTTCCATGCCGGAGAGGACTTTTACGCGCCGTTGGGCGCGTAGCCGGCCGAAGTCGACACGAGCGTCGTCCTCGAGGCCCATCATGCCGACGAACACCCCGCGGTCACGGGCGACGGGGCTCATGCGGTCAGACCGTACGGTTCGTAGGTTGAGCCGCTGAGTTTGACCCAGCCCGTATCGGTCACGGCCACGATGTCCTCCGAGCGGTAACCGGCCGCGCCGTCCTCCCAGATGACCGGCTCGAAGACAAGCACCATCCCTGGCCGCATCATGAGCTGCTCGTCGAACCCCTCGCCCAAGTCCGTTCCGATCAGCGGCATTTCGGCGCTCTCCGTGCCCACACCGTGCGCCAGATAGAAGTGCTCGATCCAGGGGCGGACACCGTCATTGGCATCGATGGCCGTGGTGCCGAGTTGCAGTGCGGACACGCCTGGCTTGAGAACGTCGAGCGCGGCATCGACTACGGCTCGCCAGCGGCGGAAGTGCGCCTGCTGCTTGGCATTCGGGACAGGGTCCGCGCCGGTAATCCAGGTCCGGCCGTAGTCAGAGGCGTAACCCTGCCAGGTGATGCCTGCATCGACCCAGATCACGTCGCCCTCCCTGAGGAACCTGTCGGTGGTGACGGTCGGATACGCGAGATCGCCGTGCAGGGTCCACGGCCCGAGCTCGCGCGTCGGCGCCATCACCTGCCAGATCGGATCGATCCCGTTCGCGGAAGCACCAAGTTCGAAGACACGGCGGAGGAACGCCGCACTCAGGTCTATCTGGCGAACTCCCGGACGCAGAATCGCCAGCGCATCGCTCATCGCCAGCTCGTTCAGCCGCTGCGCGTTGCGGATGCACGCGATTTCGTCAGGTGTCTTCGTGAGCTTTGCAGCGCCGACCACATCCGCCGCATCGACCCAGTCGAACCACGGCAGGCCGCGCAACATCGCGTGGGTCTGGTCGTCGACACCGACACGGGCACCGGGCGGGAAATGATCGGCGAGCGCCGCGGCGAAAACATCCATGCCGTCGTCGAGACCCGGAAACACGGGCCCGTGCAGGTGATCGTCAGGAAGCTCCGAAGGAGCCCCATCGGCGTAGAGCGTGTAAAGGTGAGGGGCCGAATCTCCCTTCACCACAACCGCAACCGGGCGAAACAGCGCCGCGCGGTCACCATCCTGGGCGGGCGTGGCGGCACCGGTGGCATAGGCCACCGAACTGGACCCGAGCAGGACCAGGCCGTCGACACCCTGCGCCTCGAGCTGGTGCTGTAACCGTTCGAAACGTTCCCTGTGCATCCGCGGGAGATCGGGCAGGTCTGGGATCGCCCGTCCGCCGATGGTCGCTCCTGCTGCCCGATCGTCGATGAGTTCCACCTCCCAGGGGACTCAAGATCCCTAAAAATGCAAAGATAGCCTAATGGGCCGCCCCGACGTCAGTGCCGACGCGATCGTCGGATTCGATCACCATTCCGAAGACTTCAACCTCAACGAGCGAGAGGTCAACGCCGATCTGCGGCGCCGGTGTCCCGTCGCGTGGAACGAGAATTACGGCGGATTCTGGTACGTCACCAGTTACGACGCGGTAGCACAGGCAGCCAGGGACGGCGAGGTGTTCGCGCACAAGTACGAACCGAACGCGGGAGACGGCAAGCGCGAGGGCGACGGCGGGGGCCGTGGCGAGGGCGAGGGCGACGGGGACGGGGACAGGGACAGGGACGGGGACAGGGACAGGGACAGGGACGGGGTGAACTACCAAGGCGAGATGGGTGTTCCGCGTCCCGAAGGCCAACCGCCGCTTGGCATCGGCGAAGTCGACGGTCCCTATCACCTGGCGTTGCGGCGCGCGCTCACCCCGTTCTTCTCGTCGGGCGCCGTGGAGAAGATGCGGCCGTTCATGGAGCAATCGGTGCACTGGTTCCTCGACCAGCGCATCGCCGACGGCCAGATGGACCTCGTGCTCGACTACGCGAGCCCGGTTCCGGCCATCCTCACCATGAGGTTGATGGGTCTGCCCTATGACAACTGGCGGCTATACGCCAACCTCTTCCATTCGGTCATGGCTGCTTCCGACGGCGACGAGTACAACAAGGTGATAGCCGAAGTCCCCGCGATGATCGACGGCTTGTCGAAATTCGCGGCAACCCGCCGGGCGGATCCGGCGGACGACCTGACGAGCTTCCTGGTTCAATTCGAGTTCGACGGCAAGCGTCTGGACGACACCCAGCTCATCGACATTCTCTGGAATCTCATCGGCGGCGGCGTCGACACCACGACGTCACTGACCGCATTGAGCCTGCTTCACCTCGGCACCCACCCGGATCTGCGACAGCAACTCATCGACCGTCCCGAGCTCTACCGCACCGCAGCAGACGAGTTTCTCCGATACTGCTCGGTCAACAAGACGCTGAGCCGCACGGTGAGTCGCGACACCGTCCTCGGTGGCCAACAGCTTCGGCGCAACGACCAGGTGCTCATCAGCTGGCTGGCGGCCAACCATGACGAGCGGGAGTTCGAACGACCCGACGAAGTGGTATTGGACCGGGCACCCAATCGGCACGTCGCGTTCGGGCTCGGGCCACATCGATGCATCGGTGCCCCGCTGGCGCGGGTCATGTTCGAGGTGATGGTGAATGCGGTTCTCGAACGCATTTCGGACTATCAGGTCGACCTGGAAGGCGTGCACCAATATCTCGGCAATCCGAGCATGACCGGCTTGGGCAAGCTGCCGGTCACGTTCACCCCAGGGGTCTCCCGCGGGACGTCACGCCCGGCTTAGAACAGCGCGAACTGCTCGCCCCCTAGCGTGGCGTCGGTGAACTCCTCGATGCCGGTGCCGCCGACGACGGTGTCGAGCAATCGCATGAAGTCTGCGTCGCTGACCAGCGGCACGCCGAGCTCGTTGGCCTGATAGCCCTTGCCGTGGTCGGGTTCGGGCTCGTTGCAGATAACAAGGGAGGTCTCCGGATCGACGGCGTCGGTGTATGCCAGCCCGGCGTGCACGATCCGCTCGATGAGCTCCTCGTGGGTGTGGGTGACCTCGGCCGACAACGCCACCCGCATGCCCTGCACCATCGGCCGACCCGCGACGAACCGTCCTGGGTTCAGATACGGGCACGGCAGCCGCGAGGCCAGCATCTTCAGCGGACGCAGCTCCTCGTGGGTGACCTGGCCGTTTGGCCACTGCCGCCGCGACACCGACCGCACCGGCAGCCAGACCTTGCGCTCACGAGCACGGACCAGCACGGGCTTGAGGATCTGGGCGAGCACCAACGCGTCGTCGAGGGCGTCGTGCGGCCTCATCTGGGTAATGCCCCAATGCGCCGCCAGCGTCTCCAGCCGCAGATTCTCGGTGCCCAGCTCGAGGCGGCGGGTGAGCTCGACCGTGCACATCACCGTGTCGACGGGTAGCTCCGCCCCGACCAATTCGGCCTCGGCGGCCAGGAACGCGTAGTCGAAGCCGACGTTGTGGGCGACGAGCGTGCGGCCCGCCAGCAGCTCGACGAGGTCGCCGACGACGTCGCCGAAGCAGGGTTGGCCCTCCAGCATTTCGGGGGTCAGGCCGTGCACATGGGTGGGACCGGGGTCGACGCCGGGGTTGAGCAGCGTGTAGAGGGTTTGCTCGACGTTGCCGTCGTCGCCGAGGGCCAGCGCGGCGACGCTCACAACGCGCGCCTGCCCGGGGCGGAAGCCGGAGGTCTCGACGTCGACGACGGCCCAGCCCGCTCCGGGTTCGGCTGCCGGCCGGCCCCAGATTTGGCTCACGTTTTGAGGATGGCACGTTGCGGTGACAAATCGCCGTCACGGCAGGATCCCACGGCAGCGTGTCGGCTACCTGCTTGCCCCCTTTTAGACTGCCGGGGTGGTCACCACTCGTGGACGTGTCGCGCTCGCGGCCGGCGCCGGCGCGCGTTGGGCGTCGCGAGTCACCGGGCGCGGCGCCGGCGCGATGATCGGCGGCCTTGTGGCGATGACGCTGGACAAATCGATCCTTCGCCAGCTCGGCGAGGGCCGTCGCACGGTCGTTGTCACCGGCACCAACGGCAAGTCGACCACCACCAGGATGACCGCGACGGCGCTTGGCACACTCGGACCTTCGGAGCCGCATGGGCGGCGACATCAGACCGTCGCCACCAACGCCGAGGGCGCCAACATGGACGCCGGACTCGTGGCCGCGCTGGCGGGGGCGCGCGACGCCGGGTTGGCCGCGCTGGAGGTCGACGAGATGCACGTGCCGCATGTCGCCGACGCCGTGGACCCGGCGGTGATCGTGCTGCTGAACCTGTCGCGTGATCAGTTGGACCGCGTCGGCGAGATCAACCTCATCGAGCGGACGCTGCGCGACGGGTTGGCCCGTCATCCGTCCACGGTTGTGGTCGCCAACTGCGATGACGTGCTGATGACATCGGCGGCCTACGACAGCCCGCACGTGGTGTGGGTGGCGGCAGGCGGCGGCTGGGCGAATGACTCGGTGAGCTGTCCGCGCAGCGGGGAGATCATCGTGCGTGACGGCAGCCACTGGTACTCGACGGGAACCGACTTCAAGCGGCCCACCCCGCAGTGGTGGTTCGACGACGCGAATATCTATGGGCCAGACGGGCTTTCGCTGCCGATGACGCTGGCGCTGCCCGGGGCGGTGAACCGGGGCAACGCCACGCAGGCGGTGGCGGCGGCGGTGACGCTCGGCGCCGACCCCGCCGCTGCGGTCGCGGCGGCGTCGGGAGTCGATGAAGTCGCGGGCCGGTACCGCACAGTCCAGCTCGGCGCGCATTCGGTTCGGATGCTGCTGGCCAAGAATCCGGCCGGCTGGCAGGAAGCGCTGTCGATGGTGGACACCGACGCCGGCTCCGTGGTGATCTCGGTCAACGGTCAGGTGGCCGACGGCGAGGACCTGTCTTGGCTCTGGGACGTCAACTTCGAGCATTTCGTCGACAAGCCGGTGGTGGCCGCGGGCGAGCGCGGAACCGACCTGGCCGTGCGCCTCGGGTACGCGGGCGTCGAACACAGTTTGGTCCACAACGCCGTGGAAGCCATCACGTCCTGTCCACCGGGACACGTCGAGGTCGTCGCCAATTACACCGCCTTCCTGCAACTGAATCGGACACTTGGGCGGGGCGGACGTGGTCCCTTGGGGCAGGAGCGGAGCGACCGGGGGAGCAGTGGCTGAATCGACCGTGCGGATCGGGCTGGTTTTGCCCGATGTCATGGGCACATACGGCGACGGCGGCAATTCCGTGGTGTTGCGGCAACGGCTGCGGCGCAGAGGGTTTGACGCCGAGATTGTCTCGATCACATTGTCGGACCCGGTGCCTTCCGGGCTCGACCTGTATACGCTTGGCGGGGCGGAGGATTACGCGCAGCGCCTTGCGACCAAGCATCTGATCCGGTATCCGGGATTGCAGCAGGCCGCCGCCCGGGGCGCGCCGGTGCTGGCAATCTGTGCGGCGATCCAGGTGCTGGGGCACTGGTACGAGACGTCATCGGGTGAGCGCGTAGACGGGGTTGGCCTGCTGGACCTGACCACCTCGCCGCAGCCCGATCGGACCATCGGCGAGGTGGTGTCCGAACCTCTGGTACCCGGGCTTTCGGAGCGATTGTCGGGCTTCGAAAACCACCGTGGTGGAACGGTTCTCGGCGCGGCGGCGGGGCCGCTAGCCAAGGTGATCAGCGGCGCGGGCAACCGCGCGGGCGACGGCATCGACGGCGCGGTGCAGGGCAGTGTGGTGGCCACGTACTTGCACGGCCCGTGCCTGGCCCGCAATCCGGAGCTGGCTGATCTCCTGCTGAGCCGCGTGGTGGGCGAATTGCCGCCGCTGGAGATCGACGAGGTGGCACAGCTGCGCCGCGAACGGCTGGCCGCCCCGCGCCGCGGCTAGGGTCGCCAGCCCCGGGATAGCAGCGACCTGGTTGCCCGCGCGATGACATCCTCGTCGCGGTCCTCCTTGATCACCCGGATCACGGTCCAGCCCATGCGTTCCAGCTTCGGCAAGGCCCTGGTGTCCTTGACGTATTGCGAGCGACTCGTGCGATGTTGATCGCCGTCATACTCCGCCGCCACCATGAACTCTTCCCAGCCCATGTCCACCATGCGGATCAGCCGACCGCGGTGGTCGCAGATCGGGATTTGCGTCGTTGGTTTCGGCAATCCGGCGTCGACGAAGAGCAACCGCAGCCGGGTCTCCTGAGGCGACGCAGCACCACCGTCGACAAGCGGAAGCGCCACCCGCAACGCCTTCAGACCCCTGACACCGCGATAGCGCTTGGCGAGTACCAGTACGTCCTCTGTTGAGAAGGACCTCACGCGCATGAGCGAGTCGATTCGGGCGATGGCCTCATCCCTTGGCCGATGTCGGCCAAGGTCGAAGGCGGTCCGTTCGCGAGTCGTCACAGGCAGCTTGCAGGCCCAGCTGATCTCGTCGTCCGCCATCACCTCGTTGCGGATCAGGAGGCCGGGCTGCGGTCGAGCGCGACTGGAGATCAGTTCGATTGGGATGTCGTCGTCAACCCAGCTAGCACCGTGCAAAGCTGATGCCGCGGCGCCCGCGATGACGCCCTTGCGATCTGATGCCAGCCACGCGCCGGTGGCCCGGTCTCGCACCGACGGGTCAGCGCCGCGAGGTACATAGATTCCGCGAAATATGGGCCGATACCACCGCTGCAACGCATGTCTCGTGATGCGCCCCTGGGCGATCGCTTCGGTCCCGATGAAGACCTCCCCCATGGCCGAATGGTGGCAGGTGCAACCGACAAACTCGCGAAAAGTACGTTCTGCAGAGAAAGTGCGAGTGGAGGCCTGCAGAACGTGCGTTTCGCGGGCAGTTACTAGGCCATTGCGCGACGGCCCGTCAGCGCTCTGCCAAGCGTCAGCTCGTCGGCGAACTCAAGGTCGCCGCCCATCGGTAAGCCGGACGCGATGCGCGTCACTGTGAGGCCGGGGATATCGCGCAGCATCCGCACCAAGTACGTCGCGGTCGCCTCGCCCTCGGTGTTCGGATCGGTCGCGATGATCACCTCGGCGACGTCCACACCGTCGACCCGTTCGCCAATCCTGTTGAGTAGCTCGCGGATTCGCAACTGCTCGGGTCCCACCCCGGACAACGGATCTAACGCCCCACCCAGTACGTGGTAGCGGCCCCGGAATTCACGCGTGCGCTCGACGGCCTGCACGTCCTTCGGCTCCTCGACGACACACACCAGCGACGCGTCGCGGCGCGAATCTGAACAGATCCGGCAGCGGTCCTCGTCGGATACGTTCCCGCACACAGCGCAAAACTTCACGCCGTCGCGCACCTTCGCTAAAACCGCGGTCAGTCGGTCGATGTCGGGAGGCTCGACGGAAAGTAGATGAAACGCGATCCGCTGCGCGCTCTTCGGCCCGATACCTGGCAGCTTGCCGAGCTCGTCGATCAGATCCTGAACGGGGCCTTCGAACAAGTCAGATCCCCGGAAGACCTAGGTCGCCCATCCCACCGGCTAACGGCCCAAGCCGATCGTGCGCCAGGATGGTGACCTGCTTGGAGGCATCTGCGATGGCGCCGACGATGAGGTCCTGCAGCGTCTCGACATCGGAGGGGTCGACGACCTTCGGGTCGATCGACGCGGCCACCACTTCACCGCTGCCCTTCATGGTGATCTGCACCAAGCCGCCGCCCGCCTGGCCGTGCACCTCAGAATTGGCCAGCGCTTCCTGAGCCTCCATCAACTGCTGCTGCATCTGCTGCGCCTGCGCGAGGAGTGCCGACATGTCCGGCGTGCCTCCTGGTTGCATGACAGTCCCCTTGCATATTGGTCTCGACTTGGTTGCGCCGGGCGGTTGAACTTCAAGCCTAGACGGCAGCACGCTAACTTGACGCCGTGCCTCTTCCCGCCTGCATTCGTGTCGGCGTCGTCGGTGTGCTCGTCGCTGCGTCGACATTTGTCGCCCCGAGCGCCGCCGCCGCGCCCGCCAACGTCGCGGGCATGATCGTGTTCCTCGATCCCGGCCACAATGGCGCCAACGACGCCTCGATCAGCCGGCAGGTGCCCACAGGTCGCGGCGGCACCAAGGACTGCCAGGCCAGCGGCACATCGACCGACGACGGCTACCCCGAGCACACCTTCACCTGGGACACCACGCTGCGCATCCGCCAAGAGCTCACGGCGCTCGGCGCGCGGACCGCGATGTCTCGCGGCGACGACACCGGGCTCGGCCCCTGCGTCGACGAGCGAGCGAACATGGCCAACGCCCTGCACCCCAATGCGATCGTGAGCATCCACGCCGACGGCGGTCCGCCGACCGGCCGCGGCTTCCACGTGAACTACTCCGCGCCTCCGCTCAACCAGGCGCAGGCAGGGCCCTCAATCCAATTGGCCCAAACCATGCGCGACCAGTTGACCGCAGCGGGGTTTGTGCCCGCCACCTACATCGGCTCGAACGGTCTTTACCCACGCTCCGACCTGACCGGCCTGAACCTGGCCCAGTTCCCGTCGATCCTGGTCGAGCTGGGCAATATGAAGAACCCCGCCGACTCCGAGCTGATGAAGACGCCGGACGGCAGGCAGAAGTACGCCGACGCCGTCGTCCGCGGTATCGCGGGCTTCCTTGGTACCCAGCCGCGGACCAGCTAGCGGCCCTCTGTCTGTGATGTCGGGCCGCTTACCGGCCCTCTGTGACTGATGTCGGGCCGCTACCGGCCCTCTGTGACTGATGTCGGGCCGCTTACCGGCCCTCCACTTCCTTCTTGAGGTTGTCCAGCACCTCACCCTGAATTTTGCGCAGTCCCAGCGGCGCGAACGTCTTCTCGAAGAAGCCCCCGATGCCCCCGGCGCCCTGCCACGACGTCTTGACGGTGACGGACGATCCGGCGCCGGCGGGCGCGACGGTCCAGTTGGTGATCATCGACGAGTTCGCGTCCTTCTCGATGACGGTGTGGCCGGCCACGTCGACGCTGGCCTTGACGTCGCGCACCCGCGACTTCGTGGCCTGAAGCTTCCAGGTTGCGACGGTGCCGGCGCCCTGCCCGCCCTCGAGCACCTGGTAGTCGCTGTAATGCGGCGACAGGATCTTCGGGCGCACTGTCTGGTAATCCGCCACCGCCGCCAACGCAACCTCCGGTGAGGCGTCAATCAAGACGGTGCTGGACGCGCTGACCTGTCCCATGAGATGGCTCTCCTGTCGTCGTGGTGCGGTCGCATCCGCTGCGGCCGCGGACTAGCGTATATCCGTGTCTATTGAGGGGATTGACGCACGTGCTGCCCACACCGCAGGCGTGCAGCGTCTGCTCGCGAGTTATCGGGCGATACCCCCGAACGCGACCGTCCGGCTCGCCAAACCCACGTCGAACCTGTTCCGGGCGAGAACCAAGACCAAAAGCAAGGGCCTTGACACGTCGGGGCTGACGGGCGTCATCACCGTCGACCCCGATGCGCGCACCGCCGACGTGGCCGGCATGTGCACCTACGAGGACCTGGTCGCGGCCACCTTGCCCTACGGCCTGTCGCCGCTGGTGGTGCCGCAACTGAAGACCATCACGCTTGGCGGGGCGGTCACGGGGCTTGGCATCGAGTCCTCGTCGTTCCGCAACGGGCTGCCGCACGAATCCGTGCTGGAGATGGACATCCTGACCGGTAAGGGTGATGTGGTAACCGCAAGTCGTGACCTGTGCTCCGATCTCTTCCATGCCTTTCCGAATTCCTATGGGACACTGGGCTATTCGGTTCGGCTGAAGATCGAGCTGGAGTCCGTCAAACCCTTCGTCGCGCTGCGGCACCTGAGGTTCTACTCGTTGGAAGACCTGGTCGCGGCCATGGACCGCGTCATCGAGACCGGCGGCTACGACGGCGCCCCCGTCGACTACCTCGACGGCGTGGTGTTCAGCGCCGGCGAGAGCTACCTGACACTGGGGTTCCAGACCGGCGCGGCGGGAACCGTCAGCGACTACACCGGCCAGCACGTCTACTACCGCTCCATCCAGCACCCCGACGGTGAGAAACACGATCGGCTCACCATTCACGACTACCTGTGGCGGTGGGACACCGACTGGTTCTGGTGCTCGAGGGCATTCGGTGCGCAGGACCCGCGTATCCGCCGGTTCTGGCCGCGGCGCTATCGCCGCAGCAGCTTCTACTGGAAGCTGATCGCCTACGACCAGCGGTTCAACATCGCCGACCGCATCGAGAAGCGCAACGGGCGCCCTCCCCGCGAACGCGTCGTGCAGGACGTCGAAGTGCCCATCGAGCGGACCGCCGAGTTTCTTGACTGGTTTTTGGCCAACGTCCCGATCGAGCCGATCTGGCTGTGCCCGCTGCGGCTACGGAACGACGGCGACTGGCCGCTGTACCCGATTCGCCCGCACCACACCTACGTCAACATCGGATTCTGGTCGTCGGTGCCGGTCGGGCCCGAGCAGGGCCACACGAATAAGCTGATCGAGCGTAAGGTCAGCGAGCTCGACGGGCACAAGTCGCTGTACTCCGATGCGTACTACTCCCCCGACGAATTCGACGAACTCTATGGC
Organism: Mycobacterium sp.; assembly: GCA_025965975.1. Taxonomy (GTDB): domain Bacteria; phylum Actinomycetota; class Actinomycetes; order Mycobacteriales; family Mycobacteriaceae; genus Mycobacterium. Next base: position 35,168 of record JAOPVX010000078.1, on the reverse strand, counting down.
GGCGAGGCCTACAAGACCGTAAAGAAGAGCTACGACCCCGACTCACGTCTCCTCGACCTGTATGCAAAGGCGGTGCAACGACGATGACGACATTCAGGGAAAACACCGGGCACTCGGCACAGGTGCCGGACAAGCTCACGCTCGCCGAGATCCTCGAGATCTTCGCCGCGGGCCAGCTGCCGCTGAAATTCACCGCGTACGACGGCAGCACTGCCGGACCCGACGATGCCCAGATCGGGTTGGACCTGCGCACCCCGCGTGGCACCACCTACCTGGCCACCGCACCAGGGGAATTGGGGTTGGCCCGCGCCTACGTCTCGGGCGACGTCGAACCGCACGGCGTGCACCCCGGCGACCCATACGAGTTACTCAAGGCGCTGGCCGAGAAGATGGACTTCAAGCGGCCGCCTGCGCGGGTGCTCGCCAATATCGTCCGCTCCATCGGCTTCGAGCACCTCAGGCCGATCGCGCCGCCCCCTCAGGAGGTGCTGCCACGCTGGCGGCGCATCGCAGAGGGTTTGCGGCACAGCAAGACCCGCGACGCCGAGGCGATCCACCACCACTACGACGTGTCCAACAAGTTCTACGAATGGGTGCTCGGCCCGTCGATGACCTACACCTGCGCGTGCTACCCGAATCCGGACACCTCACTGGAAGCGGCGCAGGAGAACAAATACCGGTTGGTGTTCGAGAAGCTGCGGCTGAAGCCCGGCGACCGGCTGCTCGACGTGGGCTGCGGCTGGGGCGGGATGGTGCGCTACGCCGCCCACAACGGCGTGAAGGCCATCGGGGTCACGCTGTCCAAAGAGCAAGCCAGATGGGCTCAGAAGGCGATCGCCGAACAAGGCCTTGCCGACCTTGCCGAGGTCCGCCACGCCGACTACCGCGATATCCGGGAATCGGGCTTCGACGCGGTCTCGTCGATCGGGCTGACGGAACACATCGGCGTGCACAACTATCCGTCGTATTTCCGCTTCCTTAAGTCGAAGATGCGCACCGGCGCGCTGCTGCTCAACCACTGCATCACCCGCCCGGACAACCGGACCGGGCCGAGCGCGGGCGGCTTCATCGACCGGTACGTGTTCCCCGACGGGGAGCTCACCGGCTCGGGCCGCATCATCACCGAAGCCCAGGACATCGGGCTCGAGGTCGTGCACGAGGAGAACCTGCGCCACCACTACGCCCTGACGCTGCGCGACTGGTGCCGCAATCTCGTCGAGCACTGGGACGACGCCGTGGAAGAGGTCGGGCTGCCCATCGCGAAAGTGTGGGGTCTCTACATGGCCGGCTCGCGGCTGGGCTTCGAGACGAATGTCGTTCAGCTGCACCAAGTCTTGGCGGTCAAGCTCGACTCACACGGAAGCGACCGCGGCCTTCCGCTGCGGCCGTGGTGGACGCCCTAGTTAGCTGCCGTCGATGCGACGGGCGCCGAGCTCGGTCTGCAGTAGCTCCAGAGCTGCTTCCTCCGGGTCGCGGCGAGGGGCCTCGGAGGTGTCGTTGCCTGCCTCGGCCAGCATGTCCTCCTCGTCGTCGTCACGCCGCGATGGCGACGGGGCGACGTTATCCGGCTCGGGTGCCACCGTCGGCGCCTCAGTCCCTGCTTCGCACCGGATCTTCCAGTCCACGCCAAGCACGTCCTTGAGCGCCTCGCGGATGACATCGGAATTGCGTTGCTCCACAAGCCGTTTAGCCAGCGGAGCCGACTCGTGGCTGAGCACCAGGGTGTCGCCATCGACGGCGCGCACGATCGCGCCCGCCAGCATCACCTCGGTTGTGCGGCTGCGCTGACGGACCTTATCGCGCACGGTGGTCCACATGCTGCGCACCGCGGCCGCATTGGGTTCGCCACCCCCAGAAGGCGCAGTCGGCGCCTGCGCTTCGACCACGGGGTCAGGCGGCGGCGGCTCGGGCGCGGGTTTGGGTTCGGGTTTGGGCTCGGCTTTGGGCGCTTGCGGCTCAGCCGCCTTGCTCCTGCGGGCGAATTGCTTCGGCGGCGCAATCGGCTGGGATGCTGCGACCTCACCGGCCGGGATCGACATGTCCAGCCGCGTCTCGATCCGTTCGACGCGCTGCAGCAGCGCCGATTCGGTGTCACTGGCCGACGGCAGCAGCAGCCGCGCGCACACCACTTCGAGCAGCAGCCGCGGCGCGGTGGCGCCGCGCATCTCCCCCAGCCCGGCATGCACCACCTCGGCGTATCGGGTCAGCGTCGCGGTGCCGATCCGCGTTGCCTGATCGCGCATCCGCTCCAGCACATCCTCGGGTCCGTCGACCACCCCGCGGGCGATCGCGTCGGGCACCGACTGCAGCACAATCAGATCGCGGAAGCGCTCAAGAAGGTCGGTGGCGAACCGTCGCGGGTCGTGCCCGGCATCGATCACCGCCTCGACGGCGCCGAACAGGGCCGCGGCGTCCCCTGCGCCCAGCGCGTCCACCGCGTCGTCGATCAGCGCCACATCCGTCGCGCCGAGCAACGCCAACGCACGCTGGTACTCCACCCGGTTTCCTTCTGCGCCGGCCAGCAGCTGATCCAACACCGACAGCGTGTCGCGCGGCGAGCCGCCGCCTGCCCGGATGACCAACGGGTACACGGCGTCGTCGACCGTGACGTCTTCCTGCGCGCAGATGCGTTCCAGCAGCGATCGCATGGTCCGCGGAGCCAGCAGCCGGAACGGGTAGTGATGCGTGCGCGACCGAATGGTGGGCAGCACCTTCTCCGGCTCGGTCGTCGCGAACACGAAGATCAGGTGCTCGGGTGGCTCCTCGACGATCTTGAGCAGCGCGTTGAAACCGGCCGTGGTGACCATGTGCGCTTCGTCGACGATAAAGATGCGGTAGTGCGAGAGCGCAGGCGCGTAGAAGGCGCGGTCACGCAATTCGCGGGTGTCGTCCACGCCGCCGTGGCTGGCCGCGTCGAGTTCGACGACGTCGACGCTGCCAGGCCCGTTCGGGGCCAGCGCAACGCACGAGTCGCACACCCCGCAGGGTGTGGGCGTCGGCCCTTGCTCGCAGTTCAGCGAGCGGGCCAGGATGCGCGCCGACGACGTCTTCCCACAACCCCGCGGTCCGGAGAACAGGTAGGCGTGGTTGATGCGGCCTGCCGCCAGCGCAGTAGAGAGCGGTTCGGTGACGTGCTCCTGGCCAACCACATCGGCGAAGGTTGCCGGTCGGTACTTGCGGTAGAGCGCCACGCTCAGCAGGCTACCGAGACGGCGCGACAAGTGGACGCCGGGCGGGCCATCAGCGTTTCAGCAGGGACTCGGTCGCCGACAACAGCGCACAGGTGGCAAGGCCGTCGATCGCGTCGTGCAGCTCGGGCAACCCGGGGAACGATGGGGCGATACGGATGTTCTTGTCCTCCGGGTCTTTTCGGTACGGAAACGCCGACCCCGCCTCGGTGACGGCGATGCCCGCGTCCTTGGCCAGCGCGACGGTGCGCTTCGCGGTGCCCGGCAAGACATCCAGGCTGATGAAGTAGCCGCCCTTGGGTTCGGTCCACGACGCGACCTTCGACTCGCCGAGCCGGTCGGCGAGGATCTCCAGCACCAGCGCGAACTTCGGCGCCAGCAGGGCCTGGTGGCGCCGCATCTGGAGGCGCACCCCGTCGGCGTCGCCGAAGAATCGCAGATGCCGCAGCTGGTTCACCTTGTCCGGGCCGATGGATTTCTTCCCGGCGTACTGCAGGTACCACGCGATGTTGCCCAGCGAGCCGGCGAAGAAGCTGACACCGGCGCCGGCAAACGTGATCTTCGACGTCGACGAGAACACCAGCGGCCGGTTCGGGCAGCCCGCCGCCTCGGCCAGCCCCAGCACGTCGACCTGCCTCACGAAGTCGTGCGTCAGCGTGTGCACCGGGTAAGCGTTGTCCCACATCAACCGAAAATCGGCCGCGGCCGTGTGCATTTGGACCAGCCGGCGAACGGTCTCCCAGGAATAGGTGACGCCGGTCGGGTTCGAGTAGACCGGCACGCACCACATGCCCTTGATCGCCGGGTCGGCGGCGACGAGTTCTTCGATCAGGTCGACGTCGGGGCCGTCCTCGCACATCGGCACGGTGATCATCGCGATGCCGAGGCTCTCGGTGATCGCGAAGTGGCGGTCGTAGCCCGGGGCCGGGCAGAGGAACTTGACGCCTGCCTCGGCAATCCACGGCCGTGTTGCGTCAACGCCGCCGTGAAGCAGCGAGTACACGACCACGTCGTGCATCAGCTCGAGGCTCGCGTTGTTGCCGGCGATCAGGTTGGGAACCGGGATGCCGAGCAGCTCGCCGAAGATGGCGCGCAGCTCGGGCAGGCCGTGCAGGCCGCCGTAGTTGCGGGTGTCGGTGCCGTCGCCGTCGCGGTAGGCATCAGCGCCGCTACCCGGCAGCTCCAGCAGCGCATTGGACAGATCGAGCTGCGCGGGAGACGGCTTGCCACGGGTGAGGTCGAGGTTCAGACCCTTGGCTTGCAGCTCGGCGTAATTGCGTCGCTGCAGGTCGTGCTGGGCCTGCAGGTCGTCACGGCCGAGGGACAGAAATGACACCGCGCGCCTTTCACCGTCGAGGAGCCGTGGATCCAAGAGAGGGGACCCCGCGCACCCGCCAGAGCCCATTGACCCTTGCTGCCTTCCGGCCCTGGGGGAGTTCACAGGATAGACGCCGCGCGGGGTCCACGGCGAGTGTAATACCCGCCCGGCGAGCGACTCGACGGACGCATCAGTCAGGTCGGCTACCATGGCCCGCGGAGGATTCGCCTAGTGGCCTATGGCGCTCGCCTGGAACGCGGGTTGGGTTAACAGCCCTCGCGGGTTCAAATCCCGCATCCTCCGCACTCGGTCCGGGGTGCGTCCAGCTGACCGACAGCCAGGTCGCACTCCGGCCCATAAGCAATGAGGAGGGGTATGGGCCGCACTGTTGCGGTGGTTTGGCACGCGTCGTTTTCTATCGCCGCCGGTGTCCTCTACTTCTTCTTCGTCCTGCCGCGCTGGCCCGAGCTGATCGGCGACACCTCCCACACTCTCGGCATTGTGCTGCGCATCGTCACCGGCGCCCTGATCGGCCTTGCCGCGTTGCCGGTGGTGTTCACGCTGCTGCGAACCCGGCGACCGGAGTTCGGCACCCCGCAGCTGGCCTTGACGCTGCGCACGTCGTCGATCGCGCTGCACGTACTCGCGGGTGCGCTGATCATCGGCACCGCGATCAGCGAGATCTGGTTCACCCTCGATAGCGCGGGTCAGTGGTTGTTCGGCATCTACGGTGCCGCCGCGGCGATCGCGCTGCTCGGGATCTTCGCCTTCTACCTGGCCTTTGTCGCCCAGCTGCCGCCCCCTCCGCCCAAACCACTCAAGCCGAAGAAGGCCAAGCGGGGCCGCCGACGTCGCCGCGAGGCCGCCGGCGAGGCCGAAGACGCCGCTACAACGGAGGACGAGTCCGACGAAAGTTCGGAATCCGAGTCCGACGAGAAGCCCGCCGAGGTCACCGCCGAAGGCGCTGAGCCGGAGTCGACGGCCGACGAGCCGGAGCCGACGGCGCAGGAAGAGCCCGCCGCCGAGGACGAGGCACCTGACACAGGCGAAGCCGAGTCAACCAACGGCAGGCTGCGCAATCGCCGGCCGTCCGGCGAAGCCGAACCGACGAAGCGTCGGCGCAGGCGGTTGCGCGGCGGCGTCGCTGTCGAGGACTAGCGTTTAACGGCAGGGCCAAAGCTTGAGTAAGCCGTGGACGTTGACTTTGGTGGTGTTTATCGGATTGGCAGTGACGAGCTGGACTGGCTAGGACTGGCGCGCGAGTTCGTCAGCGGCGTCGGCCTTTTCGGCCATGCGACTGACGGTGGAGAGTTCCAGCCAGCCGTGTATCACGCGAACCGCCGCGCCGATGTTGCCGACCTGACAGTGGTTGCTGGCCTGTTCGGCCGCGGTGAACGTGCGCGTGGTGACCGACCGTGCGCGGACCAGGTTGGCGGCCTGCCGCCGCAGCTGCTTGAGCGGGACGTAGTGGTCGTCGGTGCCTGCAAGCAACAGGACATCGGCGGTGACCAGTTGTGAGACGCGTCGGGTGTTGAACTCGATGGTCGAGCGCAGGAAGTGGTATGCCGGCGAGGTTCCGGTGATGTGCATGCCCTGCTGCAGTCCCCATGCGGCGACGGGTTTGCGTGCGGTCGCTCGGCGCGCGACGGCGTTGACGATCCCCTTGGCGCGCAGGGCCAGCAGCACGCGCAGCACCGGTGTCACCCCGCGACCGATCTGACGGGCTATCACCTCGAACTCGTCGTCGAGAATGTCCATACAGACCACGCGGCTGATTCGCGGCTCGAAGGCGGCCGCCCGGATGACGAGTCCGCCGCCGAGGGATTCGCCGACGACGGTTACGTCGTCAAGCCGGTAATGGTCGAGCACAGCGGCTACCGGTCGCTCCCATTCGGCGATCATCGGCAGGCCATGCTCTTCCAGGGCAGCGCCCTGACCCGGTCCTTCGAGTGCGATGACCCGGTGCCCCGCGTCGACCATCGTGGCGAGCATCGGCAGGAACTCCTCGACGTAGCTGTCGAATCCGCCGAAGACAACGATGGTGGCTCCGGATTCCGCTTCCGGGCGCAGATCGATGGCAGGCAACGCCGAGCCGCCGTATGGCACCTCGTCGGTGGCGACGTCATAAAGGGTGCGCATCGCCTGCGCGAACCGGTTTCTGGCGGCCGGGCGGCGCGGATCGTCGGGGCGCATGAAGAACTCGGCTGCCCGGTCGTAATACGCCGAGGCCAATCGGCGGTCCGCCGTGCTTGCGGCTTCGGCCAAACCCAGGAAACCGTCGATCCATTCGGGATAGGTGTCGCAGCGGGCAGCCAGTTCGGTGACCTCTGCGATCGCCGACGGGCCGATCCACTGCACCCATCGGTTGCATTGGAAGTTCAGGCTGAGGTCGTCGTGGAAGTGGTGATACCCGACGGCAGGGGCGGTGCCGGTGCAGTCGAGGCGCGGCGCTGACGGAATCATGGCGTTCTCCTATCGCAAGTCAACCTGCGATAGATCATGCACGAACTCACCCCGTATTGCAAGTGGACTTGCGATAGAGTCGAGTGGTGAGCGCACCCGCATCGCATCGCCGCGGTGAACACGTCCGCCGCACCGTGCTGGCCGCGGCATTCGATGAGCTCGCCGAGAACGGTGTCGGTGCCGCGACCGTCGCCGGCGTCGCCCGGCGATCGGGGGTCCATGAGACGACGATCTACCGGCGATGGGTCACGAAGGAGAAGCTGTTCCTCGAGGCGATGCTGAGCCGCAGCGCCGAGGAGATACCAACACCGGACACCGGGTCTATCCGCGACGACCTGCTTGGGGTCGTGCACGCGGTGATCGCCTACCTGACATCTGCGGTCGGCCTCGCGGCGCTGCAGGTGGCGGCACTGGCTGCCGACGATCAGCGAGACGCCCGCCAGGCATTTTGGGCCGGCCGGATCGAGGCGTTGCGTCCCGTCGTCGAGCGGGGCATCGCCCGCGGAGAGCTGCGGCCGGACACCGATGCGGGGCTACTTCTTGAGACCCTGATAGCGCCGCTGCATGGCAGGCTTTTGCTCACCGGCGAGCCAGTCGACGAGCAGCTGGGCGAGCGCATCGTCGACCTGGTCCTACAGGGTGCCTGCCAGTCGCGATCCAGCGCCTACTTCGACAACCAGCGAGTTCCCAGCCAGTATTGAGTACATGCGCGCATTCGCACCCCACCGTCTGCTGATGGCGTTCGCCGGTGTCCTGGCCCTGGTCACGCCGGCGACGTCGGTGGCCGCTCCCGCAGATACAGCGGCGGCCGCTGCGGCGGTCGAGCCTGCCGTCGTCCAGGTCACCACGAGGATCGACTACCAGCAGGCGATTGGAACGGGAACGGGAACCGTCATCGATCCCGGCGGCGTGGTGCTGACGAACTACCACGTCGTGGCCGGTGCCAACACCGTCACCGGCACCGTGGGCGGTCGCGACTACCCCGCCGATCTGGTCGGCTACGACCGCAAGCACGACATCGCGGTGCTCCAGCTGCGCGGCGCCGGAGGGCTGCCTGCGGCACCCATCGGAGACTCCGGAGCGGTCGTGATTGGCGAGCCGACCGTCGGTCTCGGCAACGCCCGCGGCGTCGGCGCTCCCCTCACCCACGAAACCGGCCCGGTGACCGCGCTCAACCGGACCGTCAACGCCGAAGACTCGTTGACGGGAAGCTCGGAAGAGGTCAAAGGCCTCATCGAGGTTGCGGCCGGCGTGCGGCCGGGAGACTCCGGTGGGCCGCTGGTGAACAGCGCGGGACAGGTCATCGGCGTGGTCACCGCGGCGTCGCTGAACTACCAAATGGGGCCCGCCGGACAGGGTTTCGCGATTCCCATCAATGAGGCGATGGCCGTTGCCGGTCAGATCCGGTCCGGCGTGCCGTCGGACGCCGTGCATATCGGGCCGCCGGTGCTGCTCGGCGTCGGCGTCAGCACCCAGCCGCGCACGGCGCCGGGAATCGTCGTTCGCGACGTGATGCGCGGTGGACCGGCCGATCAGGCCGGCGTTGCCATCGGCGACATAATCACGGGGCTCGATGGAAAGTCACTGGATTCGGCCAACACGCTGACCGACGTGCTGGACCGGCACTACCCCGGCGATGTCCTCGACCTGACGTGGATCGATCGCAGCGGCCAGCAGCGCAGCGGCAAGGCGGCCCTGGTCCCCGGACCGTGAGTTGAGCCAAAGGCTTGGAGCGGCGCGGCGCGCCACCCTATGCTGAGCGAGTGCACAACACCGCTCCGTATCGGGTCGTCCAGTGGACGACGGGAAACGTTGGAAAAAGCTCCGTAGCGGCTATCGCCGCCAATCCCACACTCGAATTGGTTGGCTGTTACGCCTGGTCAAAGGGCAAGGCCGGCCGCGACGTCGGCGAACTCGCCGGCATCGCGCCGCTGGGCGTCGAGGCCACGAATAACGTCGACGCGCTGCTCGCCTTGAAGCCCGACGTCGTCGTCTATAACCCGATGTGGATCGACGTCGACGAACTTGTTCGCATCCTCGAGGCGGGGGTCAACGTCGTCGCCACCGCGTCGTTCATCACCGGGCACAACCAGGGCGAGGGCCGCGAGAAGATCGCCGACGGATGTCGGCGCGGCGGATCGACGATGTTCGGGTCGGGCATCAGTCCCGGCTATGTCAACCAGTTGGCGATCGTGGCGGCCGGCATCTGCGACCGGGTGGACAAGATCACGGTCAACGAGGCCGCCGACACCACGTTCTACGACTCACCGGCGACCGAGAAGCCCGTCGGCTTCGGCAAGCCGATCGACCACCCCGACCTGCAGGCGATGACCGCGCACGGCACCGGTGTGTTCGGCGAGGCTGTCCGGATGATCGGCGACGCGCTGGGCATCGAGTTCGACGAGGTGCGCTGCGACGCCGAATACGCAAAGACCACCGATGATCTCAACCTCGGATCGTGGACGATTCCTGCGGGTGGCGTTGCGGGCGTCTTCATCAGCTGGAAGGGCATCGTCGGCGACCAGACCCGCGTCGAGCTCACCCTGCGGTGGCGTAAAGGCCAGACGCTTGACCCGGATTGGAAGATCGACAAGGACGGCTGGGTTATCGAGGTCGCCGGGCGGCCGACGGTGACGATGAAGGTCGGCTTTCTGCCGCCATCGGATTTCGAGGCCACCACACTGGAAGAGTTCATGGTGCTCGGCCACATCATGACCGCGATGCCTGCCATCAATGCGATCCCCGCCGTCGTCGCGGCGCCGCCTGGCATCGTCACCTACCACGATCTGCCGCTGATCGTGGCGAAAGGCGTTGTGCCGCAGGACTAGCGTTCGGCGCGCCGCGGCCAATGATCGGCCAGGGGCGACATAGTCGAATCAGCGGCGCCCGGCGAGCCGCTTCAGGGGCGCTCGCTGGCCGGCTTGGCGATAGCGCGCGCCGTACCTCGGCACCGCGAGCGCGCCGGCATGCCTCGCCGCGGTGATGGCATTGCGCATCGGCCGGGCCAGTCCGGCGAACGAAGCCATGTCGAGCACCATCGGGGTCAACAACCGGTTGTGGACGAACGCGAACGCGCTGCCCGACTGCGGATCGGCCCACCCGATGGTGCCGCCAAGGCCGATGTGACCAAAGCCCCTGAGCAGCCCGGGAATCGGTGATTCATGGTAGCCGAGGTGAAACGGCATGGGCACGCCGATGTTCAGGTCGGGCCACCGCCGCGGTTTTCCAATCAACCCCTGGGCCAGCTCGTCTGACAGAAACTGGGTGTCGTCGATCCTGCCACCGTTGGCGATGGCAGCGTACATCTTGGCCAGGCCGCGGGCGGTGACGACACCGTTGGCGGCGGGAACCTCGCCGTCCAGGAATGGAATATCGCCCTGCACAAACGATTTGATGCCGGGGAAGAACATCGCCCCGAACGCGCCGGAGAGCGGCAGGCCGGCCACCTTCGGCGCGACGAAATTGAACACCGGGTTGGTGCGCAAGCTCTGCGGCGCAAGGATCTCTGCGACTTTGGTCGGTGAACCGGCGGGCGGGCGGCCCAGGTGCAGACCGTCGGTGTCGAGGGGGCGGGCCACCTCGTCGCGGATCAGCTCACGCATGCCCCGTCCCGTCACCGCACGGGTGATGCCGGACAGCAGCCATCCGTATGTCAGCGCGTGGTAGGCGGGCCAGCCCCGCAGATGGTCGACCGTCGCGGCGGCCAACCGCTCCTCCATCAGCTGGTGATCCAGCAATTCGTCCTTGCTGACGCCCTTCAGGTGTGACAGCCCGGATCGGTGCCGCAGCACATCGCGGACGGTGATCGTGTCCTTGCCGTTGGCGCCGAACTCGGGCCAGTACGTCGCGACGGGCTCGTCGTAGGACAGCACGCCGCGATCGACAAGTCGGTGAAGGACCGTCGCCGCGACTCCTTTCGTCGCGGAGAACACCATCGCGCCGGTGTCGACGGTCCATGGCTCTTCACCCGCCCGGTCGGACCAGCCCGTCCATATGTCGACGACGGGTCGCCCGTCGATGTACACCGCAAGCGCGCCACCACCGAACCGCCGGCCAGGGAACAGGCCCGCGAATACGCGGACGATGTTGGAAAACCGCGAATCGGCTGCACCCTGCACGTTGCGGGGCAAGCCTTCTTCAGCGCGGAGCAGCGACGCCTTTGTCATACCGCTAACAATGCGACCAGCACGCCGCCGTACATGCGAAATCGCAATATCAGCCGACCACAGCCAGCACCACCGCGTGCAGCCGGGCGGCCGGTGGCCCCTCGATGGCCACGTCCTTGAGAATCTTGGCTTGACTGCCCTCGACGGTGAATTCACCGGGCTGCGGCTGATTGCCGCCTTGCACCTCGTACTTGACCGTGAACGGGGTCGCCGGCAATGGGTGGAAGCCAACGTATTTCGGCTCGATCGTGTACCTGTAGACACAACCTCCACCTGGCTGACAAGCCTGCTCGGTGACGACCACGTTGATCGTGAACTCCTTCGGCGTTGGCAGCGAGGGTGGCGGCGGGGCAAGCGTTGTTCGCGGCGTTGCGGTCGGTGGCGCCGCAGGTTTCGAGTGGTCGCCGAAAATGAGAATCGATGCCACGCTGACCAAACCAGCGAGCATCCCGAAGATCGCGAGCGCAGCGAGCAATCTGCGGATCGTCGGCATCTACTCCCCTGCGCACTTCGCACGGTCGGTGTCCGTCGATGGTCGCATTCGGGTCTCGCGCCGCACCGGATGACGCGCGTGCCGTGTGTCGGTCAGTGCTGTGGACGCCGGCGACCCAGGACGATGGTCAGAACGATCGCGCCGGCGCCCAACAGGGCTACCACGACTGCGGCCCCGATGAGGACGACGTCTTTGGTGCTGAGCCCCGACGGAGCCGAGTCGCTGACCAGCTGCATCGGGTAGTCACCCGGGAGCGGTCCCTCCTGCGGCTGCTCCATCCCCGGGAACGACTGGGTCTTGTGTACCTCGAACTGTCGTTCGCCGGTTTCGGTTTGCTTCCATTCGCCCCAGGCCGGTGTGACACCGTCGAGAAGCACTTTGTGCTCACCGACACTCGGGTCGGGTCCGACGTCGACAACCCGCTGAACCCGGAACGGCTGATATTCCGCCTTCTGGTACTTGACGACGACAGGCACGTTGCTGCTGGTTACGACCGGCGGCGGGGGCGGCGGAGGCGGCAGCCCCGGACCGGGGAAGAACCCGCCACCGAAGAAGTTGCCGACAGCTAGGTCGATGGGTATGCCAAATGCGTTGAGCCGCATAGCCGTGAAGTTGTACGAACCGAGATCGCGCGCTTCGGTGACGATCCGTCCCATTGGGGGGATCAGCATGATTCGTGGCTCGCCGCCATAGAGATACACGAGCTGAAGCGGCTCGCGGTAGGGATTGAAGATCAGCGGCCTGAAGTACTCGTCGTACTGCACCCATTCGGGTTGCCATTGCAACACTCTGCGGGCCGGCTCAGTGCCACCACCACCATTGGCGATGCGGGTGGGGGGCGCGGTCGCACCCGCGTTCGGCGGGATGCTCAGCGTGTTCTTGATGCGGTCAATCTCGTTCTGCGGCGCCGGAACCGGGTTCTGTTCGACGGGCGGCGCTGTCTTGGCCAGTTCGACATCCTGCGGGGGCGCTGCCAGCCTCTTGGGCTCTTCCTTCGGTGTGGCCTCCGCAGCCTTTTGAGCGATCGACGGCGTGACTGACCCTGCACCCGACGTCGTCACGGCAGGCTGCATGCGCTCCGACCCGCTCGTCGTTATGGCAGCACCAGACGATGTCGAGGTAGCGCCTTGGGTCGTTGTCGGGCTAGTTTGCGCGCTGGACGACGTGCCCGAGGGCGCCAGTCCCGCGGGAACACTCGTAGACGTCGGCCCGCCGGTCGTCGTCGTCGCCACCGCGGCCGACGGGGTCGGTATCGGCGTTGCGGCCGTCGTCGTCACTGCGGCCGACGGGGTCGGTATCGGCGTTGCGGCCGTCGTCGTCACTGCGGCCGACGGGGTCGGTATCGGCGTGGCCGCCGTCGTCACTGCGGCCGACGGGGTCGGTATCGGCGTTGCCGCCGTTGTCGTCACGATCTCAGGCGCCTGGGTGACCACCGGGGCCTGCGTCGTCACGATCTCAGGCGTTAGCGCTGGCGGCACTTTCGCCTGCGTCTGGGGCGGTGTTTCGACAGTTGCCGTGACCTGCGGAACGGTAGTGGGAACGGCTTCGGTTGTCGTCGGCACCAATGTATCGGTCACTGGCGCAGCAAGCGCAGGCACTATTCCTGTGCTAAGCGCCGCCAACGAGATTGCAGCGCCGGAAGCCAGCGCAACCGCTACGCCACAAGGGCGACGTACACGACGTGGTGCAGGCATCGTCGCTCAACTCCTCTCCTCGTTGAGAGGCGTGGCGATCCGGCGGCCACTAACCCCAGCACGGTGCACGCCGGTCGGCTTGGAACAGGTTGGCCGCCACGCATTCCCGGCCTTACCGGCTACCAGGCCGCGAACCTGGTGGTATACGTCGGTGGTGGCGTTACTGGCGAGGTCGACGTAATTCATCGGCCTTCCTGGGACCGGGACGATGCCGCGCGGGGTGTCCCAGCCGTCCTTGTTCAGAGTCGAGTGGCACTCCGCAAAACCGGGCGATGGGCCTCCTGGCGGGCAGCCTTCGAGCGGGAACTGCGAGGAGTAGTCCATGGAGAAGAACCCGGTGTGCAGTCCGGCGGGAAGGGTGGCTGGGTCGCACTGGGGCATGAGCGGGGGCGGCATCCGATCTGGCTGCCCAACCGCGATGTTGTCCTCAACCCAATTCGAGTGGGCGTAGAAGTCCTGCAGGGCGTGAGCCAGGCCGCCGAACGCAGCGCGAGCCGCGGGTCCGTTCACGAGATCGCTGCCGCCCTTGCCCGTTGGCTTCGCAGCGCTGAGCACAATCGAATTGAAGAATTTCCACGCTTCTTGCGTGCGAGCGCAGATCTCGGCGGGATTCTTCGCGTTGTCGATGTGGCGCAACTCGTCGCTGAAGAATGTGTCGCTTCCTACGGCACCAGCGCCGGGCGGCGGGCCGACGAGAATCTGGAGCACGGCAGCGTTGTCGACCTCAGCTGGCGGCAGCGCATCACGGGTGATGCGCTCGTGGTTCTGGACGTAGAACGCGTGGCCGTTCGGTGCCCACAACCCGGACAGGGCAGCAAGGACGGTCGCCGCTGCTGCGACCAGCAGACCCGGCCGGAGGCGGCGGGATAGAGTCCTCACAGCTTGCCCCCCTTATGTCAGTTCAGCTAAGCGCCCCGGATCCCGGAATTGTCGCAGCGCGAGGCCAGGAACATTACAGAATCACCAAAATGCCCTGACGGATTCGCGGACTGCCGACGGCCGGTACTCGCTTTGACGAGCGAGGCACCTGGTAAGCAGCAAATATTGTCGCTGCTTTCAAACCATATGGGGGGCGCGGGGGTGGACGACCTTCTTGCATGCTCAAGGGGTAGCGTGGCGAGCTACCAGCCCTGACCTCCGTGTCGGGTTCTTCGTGATCTCGGCATCAACAAACATCACCGCTGCGCGGTTGCGCCGCCGATGTCGGGACAGGCGCTTGTAATAGCCGCTGCGCGGCAAGGCGGCGGCCTATGGTGATGGCTGTGAACCTGCCGGTTTGCTGCTGTCGGGCGGAGGCGATGTGAAGGGAACGCCGTTCGGCCGGTACGAGTTGATCGAACTTCTGGGCCGCGGCGGCATGGGCGAGGTTTGGAAGGCGTTCGACACCGCCACGCAGAGGGTGGTGGCCGTCAAGGTTCTGCCGGCGCAGTTGGCCACCGACCCGCTGTTCGAACAGCGGTTTCGGCGAGAGGCCTACGCCGCGGCGGGACTCAACGATCCCCACGTGGTACCGATTCACAACTTCGGGGAGATCGAAGGCCGGCTGTATGTGGACATGCGGTTGATCGACGGTCAAGACCTGGAGCATGTCCTGGCCCGCGGCCCCTTGGATCCAGACCGGGCCGTGAAGATCATCGAGCAGATTGCGTCGGCGTTGAACGCCGCGCACCGGGTTGGCCTCGTTCATCGCGATGTCAAACCCTCCAACATTCTGCTCGCCGAGGATGACTTCTCATACCTGATAGACTTCGGAATCGCCCGCGGCACAGGCGAAACCGGATTGACCGGCACCGGCAACGTGGTAGGCACGTGGCCATACATGGCTCCGGAACGGTTTACCACCGGCCAGACCGATACCCGCTCGGACATCTACGCACTCGCCTGCGTGCTGTATGAATGCTTAACATCCAGCCGGCCATTCCCCGGGGACAGCGTTGAACAGCAGATCGCCGGTCATCTGACGACTCCGCCCCCGCGGCCGTCGATCAAGCAGCCGGGAGTATCGCCGCAATTGGATTCGGTGATCGCCACCGGCATGGCCAAAGAACCCGACCAACGTTACGGCACCACAACGGAATTGGCCCGCGCCGCCCGATCGGCGGTCTCCTTTGATGTCCAGAAGCCGACAGCCGCCCGTGATCCGCAGAGCGCGGCGCCGACGGAGGTACGCACCCAAGGGAATGCCGACGCGGCACCGACCCAGGCCCGACCGGCCCAGGACCGACCGGCCGAGGACGGCGACGAGGCATGGGCGCCAACCCAGGTTCGAACACCCGAAGCCGTTGACGAAGCCTGGACGCCAACGCAGGCGGGCCCGCCGGAGCATGTCAGGAAGGCTTGGGCAGCGACGGAGGCCGGCACGCCCGAACATGTTGAGAAGGCCTGGGCCTCAACGCAAGCCCGTCCTGCAGAAGACCTCAGCGAAGCCCCGCCACCGAAGGGTCAACCACCCGATGAGCGGTCAGGTAACGAGCCGGCACCATGGCCGTGGTGGCAACGGAAGGCGATAGTGATTCCTGCCGCCGCCACACTCATCGTCGCCGCGCTGGTCACAATCATTTTCGCCGTCACCGGAAACGAACCCCCCGCGCGCCCGAGTGGGCCTATCGGCGGCACATTCACTGTTGAATTCGGGGCGCAGACAAGGCCCAACGGCCAGCCGTACGACAACGCGCCCGGCGGCGGTGAAACGTGGGTTATCGAATCGGCGTGTCGTTCCACTGTGTGTGTGGCGACCGCATCGAAGGTGAGTGGATCGCAGTCCACGGCATCGACATTGGTGCTGGACGAGATCGACGGAAAATGGACGTCGGTGAGCGCGGCGCCGGGGACATGTCAGAACACCCCGACGGAATTCTGGGAGACGATGTCGCTGCAATCACAACCCGACGGATCACTGCGCGGCGAGTTCATTGTTCGGTCGACGACAGGCTGCGCCCGCAATCAGCAGGTGACCTTTACCCGCACCGGGGACGTCGGAAAGAACGTGGCGATCGCCGGCCCTGAAGGCCAGCCACCCCGGGCGGCGTCGCCTGCCGAAGGGCTGCACGGCCGGTACCAGGAGACCGATACGTACACGGACGGCAATCGCAGCGCCGAAGTCAACTTCGACATCCAGACGTATTGCCTTCGCACTGGCCAGCGTTGCTTGAGCTACTGGCTGAATCCCGGCGACGCCAAGATCTTGGTCTTCTCCCAGAACCAGTGGGTCTTGGCGACAACGTCAGCCGACTCCAAGTGCACGGACGGCGGTGCTGCCCACCGCGAGATAACACTGCAGTACCCGCTTCCCCAGCCGCCGCAGAATCCGATCACGCTCCTCACCGCGCGTGGGCATTACACGATCACCGGCGCTTGCCCCTTCAACAGCGACTTCGACTCCCGAGTTGAGCGCACCGGGGACTGACCGGGGTACAGCTACACCAGACCCGTTACGAATGACGCGGCCTGATCCGTCCTGCCCGGCACGTACTGGTGGTGCGCCGCCATGTTGTCCATTTCGCCCCCGCCGCATATCGGGTCATTGGCGTTGCACAGGTCGATGGTCTTGGGCCCATACGCCGGGCTGAGTCCGTTCAACGGACCGAGGAGCTTGTCAACCGGGTTGCTGAACACCGCCGCCACGTGGTCGGCGGCCTCGGGGGGCAGCGGCGTCCCTGCGCTTCCGAAGCCGGGTATCGCGCCCACGCCCGGTATCGCGGCCAGGCTTGGCGTGGCACCGACGAGGACGCTGATGACCGCAGCGCCCTGGGAATAGCCCCCGAGCACCAACCTGGTGGCGGGACAGTTCCCGATCATGAACTGCACATGATTGTTGGCATCATCGACGCCGTCGGTGGCCAGCAGAAAATTCATATTTGCCGCCTAGTTGACCCCGGACATCCCGACCGACCTCGGGACCACCTTCGAGCGCAGCGAGTCAACGAAGGCCTGGCCCACCGATCCCCCGGGGGCGCATCGCCGGTGCCGCGCGGGAACACGACCTCGATATCGGGACACGGGTCGGCCGCGGCGAACGGCACGGAGATGGATGCACTCAACACCGCGCCGGCCGTCACGATGGCGGCGCAAAGCCGAAAGGCGAACGGACGTGGCCGCGCCACGCCAACGGTCACTCGTCGATGACAGGCAGCTGAAATCGCCGTTGCGGGTGACTACGCCAGATGAACGTCGTTGACGTCTTTAATTCCTTGCGCCTGCAACAAGATTCGAAGGAACCAAGCCCCGACCAGCCCGCGCTCTATCTGTGTCGACAACTACAGGTGACGTGGTGTCCGGGCGGTGGGCTATCGCGTAAGGTGGTTATGTCTGCTAAGTATCCGGATTCAGTCTGAACGCTGGAGTCATGCTCATGACCTTATTCAAGACCGCTCTGCCTGCCGTCGCAGTCGCGGGCGGGCTCACCGCTGCCATCCTGGGCCTTGGCGCTGCTCCGGCGAGCGCCGAACCGGCTCCGCCGCCACCGGCGCCCGTCCAGGGCGAAGAGCCGCCGGCCTGGGCGCCGCCGAAGCCCAGCGAGTTTTGGGATGGGCAGCCCGTGGTGTGGAACTCGGGCTGGGGCGGTCGCTGGGGCGTGTGGATCAACGGCGGCTTCATCACGCTGTCGTCAAACCCTGTCAGCGGTGGCGGCTAATACCGACCGGTACGCGGACGCGTGCGCGCATCTGGGCGGGGCTGTGCGAGTACGTCGATTCTCTGCGGGGCGGCAACGCCGCTCTGAGTGAGCTGGTCGGCGAGAAGGGGCCAGACTATGCGCGCAAGAATCTCCGCCGACGCTCAAAGAAGTCAGTCTTCACGGTTTGCGCTCTTCAAGTCCCTATCCTTGCTCGGCTGCACCCGCTTGGGTTCGCCAGGCATCTTCGGATAGTTGGGCGGATACGGCAGATCGCCCAGCCCGCGTTCCTCGTCGGCCTTGACCATCTGCAGCAGCGGCTCCAGGGACTGGGCCTTCGAATCGATCTGGGCCCACGGGTCGTCGCGACCGGCCACCAGGTCGGGCACGCTGGTAATGGTGTAGTCGTCGGGGTCAGCGTCGCGCAGCTCCTCCCACGTCAAGGGCATCGACACGGTCGCGATCGGGGTCTTGCGCGCCGAATACGCCGACGCGAAGGTGCGGTCACGAGCGTTCTGGTTGTAGTCGATGAAGATTCGCTCGCCGCGCTCTTCTTTCCACCACGACGTGGTCACCGCATCGGGCACGCGCCGCTCGACCTCTCTGGCCAGCGCGATGCCCGCCCGGCGCACTGCGATGAAGTCCCAGTCCGTCCTGATGCGCAAAAAGACGTGCACGCCGCGGCCGCCGGAGGTCTTCGGGTATCCGATGAGGCCGAGTTCGTCGAGGACGGGCTTGAGCACATCGACCGCGATCGCGCTGGCCTCCTTGAAGGCGGTGCCCGGCTGCGGATCCAGGTCGATTCGCAGCTCGTCGGGATGCTCGGTGTCTGGGCAGCGCACCTGCCACGGATGCAGCGTGATGGTGCCCATCTGCGCCGCCCACACGATCGCCGACGGGTGCGTCACCTTCAACGCGTCCGCCGTGCGCCCCGAAGGGAACGTCACCCGGCAGGTCTTTAGGTAATCCGGGGCGTGCTGCGGAATTCGCTTCTGATAGATCTCCTCGCCGTCGATGCCGTCGGGAAAGCGCTGCAGATGCGTTGGCCTGTCCCGCAGAGCAGCCAGCATGGGACCGCTTGCGACGGCCAGGTAGTACTCGACGAGCTTGCGCTTCGTGCCTTCGGAGCCCAGTTTCGGGAAGTACAACTTGTCCGGGTTGGTCAACCGCACCTTGACGCCGTCGACATCGAGTTCTTCTGCGGGCGTTGCCATTTCAGGACTCCAGCACGTCATACAGGTCGTAGTTCATGGGCGTCTCGAGCTGGTCGAAAGTGCAACTTTCGGAATCTCGGTCCGGCCGCCACCGCACGAACTTCACCGCATGCCGAAATCGTTTGCCGTGCACCGTGTTTCCCTCCATCTGGTCGTAGGCCACCTCGCAC
Organism: Mycobacterium sp.; assembly: GCA_025965975.1. Taxonomy (GTDB): domain Bacteria; phylum Actinomycetota; class Actinomycetes; order Mycobacteriales; family Mycobacteriaceae; genus Mycobacterium. Next base: position 15,850 of record JAOPVX010000078.1, on the reverse strand, counting down.
ACCTTCTCGGGCCGCACCGGGATCCAGCGCTTGTCCGCCGCCGAGTTCCACCGGCTGGGCTCGCCGTCAACTAGGTCGTCGCCCATGCGCAGCGGCTCGAGATCGGCAAGCAGCCTGAGCCGGTCCTTGGCGGTGAACGACGCGGCGCCGCCGACCATCTGCAGTTCGCCGTCGTTGCGGTACAGCCCGAGCAGTATCGACCCGACGCCCTCGCCGCTCTTGTGGATGCGGTAGCCGATGGCCACGCAGTCGACGTCGCGGGCGTGCTTGACCTTGACCATCTCCCGCTTGCCCGGCAAATAAGGCCCGTCAAGCCTCTTGGCGATCACCCCATCCAGGCCGGCGCCCTCGAAGGTGTCCAGCCACTGTGCGCCCCTGGCCGGATCCTCTGTGGTGCGCGTGACGTGGCACCACTGTTTCTGGTTCACCGATTCGGACAGCGCCTCGCGGCGAACCCGGAACGGCTCTTTGAGAAGCGATATATTGCCGGTGGCCAGGGCGTCGAAGCCGATGAAATGCGCGGGCGTCTGCTCGGCCAGCATGTTGACCCTGCTGGCCGCGGGATGGATACGTTGGGACAACGACTCCCAGTCCAGCCGGATGCGCCCGCCGATCTCCCGCGGGACGACGATCTCCCCATCAAGCACACAGCGCGGCGCTAGCTCGTTACGCACCGCCCGCTCCACCTCGGGGAAGTAGCGGCCGAGCTCCTTGCCGTTGCGTGACTGCAGCACCACCTTGTCGCCGTCGCGGAACACCAGCGCGCGAAAGCCGTCCCATTTCGGCTCGTAGGACCACACCCCCGCTTCGGGTGGAACTTTGGCCTGGGCCTTGGCCAGCATCGGCTCCAGGGGTGGCTGTACGGGTAGGTCCACGCTTTCCATACTCACGTAGACCGTCGAACCCGGGCAATGTCATCGGCGCTAAGAAGCGAGAATGAGTCCGTGAAGCTGCCCGTGATGCCGCCGGTCTCGCCGATGTTGGCCAAACCGGTTGCATCGATCCCGCCCGGCGCCTCCTATGAGCCGAAGTGGGATGGATTCAGGTCAATTTGCTTCCGCGACCGCGATCAGGTGGAGCTGGGCAGCCGCAATGAGCGGCCGATGACGCGGTACTTCCCCGAACTGGGGCAGGCGGTCACGGCCGAACTGCCGGAGCGTTGCGTGATCGACGGTGAGATCGTCATCGCCACCGACCATGGCTTGGACTTCGAGGCGCTGCAACAGCGGATTCATCCGGCCGATTCACGGGTGCGGATGCTTGCCGAACAGACACCTGCCTCCTTCATCGCCTTCGACTTGCTGGCCCTCGACGATGACGACTACACCGGGCGACCGTTCAGCGAGCGCCGCGGCGCCCTCGTCGATGCGTTGGCCGGCTCCGGACCCTCGATCCACGTCACGCCCGCAACCACCGATCTGGCGACCGCCCAACGATGGTTCTCCGAGTTCGAGGGAGCCGGCCTCGATGGGGTGATCGCCAAGCCGCTAACGATCAGCTATCAGCCGGACAAGCGCGTCATGTTCAAGATCAAGCACGAGCGGACCGCCGACTGCGTGGTCGCGGGCTACCGCGTGCACAAGTCGGGTGACGATGCGATCGGCTCGCTGCTGCTCGGTTTGTACAAAGATGACGGCGGCCTCGCATCGGTCGGCGTCATCGGCGCCTTCCCGATGGCGGAGCGGCGGCGACTATTCACCGAGTTGCAGCCCCTCGTCACGAGCTTCGATGCCCACCCGTGGAATTGGGCCGCCCACATGACGGGCGGACGCACACCGCGTCGAAACGAAGGCTCCCGCTGGAACGCCGGCAAGGATCTCTCGTTTGTCCCGCTGCGGCCCGAACGCGTGGTCGAGGTCCGCTACGACCACATGGAAGGTGAAAGGTTCCGCCACACAGCGCAGTTCAACCGCTGGCGACCCGACCGCGACCCACGTTCATGCACGTACACGCAACTCGAACACCCGCTCACCTTCAGCCTTGGCGACGTTCTTCCCGGCCTCGTCCGTTGATTGCCCGTGGCGCGCCTCCCCTCGGGAGCGCGATTAGTTAGATTGCGGGCGTGACCGCCGGCAGGTTTGCTCCCAGCCCATCGGCTGATCTGCACATCGGCAACCTGCGTACGGCCGTGCTGGCGTGGCTGTTCGCCCGCTCGACGGACCGTCGCTTCCTGATGCGCGTCGAGGACCTCGACGACCGCACCCACACCGATATCGCCAACCGCCAGCTCGACGATCTCGCGGCGATCGGCTTGACGTGGGATGAGCCGGCCGAGTGGCAGTCCGAGCATCCGCAGCGCTATGACGATGTCGTCGACGAACTGGCTGGTCGCGGTCTAACATACGAATGCTATTGCAGCCGAAGGGACATCGCACAGGCGCCGCGGGCGCCCCATGCCCCGCAGGGTGCGTATCCCGGCACGTGTCGTGATTTGACTGAAGCCGAGCGCGAGGCCCGACGGCGCGAGACGGGCCGGCCGCCCGCGCTGCGGCTGCGCACCGATGCGATCGTCTATACGGTCCACGACTTGCTGCACGGTGAGTACATCGGCATCGTCGACGACTTTGTGGTCCGTCGCGGTGACGGCGTCGCGGCGTATAACCTCGCGGTGGTCGTCGACGACGCCGCGCAGGGCATCGACCAGGTGGTTCGTGGTGACGACCTGCTGCCGTCGTCGCCGCGGCAGGCGTATCTGGCGAGGCTGCTGGGTTATCCGGAGCCGACGTACGCGCACGTCGCGTTGGTGCTCAACGAGGACGGGGCGAGGCTGGCCAAGCGCGACGGCGCCGTGACGCTCGCCGAGATCGGCGTGGATCAGGCGATCGCCGGAATCACCGAGTCGCTTGGCTGGCCGGCATCGAACCTAAATGAGTTGCTCGTGCAGTTCGATCCGAAGCGGCTGCCGCGGCACCCGTGGATATACCGGCCGCATTGATCTCGCGCGAGCAGGCGCAAATTCGCCCGAAAAGCACCGTGGGAGTGCGCTTTCACGCCTGCTCGGCGGGGAGCTCCAGTTGCCCCCATGGTGAGCCGTAGCTCGTGAGCATTTCCAGGAACGGCACCGAGTCGAACGCCTCCGGGCCGAGCACGCCGCTTCCGCTCCACCCGCCGTTGGCCAGGAGTTCCAGCGCGACAACGGGATTGATCGCGGTCTGCCACACCACGCACTGGTGTCCGTACTCGGCCATCGACCACTGGTTGTCGACGACGTGGTACAGGTAAGTCGAGCGCGGATTGCCGTCCGTGCCGGTGCCGGTCACCCACAGGCCGGCGCAGGTCTTGCCGTGCATGTTGGGCCCCAGCGCCGCCGGGTTGGGCAGGCATGCCGCCACCACGTCGCGGGGGCTGACCTCTACGCCGCCGACGCTGACCTTCTCCGTGCGGTCGAGTCCGAGCTTGCGCAGCGTCTTGAGGACGTCGATGAACTCCGCGCCGAGACCGTACTTGAAGGTGGCGCGTTTGCACTTGACCCAGCGCGGCATCAGCAGCACTTCCTCGTGCTCGACATTGACGCACTCGACTGGTCCGATGCCGTCGGGAAAGTCGAAAACCTCTGGCTCAGAGAACGGTTCGGTGACGAACCAGCCGCGGTCGGCCTCCCAGATCACCGGCGGGTTCAAGCACTCCTCGATGGTGGTCCAGATGGAGAACGACGGCGCGAACTCGTAGCCGTCGACAGTCAAATTTGACCCGTCGCGCGTGCCCAACTCGTCGATGTCGGAGAACAGGTGATCGGCGGCGTAGCGCGCGAACACGTCGGAAAGCCCCGGCTCCACCCCGATCCCGACGAGCGCGAGGCGCCCGCCCGCCAGCCACTGATCCTCGACGGCGAACTGCTCATCGCCGAGCTTGACACCGGTCCTGCTGTAGGGGTGCTCGGGATGCCGCTGCGACAGACTCATCGCCATGTCGAGGTAATCGGCGCCACCGGTCAACGCGCCGTTGAAGATCGGCATCACGAACCGCGGGTCGACGGCGTTCATGACGTGGGTGATGTCATGCCGACGTACCAAGTCGGCGACCGCGTCGGCCGATGTCGCATCCACTTGCGCCGCGGAGAAACGCGAGTCGCCCACCGCGTCGGCGGCCTGCCTGGCCCGTGACTGGTCGTAATCGCTGACGACGATGCGCTCGAAGAAGTCTCGTCGTGCCGCGATGGCGCAGAACGCCGAACCGACGCCGCCGGCGCCCACTAACAGGATTCGCATGCGCACGACCGTATACGCGGTTCACACTGAGCCATGCCCATACTGCACATCGAGCACGAGATCATCGATCTCACAACGTGGCTCGATGCGTCGCCCGCGCTGTCGGACCGCGGATGGCACGACTGCTCACGGAGGTGAGCGTCTCTAGACCTTCACCTCGAGGCTGGCCAGCCCGCGTAGCGTCAGATTCGGCTTGTACTGTGGCTCGCCGGCCATCTGGGCCTGCGGAAAGCGCGCGGTCACCTTCGAAAGCGCGACCGCGGCCTCCAGCCGGGCAAGCGGTGCGCCGAGGCAGAAGTGCGGGCCCTTACCGAATCCGAGATGCCGGATGGGTTCGCGGTCGGGGTCGAATTCGTCGGGACGCTCGCACGCTGCCGGGTCGCGGTGAGCGGCGGCCAACAGCAGCATCATGGTGTCGCCCTTCGGCACGGTCACCTCGCCAATTGTCATGTCGTCAGCGGCGATTCGGCCCATCAACTGCACCGGCGGGTCGTACCGCAGCGTCTCCTCGACCACCGCAGACACTCGCTGCGCGTCAGCGCCCAGCGCCGCCCACTGTGACGGGTGACGCAGCATCGCCTGGATCGCGTTGGCGATCAGGTTCACCGTCGTTTCATGCCCGGCGACCAGCAACAGGTTGCACGTCGCGATGATCTCTTCCTCGGTGAGTTGGTCGCCGGACTCCTCGACGTGGATCAGGCCCGACATCAGATCATCGCCGGGATCTTGGCGGCGCTGCTCGACGAGGCCACGCAGATAGTCGCGCAGCCACAACCCCGCCTGCATGCGTTCCTCGAAGCCGTCGGGTGCATCGCCGGTGAACGTGATGAACGGGTCGAGCGCCTGGGCGAGCAGGGCCGACGCTTGGCTGAACTTCGGCTCGTCCGCGAGCGGGACGCCGAGCAGCCTGCAGATTACCGCCACGGGCAGCGGGTGGGCGAGGTCGGCGATCACATCAAGGTGGCCGGCATCGGCCGCGTTGTCGAGCAGCGAATCCACCATGACCTCGATGTCGGGCTCCAGCGCCTTGACGACCTTCGGCACGAACGCCTTGCTGACCAGCTTGCGCAGCCGGGTGTGGTCCGGCGGATCCAGGAACAGGAACCCCGGCGACCCAACCGGCCTGGCTTCGGCGCCCTCGGCGATCTGGCGCTGCGCGATGGTCGACTTCAGCCGGTCGCTGGCCGACGACGGGTGGCGCAGCACGTCGTCACAGTCCTGATACGACGAGAACACCGTCAGGTTCGCTGCCGCCAGATCCAGCGGTCCGTGCTCGCGGATCCGGTTATAGGCCGGGTATGGATTCGCCCGGTTCGACGGGTCGAGAAGCTGCAGCAGCAATGACTGCGGATCCGCAGTGGTCGTCATCTTTTTATTGTGCACGCGTCGAGTAATACCGGCCCAAAACGTGTGCACGGAGTTCGTCGAACTCGCCGGTGCGGATCGCGGCGCGGATCTGATCGACCAGCCTGATGACGAAGCGCTCGTTGTGGATGGTGCACAGCGTCGCGGACAGGATCTCCCTCGCCTTGAACAGGTGGTGCAGGTAGGCGCGGGTGTAATGCGCGCATGTGTAGCAGTCGCAGTCGGCGTCGATGGGGCTGAAATCACGCCGATACCGGGCATTGCTGATGTTGAAGCGGCCGGTCGAGGAGTAGACCGCGGCGTTGCGCGCAACGCGCGAAGGGGACACGCAGTCGAACGTGTCGGCACCTGCGGCGACGGCGTCGAACAGGTCGTCGGGCTCGCTGATGCCGAGCAGGTGACGGGGCTTATCAGCGGGCAGCTCGCTGCTGACCCAGCCGACGATGGTGGCCAGGTTCTGCTTTTCCAGCGCCCCGCCGATCCCGTAGCCGTCGAACCCGCGCCCGGCTTGATCGACGATGGTGGTCAGCCCGCGCGCGGCCTGTCTGCGCAGGTCCTCGTATTGCGCACCTTGCACCACGCCGAACAGTGCCTGCGCCGGCCTATCCGGATGGGCCGCGGTCAAGCGGCGGTGTTCCACCAGGCATCGCACCGCCCAGTCGTGGGTGCGCTGCACCGATTCTTCCTGGTAGCCGCGTGTGTTGACCAGGGTGGTCAGCTCGTCGAAGGCGAAGATGATGTCCGCGCCGAGCCTGTGCTGGATCCCGATCGACATCTCGGGGGTGAAGCGGTGGGTCGAGCCGTCGAGATGGGAGCGGAACGTGACGCCGTCGTCGTCGACATGGGCCAGCCGCTCCTTGCCCTCGGCGATGATGTCGTCGGCTTGGAGCCGTTGAGTGTCCATCGCCAGCACTTTCTTGAAGCCGGCACCGAGGGAGAGCACCTGAAACCCGCCGCTGTCCGTGAAGGTCGGCCCTGGCCAGTTCATGAACGCGCCGAGTCCACCCGCCTCCTCGACGATGTCGGGGCCCGGCTGCAGATACAGGTGATAGGCATTGGCGAGAACGGCTTGCGCGCCAAGCTCTTTGACGGTTTCAGGCAGCACGGCCTTGACGGTGGCCTGGGTGCCGACGGCGATGAACGCTGGCGTGTGGATATCGCCGTGCGGGGTGCGGATCACACCGGCACGGCCGAGCCGTCCGGGGAGTTCCGCGTCAACGCTGAAGAAGGGCACCGACGAGTCTCTCGGATGGGGAGAATCCGGCGCTGTCACGCCGTAGATTCTGCACTGTGAACACGCGATGGGTCGTTGCCGCCGCGACTTTGCTGGCCGTCTCGGGCTGCTCCTCGCAGCCACCAGGGCCCCAACTCCCGCCGGGCGCCCTCATCGCCGGAACCGCACAGGTGAGCGTCAACAGTCAGAACACCGGCACCACTGAGGCGGTGCGGTGCACACCTGCGGGCTCGCTGACCACCATCACCGCCGGCGACCAGGCATCGGGCGTCACGGCGCTGGTCTCCAACAAGGACGGGCTCACCGCCGCGGCCGTCGACATCAATAACGTCGGCGGCTTCACCGGCAGCTACAACGCAGGGCTCGGCGGCACCGCGAAGGTCACGATGACCGGCCGGACATACGACATCACCGGAACGGCCGACGGCTTCAACACCGACAACCCCAGCTTCCGCACTGCAGGCACGTTCGCAATCAAAGTGTCGTGTTAGTCGGCACAAGAGCTAACCCGGCTGTTGCAAGAATCGAACAATGGCCTCGGCGAGTTCCTCCCCGGCGTCCTCCTGCAGGAAATGGCCCGCGTCGCGCACTGTTGGGTGATCGACGCCCCTGGCGCCGCGCATCTGGTTGGCGAAGATGCCGGCCATCGCGCCGGTGATGGGGTCGCCGTCGCTGAAAGCAACCAGCATCGGGGTTGCACTGTCGGACAACACTTTCCACGCGGCACGGTTGGCCTCCGATGCGGGATCGTCTGGCGTTGTCGGGATGAGACCCGGCATCGCGCGCGGGGCCGTGCAGTAGGTGTCGTCGGGGAACGGCGCATCATAGGCAGCGCGGACGGCGTCGGTCATCGGGCGGAGGCAGCCCGCCTCGACGAACCGGCCGACCTGGATCTCGGGCAGGCCTTGGATGGCCTCACGGAAACGCCACCAGACGTCGGGCATCGGCAGATCGCCTGTGGGCAGGCCGGTGTTGGCCACGACGACACGAGCGAAGCGATCCGGATGCTCTGCGGCAAGCCGCAGCCCGATCAGGCCACCCCAGTCCTGGCCGACGAGCGTCACCCGCTGCAGGTCGAGCACGTCGAACGCGAGCGCGCGCATCCACTCCACGTGACGGGCGTAGGTCTAGTCCTCGATCCGGGTGGGCTTATCGGAGCGGCCGAATCCGACGAGGTCGGGGCAGATAACGCGCTGCCCGGCCGCAGCCAGGATTGGAATCATCCTTCGGTACAGAAACGACCACGACGGTTCGCCATGCAGCATCAGCACTGGATCAGCGTCGGCGGGGCCGTCTTCCACCCACGCCAACCGCAATGTGCCGCCGTCTTGATCGGAGACCTCGCAATACCTTGGGGTATAAGGAAATTCAGGAATACCGGTGAAATGTTCGTCGGCCGTACGCAATGTCTGCATGGTGGCGAAAATACCGCTGAGCCAACAATGGTATTGCGCGAATGAGCCTTAGTCGACGCGCCGTTCGCTGGACCGCAGTCGGCGAACAGACAGTGCACAGGCTCATTTTTCGCCCAATCGCCGGTCGGTTCGAGGGCGGCGAACCATACTGGCCGAGATGACCCGGTGATTTTGACGGGTCACACAAACAAAAGGAGAACACTGGTGAAGCGTGGTTTCGTGGTCGCCGTAGGCGGCGCGGCGATTGTCATCGCGGGCCTGTCCGGCTGTTCGACGGCGAAGAAGTCCGAGAGCACTAGCTCGTCGTCAGCGTCGTCCAGTGCGGCGGGGACCGCGTCGGCAAGTGCCACTGCGGCACCCAGCGGGGGCGGCACCAAGGTCACTATCGATGGGAAGGATCAGAGCGTCTCGGGCACCGTCGTCTGCAGCTCGATGGGCGGAAACATGGATATCGCAATCGGCGAAGCCACGACCGGTATCGCTGCGGTGCTCAGCTCCGACGGCTCTACGGTGCAGTCGGTCGGCCTCGGCAACGTCAACGGCGTGACGCTGGGCTACCAGTCCGGCACCGGCCAGGGCGATGCCAAGGCCTCGAAGGACGGCAACAGCTACAAGATCTCCGGCACCGCGACCGGTATCGACATGGCCAACCCCATGCAGCCGGTGAACAAGCCATTCGAGATTGACGTCACCTGCCCGTAGCCAGGTCCTCCCAGTTCGACAGTACGGCGGCGTCCCCGAAGGGGCGGCGCCGTTGTAGTGAAAGAAGGACGCAGGTCCCAGAAGTCGCTAGCGACCGGCGTCGTCTTGTCGCATCCGGTCCCCGATCACCGACTCCAGGCGTGGCTAGGCCGCACCGAATCGCGAACGCGTGCTTCGTAAGTCGTGGGATCTGCTGATCGCTTCGACTTCTGGGACCACTAGTCAGGCGGCAGGGTGTAGCCGGCCGCCGACTGCCGCAGCTGCCAGATCTGCGCGGGGCACAGCTCGTTGACGGCCTGATTGATTAGGTAGGCGCCCTGGTAGTAGTCGGCCGAGTTGAAGTCGGCCTTGACCTGGTCGACCAATTGCGCGTAGCTCATCTTCGCCGCGACCCGATCGCAGATGCTGTTGCCGTAACCGATCGCGGCGTCGGCGTTGGGGAAGTTGTAGCCGGGCCGCACGTGCACATTGACGAGGTAGGCCACCACGTCGGCATTGGCAGGTGGAGCCAACGCAATAACTGAGAACACGCCCATGAGCAGCGCGGCAGCGAGCGACTTCATGGTGGCAGACCCTACGCCTGCGGTGCCGACTGTGGCGATTGTGGAGGCAAACGCCGACGGGGAACCTAGGCTAAGGGCATGAGGCTCATGGCTGCAGTGGCATTGGGTTGTGGATTGATCGCGGCACCGATGGTGTCGGCGGCAAGCGTGTCGGCGTCTCCTGGGACGTGTGACGGCGCGGCGTGTGTCACTTACGTCGATCGCGGCGCGGTCCTTGGCGATCACTGTGTGCAAAACACCCGATACAACTTCGGCCTTGACGCGTCGGGCGCCACGCTGGCGTGCAACGCCAAGGGCAAATGGATCGCGTCGCCGCCGCTTGTCGGTATGCGCACGCTGCGCTCCCTGTGTGGCCAGGACAAGGGCGTCGCGCAGTCACCCGACGGCCAGCCATTGAGCTGCATCGGCGGCGCATGGACTCCCGATTACACCGTCCCCTTCGCATAGCCGGTTCGGCGGGTCGACAAGCGACCTGATGGCTCCTGGGGCGCAGCGCGACGGATTCCGCCAAAGAACGCTGGGTTCCACCGCCAATTTCGATACTTACAGGTTCTGCGATGTTGTGCTGGCTCAACGCCAGTCGGCCGACTTCGTGGCGGGACGGCTATGTCAGCAGTTGGCGTCCGACACCCCGCCGTCGGCGTCGACGCTGCAGCGCCTCGTTACCGCTTACGGGCCTGGCCGTGACCTCAAGGCGCTGACCCAGGCGATCTTGACCGACCCCCCGCCGGCTCGGGTCAGCACACCCGTCGAGTGGCAGATGGGCGTGATCCGGTCGCTGAAGGTGTCCATCGAGGACCGCGAACGATGGAAGATGGCGAATGACACCCTGGATTCCTTGGGCCAGCAGCCTTTCTGTCCGCCCGATGTCGGCGGATGGCCTTGGGGCCGGGGTTGGCTGACCACCTGCGATGGTGACCGATATGTCCAGCTTCTGGAGCTTGCTGCACGGGCTCCAAGTCCACGATGATGACTGGCGCCAGGTCTTCGAGCGGCCTCAACGCTTCGTCCAGGACGGCGTCGGTTACGTCCGTGTACTGCACACGGATCTGCCGAGTCTTCTCTCCGACCTTCTCCTTTAGCTCCGCATTCGCGGATTCGATGGCTGAAAGTCTGGCGGCAACGAGGCGCTCCGTGATCGCGCGAATCCTTGCGATGTTAGCCGGAAGTTCTTCCGCCGCAAGCAGATCGACTAGTTCAAGACGCTCGGTAACCAGGTCTGCCGCGAGTCCCTCGTCGCCCGCGCTGGCCGCCGACTGGGCACTGCGCAATGTCTCGAGATCCTGTTGAACAACGGTATCCAATGCGACGAGCGCTTCGCGCCCAGCCGTGAGATCGACCCAAGACTGGGCGGTTGTGGTGACGACCTCTGGGTCCGATGCGTCGTCGAAACGTTCCAACACTTGCGAAGCGCGAGTGACCGGCTCGGGCACTTTGAGTCCCAGCCCCCGGATTCCAGCACTCACACGGCTCGCGATCTGCATATCTGGCGCGAACGTCGACCGGACGAGAGTTGCTAGCTGATCCGTAGCCACCGGCGGCCGGGTACCGATCAATTGCCCGAGCCGCTCTGCTAGGTCGGCACGAACTTCAAGCGACACCTCGTCGTCTACGGGAGGTACAAAAGAGGCGGCTCTGAATTGCGGTAGGGCACCGAACACGCGGTCAAGCCGCTGATCTGCACTACCTCGGATCCTCGAACCTTGATGAATTACGTCAACGAGGCCTCCGGCCCGTCGAGCTCCAAGTGCCGAAACCGCGTCCAAGGAAAGCTCAACCTCTGTGTCCGTCCGCAGAAGCACAGTGGTTTGGTTTACGCGACGAAGGCTTGCTCCTGCGGAGGCAGCGATGTTTGCCGCAGAAGTGTAGCGAATAGCGTGACACGACGTTCGGAGTAGTGCAAGATGCTCGACGTACCGCGAGTTGGGGGAAGAGTCAACTGTTCCTCGCGGACACCTAGTTTTTCATCACTGCTCTTGGGGAAGGTTCCACATGCGTCTTGTCGTCCGTTCAGTAGGTGTGGCCCTACTGGCTCTCGTTGCGGCCGTCCTGTTAGCCCTCACGTCGACGATGACGAACGTCTTCACGTTGGCGGCCGCCGTATACATCGTGAAGGGCACCAATAGCGCCTTCAACCAGATCCCGGACTCGGCGTACCCGGGTTTCGCGCAGCTCTACGATGCCCGTTTCGGCCTCGACAACACTCCACCCGCTCCATCGCAGTTTCCACCTAATAGCACTATCCTCGTCACCTACCCGGCCACGTTCTTTCCGGTGACGCCGCCTGGCTTCATCTTTTCTCCGACCTTTGATCAGTCGGTCGCCGCAGGCGTGGGCGAGCTCGAGCGGCTGAGGCCCTTAAATTCGGCGTCGTCCGGGGACATTCTCTGGGGGTACTCGCAGGGCGCAACGGTAGTCACGATGTACAAGCGGGACTACAACAATGCGTATCCGGCCGGAGGAGGACCCGTCCCTCCCACATTCGTGCTCGTCGCGAATCCGAACAGGCCTAACGGCGGGATCCTGGAGCGCGGGGTGGCTCTTGGGACCATCCCGATCTTGGGGTTGACTTTCAGCGGTGCCACACCGACTCAGACAGGGGGGGTGGACAACTGCCAGTGCCGTAATGACCCTGCCGCCAACATCACTACGTATGACATTGCGCGGCAATACGACGGCATTGCCGACGCTCCGACGAATCCGCTCAACGTCCTCGCCGATGCCAACGCCATCATGGGCTTCGCCTTACTGCACAGCCAGTACCCGAACGCGAATCTAAACGATCCCAACGCCCCCCTCATCGACCAGGGCACATACGGGGACACTCAGTACTACTTGATTCCCACCACGACGCTTCCGCTGTTGATGCCGGTGGCCATGGTGCCACTGGTCGGACCGGTCGTTGCCACCACCTTGGATCCGGCACTGCGCGTTATCGTCGAGGCCGGCTACGACCGGACAACAAGCCCGGGGCAGCCGACACCGTTTAACCTCCTCTACTTCCCGAACCCGGTCGCGTTCGGGACCAATCTCCTCGTCGCCGTCCCGACAGGCTTGGACAACGGCCTTTCCGCCGTGGGCGTCGGTCGCGCCCTCGGAACGACACCCGTGACGAATCCGTACGGGGTGGGCGGCCCTGATCCCAAGACTGGAGAACAGGCCGCTACTGTCGCCCTTGTTCCACTGTCGGGCACGAACGGGCCGATCAGCCAGCAAGCCTTGGCGATCCCGAATCCGACCGACACGACACCGAATGGTTCCACTCCACCTTCGACAGATCCGCCGCTGGTCAACAACCAGCTGACCACGCCACCGCAACCGCTGGTTCCGCTAGCGACCAAGTCGACATTGCCAATCATCCGCGGCCCGATCGTCAATGGATCGTCTTCTCTGCCCGGTGCGAACGCCGTAGCTTCGTCGGTGAACGGAGCAGTCAAGAACGCAACGACGGCGATCGCCGGAGGCATCAACTCGGTGACGTCGGCTGCTAAGAATGCCGTTTCCGCTGCCACCGGCACGTCGTCGACGAGCGGCGGCTCGCCGAGCAATCCGTAGCGCGCCCGGCAGCGTCGTAACTCCCTTGCGTCTCGATCTCCGACAGGCGCGAGGGAGTTACGCGCGTAGACGCGGCCTCGATCACGAACGCACCCATGACGACGAGTTGACCGCTGCGTATCGGTCGCCCTGCGGTACCAACGCGGTCAAGGCCCGGCGGCTGGCCATCACATCCCGCCAAAGGCATTGAGAACATGCCCCGCAAGGCCGCCCGCCGCCACGTCTATGTGGCAGCCGACGACGTGCACCGGCTTGCCAGTGAGGCTGCGCAGCATCGCGCCTTGGTCCCAACATTGGCGTTCTGCGGCATCCGCTGGGCCGAAGCGATTGCGTTGCGGGTCCGCGATATCGAGTTCTTGAAGCGCCGCCTGGTCGTGTCGGAGAACGCGGTGCAGCTCGGTGTTAACCACGCAGTCGGGGCGACCAAGGGCCGCAAAGCCCGCTGGGTTCCCGTGTCGACGTTCGTGCTCGACGAGCTGTCGAGCCAATGCAGGAATCAGGAATAAGGGTGCGGGCGACTTGGTGTTCTCCGGCCCGACCGGTGGCTATCTGCCGAGGCCGAAGTCGACGCGCGGATGGTTCGCCGGAGCGGTCAGTCGCGCGAAGGTCCCGACCATCACTCCGCACGACCTCCGACACACGTGCGCGTCGCTTTCGGATTCGGCGGGTATGAACGTTTTGGCCCTGCAAAGGATGCTCGGACACACCTCCGCAAAGGTCACTTTGGACACGTACGCCGATCTCTTCGACGCTGATCTCGATGCCGTTGCAGCCACGCTGCACGCCACCTATTCACGCGAGAATGTGGCCACCGGGTGCCCATGACGACGTCCAGCAAACATTAAGAAGCCCTCCACCTGCACGACCAGGCTGACGGCTTTGGCGGTGGCGGAGGGATTTGAACCCTCGGACGGGGGTTACCCGTCACACGCTTTCGAGGCGTGCTCCTTAGGCCGCTCGGACACGCCACCGCGTGGCAGCTTACCGGCCGGTCACCCGACTACTCCAATCGCTGCGCGATCAGGGCGTAACGGAGAATCAAGCGGTGACCAACCGCATCCAAGCCCTGCTCGGTGTCGAGTATCCCGTCGTCCAGGCGCCGATGACGTACATCGCCAGGGCCGAACTGGCCGCCGCGGTCTCCGAGGGCGGCGGCATGGGCATGATCGAGACGCTGACCGCTGAAGGCCGCGCCGACCTGCGCCGGGTGCGTGAACTCACCGACCGGCCAGTGGCGGCGAACCTGATGATCCAGGGCTGGAAACGCGATCCGTCCATCGTCGACGAACTCGTCGCGGCCGAGGTTCGGCACGTGTTCACCTCCGCGGGTGACCCGGCGCTGTTCACCGCCCGCCTGCACGAGGCTGGCATGACCGTTGTCCACGTCATCGGATCACTGAAGGGCGCGATCAAGGCGGCGGACGCCGGCGTCGATGCCTTGGTGGTCGAGGGCGTGGAAGGCGGCGGTTTCAAATCGGCTCTCGGCGCATCGACGATGGTCCTGCTTCCGCTCGTCTCCGACCGCGTCGACCTGCCGATCATCGCAGCAGGAGGGATATGCGACGCACGGTCCGCCGCGGCCGCTGTCGTCCTTGGCGCCGAGGGTGTGCAGATGGGCACCCGGATGCTCGCCAGCCATGAAGCCGCCGTGCACGCGAACTTCAAGAACGCGATCATGGCCGCCAACGACGACGGCACGGTGATGCTCGACATTCCCGGCAACCCGACGATGCGGGTGCTGCGAACGGGGCTCGCGTCCCGAGTGGCCGCCGCCGACCCCGACGTTGCGCTCCTCGGGCGGATCACCGACCTGTACTTCGAAGGTGACATGGACGCCAGCGTCGCCAACACCGGCCAAGTGTCCTCTCGGATCACCGATCTGCAGCCGGCGTCGCAGATCGTCAAGCAAACGTGGTCAGAGATCGAAAACGCGTTGCGCGAGGGCAGATCTCGGCTGGGAGAGCACGGCGCTAACTCGATCGCTGGTTAGCGAAGAACGCCTCCAGCGGCGGGGCGCATTCGTCGGCCAGCACTCCCGCACGCACTTCGAGCCGGTGCGTCAGCCGCCTGTCGCGGACCACGTCCCACAGCGACCCGACCGCGCCCGTCTTCGGTTCCCACGCGCCGAACACCAGACGCGCAACGCGCGCCATCACCAGCGCGCCTGCGCACATCGTGCACGGTTCGACCGTGACGGCGATCGTGGTGCCTTCCAGCCGCCAGCCGTCCCCCAACACCGCCGCGGCGGCCCTGATCGCCAGTATCTCGGCGTGCGCGGTCGGATCACCCAGCTCCTCGCGCCTGTTGGCCGCACGCGCCAGTTCGGTGCCGTCCGCGGCGACGATCACCGCGCCTATCGGCACGTCGCGAGGGCCTGCGCTACGTGCGGCGTCGAGCGCGGCCCTGATCAGGTCTTCGTCAGTTCTCACCGCTCGAGGCGGTCGAGCACGGCCGATAGCTCGTCGGCGAAGCCCATTTCCCGCGCGATCCGGCCCAGTTGTTCGTCGGCGTACAGGTCGGACTCGTCGAGGATGACGCCCAAAACCGCGTCAGGCAGGCCGACGTCCGCCAGCAGCCCGAGATCACCCTCCTCGAAGGGTTCTGCCTCTTCCAGCTCTTCCTGGCTGATGTCGTTGTCAAGCTTCTCCAGCACCTCGGCGGCGATGTCATAGTCCAGCGCTGCGGTGGCGTCCGACAGCAGCAGCCGCGTGCCCGCCGGTGCAGGGCGCACGATCACGAAGAACTCGTCGTCGACGTCCAGTAACCCGAAAACAGCGCCTGCGCTACGTAATTCGCGCAGTTCGGTTT
>JAOPVX010000051.1 GCA_025965975.1 Mycobacterium sp. | reverse complement strand
ACGGTGACCAACACCGGCTGGGGTACCGGGCTGGACGTGCGGCCCAACCCCGGTATCGGGCATCCGTGCTGGGCCGACTACTTCCCGGTCACCCGCGCCGTGCCGGAACCGCCCAGCATCCGTCAGTGCCTACCAGGGCCAGCACCCGGGCCGATCCCGTATCCGGGGGCGCCTCCGTACGGCGCAGCGCAGTACGCCGCGGACGGCACGCCGCTATGGCCCGGCCTGCCTCCGGCACCCACACCCGAGCCGGCGCCCACAGCCGAGCCGCCCACGCCCGGGCCGCCTGCGCCCGGGCCGCCACCCGCCGATACAGCGCCGCCGGCACCGTGAACACCCCACCCCGTCGACCGGACAGTCATCGAGGAATACAGCCGTGACGAAAAACCTACGACGCGCCGTCATCGGTTTCGCCGCCTTCGTCGTGGTCTGCCTGGTGAGTGCGGTCGCGTTGACGGCGATCTTCGCCCAACTGCGGATCCAAGCCGAGCGGACATACAACGCCGAGTTCACCGACGTGAGTGGTCTGGCCGAGGGCGACTTCGTGCGTATCGCCGGGGTTGAGGTCGGCAAGGTCAAGAAGATCTCGATCAACCAGAACAACCTCGCGGTGGTCGAATTCTCTGCCGACCCCACGGTGGTGCTCACCGGAGGCACCAAAGCCGCGCTGCGCTGGGCTGACCCGATCGGCACCCGCTACATGACGCTGCTGGAGGGCGCCGGCGATCTCGAAAAACTGAATCCCGGTGGCACCATCCCGGTGCAGCGAACCGAACCGGCGTTGGATCTCGATGTCCTACTGGGCGGCTTCCGGCCGCTGTTCCGTGCGCTGGACCCCCAACAAGTCAATGCCTTATCCGGTCAGCTCATCGGCGCCCTTCAGGGCGAGGGCACCACGATCGGATCGTTTCTGAGCCAGACGGCGGCGGTGACCAGTACCCTCGCCGACCGCGATGAGCTTATCGGACAAGTCATTACGAGTCTTAACACCGTGCTCGGGACGCTGGGCGACCAGAGCGACCAGGTTCGCAAGGCGGTCGACTCACTGTCGCAACTTGTCAAGGGACTGGCGGAGCGCAAGACCGATATCAGCAACGCAGTGGCCTACACCAACGCCTCGTCAGCGACGATCACCGATCTGCTCAAGCGAGCCAGGGAACCGTTCAAAAACACTGTTGCGCAATCGGATCGCGCCGCTTCAATCGTGGTCGCCGACCACGAATACGTCGACGACCTGCTCAACACGCTGCCGGATTCCTACAAGGCGCTGGCCAGGATGGGCATGAACGGTGACTTCTTCAGCTACTACCTCTGCGACTTGTTCTTGAAGGTCAACGGCAAAGGGGGCCAGCCCGTCTACGTCAAGCTTGCGGGCCAGGACTCCGGACGGTGCGGACCGAAATGAAGTCCTTCGCCGAACGGAATCCGTTCATCATCGGCGCCGTCGGCATCTTGCTCGTCGGTGGCATCGTCGCGGTGGCATTGAACTACGACAAACTGCCACTGGTTAACTCCGAAAGGCACTACTCGGCATACTTCGCCGAGGCCGGAGGACTGCATGCGGGGGCGCCGGTACAAGTCGCGGGGTTCCGGATAGGACAAGTGTCGGCTGTGAAGCTGGCCGGTGCGCAGGTTGTGGTCGCGTTCGACGTCGACAAGAGTGTGCACCTAGGTGATCGCAGCGAAGCGAATATCCGGACCAAGACCCTGCTTGGCGCGAAGGTCCTGCAGGTGACGCCCCGCGGTGACGGCGATTTGTCTGCACCGATTCCGCTGGAGCGCACCAGGTCTCCCTACCAGCTGCCCGACGCTCTCGGTGACCTATCGACCACCATCACCGGGCTCAACACCAATGCAGTGTCTGACGCGCTGGCCACCCTTTCACAGACGTTCCAAGACACGCCACCGGATCTGAAGGCCGCCGTTGACGGTGTGGCGCACTTCTCCCAGACACTGGATACGCACGATCAGCAGCTGCGCGATCTGTTGGCCAACGCCAACAAAGCCACCTCCGTGCTTTCCGAGCGCGCTGACCAGATCGCCGGCCTCGTCGCCGACACCAACGCTCTTTTGGCCCAGTTGCAGACGCAAAGCGCTGCGTTGGACCAGATTTCGGGCAACCTGTCGGCCTTCGCCAAGCAGCTCTCCGGCTTCATCAGTGACAACCGGGCACAGCTTCATCCCGCCCTCGACAAGCTCAACGGCGTCCTGACGATCGTCGACAACCGTAAGGAGCGGATCCAGCAGGCGATCAAGTCGCTCAATGCCTATGCGATGTCGCTGGGTGAGGCCGTCGCCTCGGGGCCTTTTTTCAAGGCCTACCTCGCAAACCTGCTGCCGGGCCAATTCGTTCAGCCGTTTGTCGACGCGGCGTTCTCCGACCTGGGTCTCGATCCCAACGTGCTTTTGCCGTCGCAGCGCGTCGACCCGCCGACCGGCCAGCCCGCCACTCCCGCGTTGCCGGTGCCCTACCCGCGGACCGGCCAAGGCGGCGAGCCCAATCTCACGCTGCCCGACGCGATTACCGGCGAGCCCGGTGACCATCCCTGCCCGGGGGCCGGCCCGGGTTGTTACCCGTATCGCGAACCACTGCCCGCGCCCCCGCCGGGGGGCCCGCCACCCGGCCCGCCGGCGCCCGCGGCGCCCGGCGTCGCCTCGACAACCGGACCGACCCCCGTGCCGGTCTATCACGACGACCCCGTCGAGGTCCCGCCCGCCGCGCCGGCGCAAGGAGGACAGTGATGAAAACCCGCAACGCGAGGATCGGCCTTGCGGTGGCCCTCGTACTGGCGTTGGTTGGAGGGATCGTGGTCGCGGCACGGTCGCTGTCCACAATGGACAGAACCCACATCACAGCCTATTTCGATAACAGCAACGGCCTGTTTCGCGGCGACGAGGTCCGCATCCTGGGTGTACCGGTCGGTGCCATTGACGCGATCGAACCCGAGTCCAACCGGGTCAAAATCTCATTCTGGGTCGACGACACGGTCAAGGTGCCCGCCGAAGCGCGTGCCGCGATCTTGTCGCCGCAGTTGGTCACCGCGCGGGCCATCCAGTTGACACCCGCCTACACCGGGGGTCCGCTGATGCACAGCGGCGCAGTGATCCCGCAGACGCGCACCGCCGTGCCACTGGAGTGGGATGATCTGCGGGCGCAACTGGACAAACTGACCGCCGCGTTGCAACCCACCCAACCGGGCGGTGTCAGCACACTCGGTGCCTTCATCAACACCGCGGCTGACAACCTGCGCGGCCAAGGCGCAAACATCCGCGACGCCATCATCAAAATGTCGCAGGCGTTTTCCATTCTGGGCGACCACAGCAACGACATCTTCTCCACAATCAAGAACCTCTCAGTGGTGGTCTCTGCCCTGCATGACAGTTCGGGGTTGTTGCGACAACTGAACGGCAACCTGGCCTCGGTGACCGCGCTGCTGGCCAACGATCCCGACGAAGTCGGACATGCGATCTCGGACCTGAACGCCGTCGTCGGAGACACCAGGAGCTTCATCGCCGACAACCGCGAAGCCCTTGGCATCACCACGGACAAGCTGTCGTCGATCTCCAAGGCAGTCGGCGACAGCCTGGACGACATCAAGCAGACACTGCACGTCGCGCCGACCGCGTTTCAGAACTTCATCAACATCTACCAGCCGGCACAGTCCGCGCTCTCCGGTGCGCTGGCGATAAACAACTTCGCCAACCCGATCACCTTTATATGCGGGG
>JAOPVX010000041.1 GCA_025965975.1 Mycobacterium sp. | reverse complement strand
TGCCCGCCGCCCGGGCGGCGATCGCCTCGAGCGCGGTGGACATGCCGACCAGGTCCGCGCCCAGCGTGCGCAGCATGCGGATCTCGGCCGGCGTCTCGTAGTGCGGCCCCGGCAGCCCGGCGTAGACGCCCTGGGCCAGCGACGGATCGATTTCGCGGGCGAGCGTCCGCAGCCGCGGTGAGTACGCGTCGGTCAGGTCGACGAATTGCGGGCCGACCAGCGGCGAGCGCGCCGTGAGGTTGAGGTGGTCGCTGATCAGCACCGGCTGGCCGACGGCGTAGTCGTCGCGCAGGCCGCCCGCGGCGTTGGTCAGCACCACGCTGCGTGCACCCGCTGCACACGCCGCGCGCACCGGGTGCACGACGTGACGCAGCCCGTGTCCCTCGTAGGCGTGGATCCGGCCGACGAACACCAGCACCCGGTGGTCGCCGACGTGCAGCGACAACACCTGACCGCCATGCCCGGCGGCAGTTGGCGGGGTGAATCCGGGCAACTCGGCCATCGGCACCACGGCCACCGGATCGCCCAGCTGGGCCACGGCCGGCGCCCAGCCCGAACCGAGGACGACGGCGATGTCGTGCACGTCGACGCCGGTGCGATCGCGGATGGCGACCGCCGCCGCTGCGGCCAGCGCATCCGGATCGGTCACAGTCGGCGAGCTTAGCTGGCACCGGGATCTCCGGTTGACAGTGAGATACTGCGAAGATGCCCACCGCCACCGCGTCGATAAGCGTCGAAGACGCCGTCAACCGACGCCGTGGCGATCTGGTGGAGCTGTCGCACTCGATTCACGCCGAGCCGGAACTCGCGTTCGCCGAACACCGCAGCTGCGCCAAGACGCAAGCACTGGTCGCCGAGTTCGGGTTCGAGATCACCGCGGCACCCGGCGGTCTTGACACCGCGTTCCGCGCCGCCTACGGCAGCGGCCCGCTGGTCGTCGGCATCTGCGCGGAGTACGACGCATTGCCCGACATCGGACATGCCTGCGGCCACAACATCATCGCCGCCTCGGCCGTCGGCACGGCGCTGGCATTGGCAGCGGTGGCCGACGAACTGGGTCTGACGGTAGTGCTGCTCGGCACGCCTGCCGAGGAGGCCGGCGGCGGAAAAGCGTTGCTGCTCAAGGCCGGAACGTTCGACGACGTTGCGGCCACGGTGATGTTGCATCCCGGGCCGCTGGATATCGCCGCCGCCCGGTCGCTGGCGCTGTCGGAGGCGACGGTTCGCTACGCGGGCCGCGAATCGCACGCCGCCGTCGCGCCCTATCTCGGCGTCAACGCCGCCGACGCGGTCACCGTCGCGCAGGTGGGGATCGGGCTGCTGCGCCAGCACCTGGCGCCGGGGCAGATGGTGCACGGCATCGTCACCGACGGCGGGCAGGCCACCAATGTCATTCCCGGCCGGGCCGAGCTGCGCTACACGATGCGCGCCGTCAACTCCGAGTCGCTGCACCAGCTCGAGGACAGGATGGCCGGCTGCTTTGCCGCGGGATCGGTGGCCACCGGCTGCACGCACACAGTGACCGAGACCGCGCCCGCCTATGCGGAGTTGACGCCGGACCGGTGGCTGGCCTCCGTCTTTCGCAGCGAGATGGTCCGGCTGGGCCGCAGCCCGGTGGCCGAGGACGTCGAGGCCACGCTGCCGCTGGGCAGCACCGACATGGGCAACGTCACGCAGGTGATGCCGGGCATCCACCCAATCGTAGGGATCGAGGCCGACGGCGCGTCCATCCACCAGCCGGCGTTCACCGTCGCTGCGGCCGGGCCAAGCGCCGACAAGGCGGTCGTCGAGGGCGCGGTCATGCTGGCCCGCACGGTCGTCAGGCTGGCCGAGACGCCGGCCGAGCGGGACCGGGTGTTGGAGCTTCGCGCGAGGCGGGCGTCGTGAGCGGCGAGCCAGTAGCGCAGGCGGATCGCGCATGAGCATCGTCGACGCCGCCGGGCTGTGGTTGGACGCCCACTACGACGACCTCGTCGCGTGGCGCAGGCACATCCACGCACACCCCGAGCTGGGGCGACAGGAGTTCGCAACCACCCAGTTCGTCGCCTCCCAGTTGGCCGACGCGGGCCTTAACCCGAAGGTGCTTCCCGGCGGGACGGGGCTGACCTGCGATTTCGGCCCGGAGCACGGGCCGCGGATCGCGCTGCGGGCCGACATGGACGCGCTGCCGATGGCCGAGCGCACCGGCGCGCCCTACGCGTCGGTGGTGCCCAACGTCACACACGCCTGCGGTCACGACGCGCACACCGCGATCCTGCTTGGCGCGGCGCTGGCGCTGGCGTCGGTGCCCGAACTGCCGGTCGGGGTGCGGCTGATCTTCCAGGCCGCCGAGGAGCTGATGCCCGGTGGCGCGATCGACGCGATCACGGCGGGCGCGCTGACGGGCGTGTCGCGCATCTTCGCGCTGCACTGCGACCCGCGACTGGCGGTCGGCAAGGTCGCGCTGCGGCCCGGGCCGATCACGTCGGCCGCCGATCAGCTCGAGGTCACGCTGCAGTCGCACGGCGGGCACACGTCACGCCCGCACCTGACCGGTGACCTGGTGTACGGGCTCGGCACGCTGATCACAGGGGTACCCGGTGTGCTGTCGCGCCGCATCGACCCGCGAAACAGCACGGTGATGGTGTGGGGTGCGGTGAATGCGGGTGTGGCCGCCAATGCGATCCCGCAGACGGGCACGCTGGCCGGCACCATCCGCACCGCCAGCCGCGACACCTGGGATTCGCTGGAATCGATTGTGCGCGAGATCATTTCGTCGTTGCTGCAACCGCTGGGTATCGAACACAGCCTGCAGTACCGCCGCGGTGTGCCGCCGGTGGTCAACGAGGAGATCTCGACGCGCATTCTCACCCACGCGATCGAGGCGGTCGGCCCCGATGTGCTCTGCGACACCCGCCAGTCCGGCGGCGGCGAGGACTTCTCGTGGTATCTCGAGGAGGTTCCCGGCGCGATGGCACGGCTGGGCGTGTGGACGGGCCGCGGCCAGCAACTCGACCTGCATCAGCCGACGTTCGACCTCGACGAGCGCTCGCTGGCGGTGGGCGTTCGGGTGCTGGTCAACATCGTCGACCAAGCCGCCGCCTTCTAACGGTTGATTCTGCGCTGAGGGTGCGGTCTTCTCGCGGGCGATTTCGCCATGCGCGCAGAGTCAACGAAGTAAATCTAGGTGCCAGGGCCGATGTTGCGCGCTGGGCGGGTGCGCAGATCGTGGACGTATTCTGCTGGGGCGCCTGCGATTTCGGCGGCATCGGCCATCACGCCGAGGTAACGCGCCGACGGTATGCCGCCCTCCCACGCGTCCACGACATACAGCCAGGCCAGCACCGGGTCGGTGGTGGTGTCTGACGACGTGCGGTCCACCCGACATCGGATCTTCTTGTGGATGCCCAGCTCTGAACCTTCCCACCGGTCGAGGTTCTTCTCATCTTCCTTGGTCATGTCGTAGAGCACGACGAAGACCCGTGACGCCGGATCCTCGACGACGGTGGCCAGCGCGCCGTCCCAACCGATGTCCTCGCCGCCGAACGTCAGCCGCCAGCCGTGCAGCCACCCGGTTCCCGCCATCGGTGAATGGGGAGCCCGCTGCAGCATCTGCTCCGGATGCATGTTCGATCCGTAGGCGGCGTAGATCGGCACGGGGGAAAGCCTAGAGCTTCGCTCACTGGCTGGGCGATCAACGGCACGCTTGGCTAGCGTTAGGGCCGTGGCAACCCGCATCGTGATCATCGGCGGCGGGCCCGCCGGCTATGAGGCGGCACTGGTCGCCGCGGCCCGCGGCCTCGAGGTCGCCGACGTCACCGTCGTCGACTGTGACGGCATCGGCGGCGCCTGCGTGCTGTGGGACTGCGTGCCGTCCAAGACGTTCATCGCGTCCACCGGCGTGCGCACCGAGCTGCGCCGCGCACCCAATCTCGGGTATGCCCTGGAGTTCGAGGACGCCAAGATCGAACTCCCGACGATCAACAACCGCGTCAAGAGACTGGCGGCCGCGCAATCGGCCGATATCGCGGCTCGGCTGCAGAGCGAGGGCGTGACGCTGATCGCAGGCCGCGCCGAGCTGGTCGATGACGTGCCCGGCATGGCCGCGCACACGGTCAAGGTCACCGCATACGACGGCACGGTCAGCAAGCTCACGGCCGACGTCGTGCTGATCGCCACCGGCGCCAGCCCGCGGGTGCTGCCCAACGCCGAGCCCGACGGCGAACGCATCCTGAACTGGCGCCAGCTCTATGACCTCGACAAGCTGCCCGAGCATCTCATCGTCGTCGGCTCCGGCGTCACCGGTGCCGAATTCGTCAACGCCTACACGGAACTCGGCGTCGCGGTGACGGTGGTCGCCAGCCGCGATCAGATCCTGCCGCATGAGGACTCCGACGCCGCAGCGGTGCTCGAAGACGCGCTGGCCGAACGCGGTGTGACGCTGGTCAAGAACGCCCGAGCAGAGTCGGTCACCCGGACGGGCGACGGCGTGCTCGTCAAGATGACGGACGGCCGCACCGTCGAGGGCAGCCACGCGCTGATGACCGTCGGCTCGGTGCCCAACACCACCGGCCTTGGCATTGAGCGCGTCGGGATTGAACTCGGGCCAGGCAACTACCTCGCCGTCGACCGGGTGTCCCGCACGTCGGTGCCCGGAATCTATGCGGCCGGCGACTGCACCGGGTTGATGCTGCTCGCCTCCGTTGCCGCGATGCAGGGCCGCATCGCGATCTATCACGCGCTTGGCGAGGGGCTCAGTCCCATCCGGCTGCGCACCGTCGCCGCCGCGGTGTTCACCAGGCCCGAGATCGCCGCGGTGGGGGTGCCGCAGGCCAAGATCGACGACGGTTCGGTGCCTGCGCGGGCGATCACGCTGCCGCTGAGCACCAACGCCCGCGCCAAGATGTCCAGCCTGCGCCTCGGCTTCGTGAAGATCTTCTGCCGCCCCGCCACCGGCGTGGTGATCGGCGGCGTGGTGGTGGCCCCGATCGCCTCCGAGCTGATCCTGCCGATCGCGCTGGCGGTGCAGAACGGCAACACGGTCGGGGACCTCGCGCAGACCTTTTCGGTCTACCCGTCGCTGTCGGGTTCGATCACCGAGGCGGCGCGACGCTTGATGGCACACGACGATTTGGACTGACCCCACGTAACCTGGAACCGGCAAAACGTACCGGCGAGTAACAAGGAGTCCATTCGAAGTGATTGACCCGAACCCAGCACCGGGCAAGGGGCAGACCTTCCTTGGCCCCAAACAGCGGGAACAGGCCTGGGAGCGGCTCGGCAGCGAGCAGTTCGACGTCGTCGTCATCGGTGGAGGCGTGGTCGGGGCCGGAGCTGCCCTTGACGCCGCGACCCGGGGGCTGAGGGTCGCGCTGGTCGAGGCCCGCGACTTCGCCTCCGGGACCTCCAGCCGGTCGTCGAAGATGTTCCACGGCGGGCTGCGTTACCTCGAGCAGCTGGAGTTGGGGTTGGTCCGCGAGGCGCTGCACGAACGGGAGTTATCGCTCACTACGCTGGCGCCACATCTGGTCAAGCCGCTGCCGTTTCTGTTCCCACTGACCAATCGGTGGTGGGAGCGGCCGTATGTGGCCGCGGGCATCCTGCTGTATGACCAGCTGGGTGGCGCGAAATCGGTTCCGGCGCAAAAGCATTTGACTCGCGCGGGCGCGTTGCGGCTGTCGCCTGGGCTCAAGCGGAGTTCACTGATCGGCGGGATTCGGTACTACGACACGGTCGTCGATGACGCCCGGCACACGATGACGGTGGTGCGCACCGCGGCCCAATACGGCGCGGTGGTGCGGTCGTCGAGCCAGGTGGTGGCGCTGCTGCGCGAGGGTGACCGAGTGACCGGGGTGACGATCCGCGATTCGGAGGACGGCGCGATCACCGAAGTGCGCGGTCACGTGGTGGTCAACGCCACCGGGGTGTGGACCGACGAGATCCAGGCGCTGTCCAAGGAGCGCGGGCGGTTCCGGGTGCGGGCCTCCAAGGGGGTGCACGTCGTGGTGCCCCGCGACAGGATCGTCAGCGAGGTCGCGATCATCCTGCGCACCGAGAAGTCGGTGCTGTTCGTCATCCCGTGGGGCACCCACTGGATCATCGGAACGACGGACACGGACTGGAACCTCGACCTGGCCCACCCTGCGGCCACTAAGGCCGACATCGATTACATCCTCGGCCATGTCAACACCGTGCTGGCCACGCCATTGACCCACGACGACATCGACGGTGTGTATGCGGGGCTGCGCCCGCTGCTTGCGGGGGAGAGCGAGGAAACGTCCAAGCTGTCCCGCGAGCACGCCGTCGCGGTGCCCGCGCCGGGCCTGGTGGCCATCGCCGGTGGCAAGTACACCACCTACCGGGTGATGGGCGCCGATGCCATCGACGCCGCCGCCGAGTACATCCCGGCCCGGGTGGCGCCGTCGATCACCGAGAAGGTGCCATTGATGGGCGCCGACGGCTACTTCGCGCTGATCAACCAAACCGAAAGCGTCGGTGCGCATTACGGTCTTCACCCGTATCGCGTTCGCCACCTGCTGGACAGGTACGGTTCGCTGATCGGCGAGGTGCTCGCGGTGGCCGAGGGCCGGCCCGAGCTGCTGACACCGATCACCGAAGCGCCGGTCTATCTGAAGGTGGAGGCGTGGTACGCCGCCGCGGCCGAGGGTGCGCTGCACCTGGAGGACATCCTGGCCCGGCGGATGCGAATCTCGATCGAGTATCCGCACCGCGGTATGGATTGCGCGCGCGAAGTGGCCGAGGTCGTGGCCCCCGTGCTGGGATGGAGCGCCGAGGACGTCGACCGAGAAGTGGCGACCTACATTGCGCGGGTCGAGGCCGAGGTGATGTCACAGGCCCAGCCCGACGACGAGTCAGCCGACGCGCTGCGTGCTGCCGCACCCGAGGCGCGAGCCGAGATCCTCGAGCCGGTGCCCCTCAATTGAGGCGTGTCGCACCGCTTCCGGTGCGCGACGGGCTGGGCCCGGCGCGGGTGCGGCTGCAGGGCGGGGTGGTGTTCGACGAGTTTCGCGCCCGGTGGGGTGCCGAAGCTGCGGCGAAAGTGCTTGCGGGAGAGGTGGTCTTGCCCGACGGTGCGGTGGTCACCGAAACCACCGTGCTGCCGGCCGGGGCGCACGTCTACTTCTATCGGGAACTGCGCGAGGAGGTGCCGGTACCGTTCGACGTTCCGGTCCTGTACCGCGACGACGACATCGTCGTTGTCGACAAGCCGCATTTCCTGGCGACCATGCCGCGAGGCAGACACGTCGCACAGACTGCGCTCGTGCGGCTGCGCCGAGAACTCGACCTGCCTGAGCTCTCGCCCGCGCACCGACTGGACCGGCTGACCGCGGGCGTGTTGTTGTTCACGACGCGCCGCGAACTGCGGGGCGCGTATCAGACGCTGTTCGCCAAGGGGTTGGTGCGCAAGACGTATCTGGCACGGGCGGCCGTCGATCCCGAGGTGGCGTTGCCTGCGATGATCCGTAGTCGGATTGTCAAGCGGCGTGGGCAGTTACAGGCGATTGAGGAATCGGGCGAGCCCAACGCCGAAACGCTAGTTGAGCACGTCGCAGACGGCCTCTACCGGCTCACCCCGCGTACCGGACAAACTCACCAGCTGCGTGTGCACATGGCATCGCTTGGCCTGCCGATCCATGGGGATCCGCTGTACCCGAACGTGATTGATGTCGCGCCTGACGACTTCTCGCGGCCGCTTCAACTGCTGGGCCATAGCATCGAGTTCGACGACCCGATCCGAGGGTGTCAACGCCGGTTCGTCAGTGGACGAAGACTGGACCAATGACGTCGCTCGACCGACTATGGCGCTAGCCGGTGAAATCCATGCGGGGTGTCGCGGAATCTCAGCTCGTGCGCCGCGGTGATCCGGTTCGCATTGAGCGCGTTCAGCCGCGCCGAAGGGGCGCTTGCGGCCACAATCGAGGTGACGGCAACTGAGACGTAAGGAGCGGGATGTGGTGAAGGTCTTTTCGCGGACGGCGGCGTGTGCCGCGGGTCTTTTATGCGGTGAAACCCCCATGCTTGCGGCCGCGCCTGCGGCGAAGGCCACTGTGTGCGGTTCCGTGGCCGGCGCGCGCGTCGACGTCAGCGGCCGCGTGCAGCCATGAGTTCGTCGCTGGAACCCACGCCCGAGCAGTTAGAAGCCCTGGCGGCGCGGCCTGCAGACGCGCCAGTCGTGATGATCAACCTGCTGCAGTTTCGGGCCGAGGGAGGCCGGGAAAACTATCTGCGCTACACCAAGGAGGTCGCCCCGCACCTTCAACGAGTGGGCGGGGCTGTCCGCTACGTCGGCGGCGCACCGGGTGTCGTCATCGGTGAAGGCGAGAAGCCTTGGTGGGATGCCATTATCGTCGTCGAGTACCCGTCGCCTGCGGCGTTCCTCGATATGGTGTCCAACGACGAGTACCTCAAGGTGCACGAGTACCGTGCGGCGGGACTGGACCGCGGCGACCTGATTGCCACGTCCATCTGGACCATGGCCGACTGAGCCATGTATCTGATCACCGGTGCCGGCGGAGGAGTCGGCAGCGTCAGCCGCCGGGTAGTGGAGCTGCTGCTCGAATCCGGCGAACAGGTCCGGGCGATGGTGCACCGCGACGACGAACGTGCCGAACAACTGCGGGTCCTTGGGGCCCAGGTGGTGGTCGGCGACCTGACCCGGGCCGGCGACATCGTTGACGCGGTGGACGGCGCGCGTCGCATGTTCTTCAACATGAGCGTCTCACCCGACTACCTGCGGGCCACGGCGGAGGTGTGCGCTGTTTGCCTCGAGCGCGGCCAGCTCGACGTGATCGTCAACATGTCTCAGATGACCGTGACGCAGATGACGTTGACGAGCACCGATGAGTCCCACCATCAAAGGCTGCACTGGTTGGCCGAGCATGTGCTCAATTGGTCGGGCCTGCCGGTAATCCATGTTCGCCCAACGGCTTTCCTCGACAATCCGTTGTTCACGGTACTTGCGGCGCCCGCCATCCGGGACCGCGGTGTGCTCGCGCTGCCGTTCGGAACTGGCCGCACCTCGCCGATCGCCGCCGCCGACGTGGCGCGCGTCGTCGCCGCCCTCCTGCATGACCCCGCCGACCGTATCGGCGACGTCTACGAACTGACCGGCCCGCAAGTGCTCGACGTCGACGGCCTCGCTGCGCAGTACGGCCGCGCGCTGGGACGGGCGGTTGCCGGCGAAGACGTCCCCTACGACGAATGGCAGCGCGAGGTGCTGGCACCGATCGGCCTGCCGGAGCACGTCCAGCAGCACATCGCCACCATGGCGCGGCTGCATCGCGAAGATCGTTATAACCGGGCCACCGACGACGTCGAGCGGATCACCGGCCAGCCCGCGCAGACCGTTATGCAGTACGTGGCGGCTAATCCCGATCTGTTCTACTGACCGCGTGGATCGCCCATCATTTGACCGTCTGTTCGACATGACCGGCCGCACCGTCATCGTCACGGGCGGCACCAGAGGCATCGGCCTCGCACTGGCAGAAGGCTTCGTGCTGGCCGGCGCGAACATGGTGGTGGCCAGCCGCAAACCCGACGCCTGCGAGCAGGCCGCCGAGCATCTGCGCGGACTCGGCGGAGCAGCAATCGGCGTGCCCACGCACAGCGGCAACGTCGACGATCTCGGTGCCCTGGTGCAGCGGACCGTCGACGAGTTCGGCGGCATCGACGTCGTGGTCAACAACGCCGCCAACGCGCTCGCGCAGCCGCTGGGGCAGACGACACCCGAAGCGTGGGCGAAGTCGTACGAGGTGAACCTGCGCGGCCCGGTGTTTCTGGTCCAGCATGCGCTGCCGTATCTGAAGAAGAGCGCGGCGGCCGCGGTGTTGAACATGGTGTCGGTCGGCGCGTTCAGCTTCGCTCCGGCGCTGTCGATCTACGCCTCTGGTAAGGCCGCGCTGATGTCGGTCACCCGGTCGATGGCCGCCGAGTTCGCGCCACTGGGCATCCGGGTCAACGCGCTCGCGCCAGGACCCGTCGACACCGACATGATGCGCAGCAACCCGCAAGAGGCGATCGACTACATGGTCGGCTTGACGCTGATGAAGCGGCTGGCCTCGTCCGACGAAATGGTCGGCGCCGCATTGCTGTTGGCGTCGGACGCCGGCAGCTACATCACCGGGCAGGTCGTCATCGCTGACGGCGGTGGAACGCCGCGTTAGCCGCCTCGAGCATCTCCCCGCTGGTCGACGCCAGGATCTGACTACGGTTCTCCACGTGCAGCGCCGCCTCAAGGCTGGACGCCTCGAGGTTCGCCCACAACACCTGTTTGGTCGACTCGAGTCCGAATTTGCCGTATCCGCACAGCATTTCGGCAATCTCGAGCGCGTCGTCGAGCACCGAGCCTGACAACCGCGAGACGATGCCCAACCGCAGCGCCTCGTCGGCGTCGACCACTCGCGCGGTCAGGATCAGGTCGAACGCCGGGCCGGCGCCGACGATGCGCGGCAGCGTGTAGCTGACCCCGATGTCGCAGCCGCCGAGGCCGAGCTTGATGAACTGCGTGCAGAAGCGCGCCGACTCGGAGGCGACCCGGATATCGCAGGCCAGCGCGATGCCGAAGCCTCCGCCGTAGGCGGGACCGTTGACCGCCGCGATCACCGGTTGCCTTAGCCGATGTATCCGGGCAGTGAGGTTCGCGATGCGCTCCTGCCAGCGCATGCCTGACCGCGGGAACTCCGTGCCGCCACCCGCCTGCGCCGGATTCGGATCGGTCAGGTCCAGACCTGAGCAGAAACCCCGCCCGGCCCCGGTGAGTACCACGACCCGGCTGTCGTTGTTGGCGCCGATTCCGTCGAGGGCGGCGTGCAGCTCCTCGACGAGCTCGTAGTTCAGCGCGTTGAGTTTGTCCGGCCGGTTCAGTGTCATCACGGCGATGTCGGGTCGCGGGTAGGTCAATTGGAGATGCGGCATGTGCGACACGCTAACCTGCGCTGCGCCACCCGCTGACGCCGACGGCGATCATCCGCAGCTGCTTGACCGCCGTGCGCTTGATCTCGTCGATCGCCGCCGCATCGTTGGCGTCCTCGATGGCCTCGGCGATCACGATCATGGAGTTCACGAACAGGCTGGCCAGGATATTGAGGTCCTCACTGCTCCAGGTGTTCAGCCCGGGAAACCGTGCCAGGTCGATCGCCAGCTCCGAAGTGATCAACCGGATTTCGGTGCGGATTGCATAGCGCAACACCGTCACGCCGCTGGAGCGCTCACGCCCGATGAAGCGCCAGTGTTCACGGCGCTCGTTGACGCCGCCGACGAGAATGTCGACCGACGACTCGATGACGCGGTTGGGATCGAGCTTGCCGGCGCGCGCGCTACGCAACATGTCGCGGAGCGCGCGGAAGGACTCGTCGATGAGCACCAGGCCGAGTGCCTCCATCGACTCGAAGTGGCGATAAAAGGCCGCGGGCACGATGCCCGCCTCGCGCGTGACCTCGCGCAGGCTCAGCGCCGCGAAGCTGCGATCCTCGAGCAGCTTCAGCGCCGCCGCGACGATGGCCCGCCGGGTGGCCTCCTTGCGCTCCTCACGGGACAGCGTGTCGCGGGACCGCGACGAGCCGGAGCGGCTCGAACGCGCCGACGTGCGGTGTTGCCGTGAACTCGGCGTACGGTCGTTCACTTTGTGAAACCTACCACAACCTGCTCTGATCGATTGACATCCCGCAGATACGTGACGCACGGTGTACATATGTTCACTCAAACTTTGACGAAGCGGGTGTTGGCGTCGCCGCTGGTGGACCTCCTTACGGGGCCACACGGCGTCGACCGCTACACCGAACTCGTCACCCCAACCTGGACGCTGGCCGACGCCCGCGCGAAGGTGATCGCGGTGCGCCGGCAGACCCCTCGCAGCGCCACACTGATCCTGGAGCCCAACCGGGCATTCGCCGGCTTTCGCGCCGGCCAGCACATCAATCTCACCGTCGAGATCGACGGCCGCCGGCGCACCCGGCCCTACTCACCTGCCAGCGCCGAGGGCGCCCCGCACATCGAACTGACCGTGGGCCGCCACGATGGCGGCCTGGTCTCCAACTACCTCTACGAGCACGCGCGGCCCGGCATGGTGGTCGGCCTCGACTCGGTCGGCGGCGACTTCGTCCTGCCGGACGTCCGGCCGGGTCGGATCCTGTTCGTGTCCGGCGGCAGCGGCATCACCCCGGTGATGTCGATGCTGCGGACGATGCGTGCCGAGGGGTCCGACCGCGAGATCGCCTTCATCCACTACGCGCGCAGCGGACAGGAAGCCTGCTACCGCGATGAACTCGCCGCCATGGCCGGTGTGCGGGTGCTGCACAGTTACACCCGTTCACCCGAGGAGGGCGACCTGGACGGTTACTTCGGTGCGGATCACCTCGCCACCGCCATGCCCTCCCCAGACGCGGTGTATGTGTGCGGCCCGCCCGCACTCGTCGAGGCGGTGCGCAAGCACTGCGCGGATGCGAACTGGGAGAGCTTCGTGCCGCCGGTCTTCGAAGTGCCGTCCGAACCGTCGGGCGGACGCATTGCCTTCGCCGACAGCGGCGTTGCCGTCACTGACGATGGCCGCTCGCTGCTCGAGCAGGCCGAGGCCGCAGGCCTCAAGCCGGAAAGCGGATGCCGGATGGGCATCTGTCACACCTGCACCCTCCGCAAAACCAGCGGCGTGGTGAAAAACCTAACCACCGGCGCGATGTCGAGCACTGAGGCGGAGGACGTGCAGATCTGCGTGTCCGTGCCCGTCGGCGACGTCGACATCGCGCTGTAATCGAAAGGAGTTCGACATGACTGTCACCACCTTGGCCCCGCAGAAGTCCATCTCGAAAACCGTGGCCGGCACAACCGTCACGATGACCCCCGAGCAAGCCGACGCGTTCGGCCGCGAACTCGACGGGTTGAAGGAACGCGTGATCGCCGACCTGGGTGAACGCGACACCACGTACATCCGCCGGATCATCAAGGCGCAGCGTGGTTTAGAGGTCACCGGGCGTGCGATGCTGTTCGGCGGCATCTTCGCGCCCTTCTGGCTCGCCGGAACGGCGATGCTGGGCTTGTCGAAGATCCTCGACAACATGGAGATCGGCCACAACGTCATGCACGGCCAGTACGACTGGACGGGCGACCCGGCGTTGTCGAGCAAGACGTTCGAATGGGACACCGCGTGCCCGGCTGACCAGTGGCGGCATTCGCACAACTACATGCACCACACCTACACCAACATCGTTGGCATGGACCGCGACATCGGCTACGGCCTCCTGCGGATGAGCGAGGACCAGCGGTGGCGCCCGTACTTCCTCGGCAACCCGGTATACGCGTTCCTGCTGATGGTGTTGTTCCAGTACGGCGTCGCACTGCACGAACTGGAGACGGAGCGTATTCGCGCCGGCGAGATCACGCTGGCCGACAAGCGCGAGATCCTCAACGGCATCTGGCGTAAGACCAAGCGGCAGACGCTCAAGGACTACGTGGCATTCCCGCTGCTGTCCGGCCCGTTCGCCCCGTGGGTGTTCGCCGGCAACCTGACGGCCAACCTCATTCGCAATGTGTGGTCGTACATGATCATCTTCTGCGGTCACTTCCCCGAGGACGTCCAGGAGTTCTCCATCGAGGAGACCAAGGCCGAGACCCGCGGCCAGTGGTACTTCCGTCAGGTCCTCGGCTCGGCAAACCTGACCGGCGGCAAGCTCTTTCACATCTTGAGCGGCAACCTGTCGTTCCAGATCGAGCACCATCTGTTCCCGGACATCCCGGCACACCGCCATGCCGAGATCGCGACCGAGGTACGGGAGATCTGCAAGCGCTACGCAGTCCCGTACAACAGCGGGTCGCTTCCGCGCCAGTTCGGCACCGTGGTGCGCAAGATCGTCAAACTGGCGCTGCCGTCGCGCTCCGCTGCTACTGCTGGCAGTTAGGGCACCAGTATCTGACCCGGTCGCCGCTGCCGTCCCGCTTGATCGCGGTGCCGCAGCGGCGACACGGCTTTCCGTCGCGGCCGTAGACCCACAGGTCGCGGCCGCCGCGGGTGTCGCCGGTTGTCGTTCGGTTCCACCGGGACCGATTGAGCCACAACATGTCCCGCGCTCGCTGAACCATCCGTAGCGGATCGTTGACGGCGCTGACAGGCGCCGTCGGCAGATGTCCCGTGACGAAGCACAGTTCGTTGCAGTACACGTTGCCGACACCGGCCATCACGCGTTGATCGAGTAACGCCTCAGCCAGCCCCCGGTCCGGGTCGGCGGTCAGGTTGGCCGCCGCGGTGCGCGGATCCCAGTCGATGCCGAGCAGGTCGGGTCCAAGATGGGCAACGACATCCATGTCGTGGTCGCGCTCCAGGACCTCGAGCACGCCGAGGTCGATACCGGCGGCTTGAATATCGCCTGCCTCCAGGATGATCCGGATGCGATGGCCTGCCCGGCTCGGGTTGCTGACCGGGTTGACCTTCCAGCTGCCGTCCATCTTCAGATGCGAGTGGATGCTGGCATCGCCGACGCGGATGAACAGGTGCTTGCCGCGGCTGATGACCTCGTCGACGACCTGCCCGGTCAGGTCGACGGTGGCGTATTTCGGCACCCGGATGTCGCAGCGGGTGAGGGCTCTTCCGGTCAGTGCGTCGCGCAGAATGGTGGCGGTGTGCCAGACAGTATCGCCCTCGGGCATGCGTTATCCGATCAGCTTCGAGGAAAGTTCCCACAGCCGTTCGGCATTGGCGGGGTCGAGCGCATACGGAGCGACACCGGCGATCGTCGTCTCGGAACGGCGGAGCACGACCGGCGCCTCGTTGCAGTCTTCGAAGTACCGGCCGCCAATCCCGTCGAGCAGCGGCGAGGCGGCCAGCAGAACTGACGTCGCGGCGCCTTGTTCGACCGTCTTCAACCGTGAGCCGGCCTTTCGGAACCGCTCTTCGGCCTGCTTGCCGTAGTCCGGAGGCAGGTGGCGCTGCAGAGGGGTCAGGATTCCGCCTGGCATCAACGCGTTCGACGTGATGCCGTGGTCGGCCCACCGGCGGGTGGCCTCCACGGCGAATAGCACATTCGCGGTCTTGGACTGACCGTAGGCGCCGAAGGGGTCGTAGTCGCGGAACGCGAAGTCGATGTCGTCGAACACCACCGGCGAACGCAGGTGCCCGCTGGAGCTGACCGACACGATCCGCGCCGATCCCGCATCGGCCAGCGCGTCGTGCAGACCGACTGCCAGCGCGAAGTGGCCGAGATGGTTTGTGGCGAATTGCATTTCATTTCCGCTGGGCGACATGGTGAGTTCTTGAATGGCCATCACCCCGGCGTTGGCGACGAGGATGTCCAGCGGTCCGGTCCAGGCCCGGACGAATGCGGCGACGCTTGTCAGGTCGGACAGGTCGAGAGCGCCGACACTGACCGACGTGTTGCCCGTGCCCGCGCGGATCTCGGCGGCGACGCGGTCTCCTGCAGCGGTGTCGCGGACCGCCAGCGTAACGGCCGCGCCTGCGCCGGCAAGCGCCCGAGCGGTCTCCACGCCGATGCCCGAGGATGCGCCGGTGACGATCGCGGTCTTGCCGTTCAGGTCGACTCCGGCGATGACGTCGGCGGCGGTCGATTCGGCACCGAAGGGTGTCGTGATGTGGGAAGTCATGCGCCTACCGAACGATATCCGAGCGCCGGATGTTCCCTGTCAACGGCGCCGCAGGCCTCGCGGCGTGCGGGCAAACCCGGCGCCGATCAGCGCGTCCTGCACCGCGGCGCGCTCGCCTTGTGCGACCGATTCCAGCACCGGCACGCCATTGACTTTCTCGACCAGCAGCGAACCGATCCGCCCTGAGCCGACGAGGTCGATCAGCGCCACCGCGGCCGCCGCATGAGCATCGGCGTCGTCGGTGAAGCTCAGCAGCGACCGCCCGCCCCTTTCGAGGAACCACGCCAGCGCACCGTCGACCACCGCCACCAGGGCGCCCGCTTTGCGGCCCGGCCGGTGCGTCGCGTCCTCGTCAGCCACCTTCCTCGACGGCCACGGCAGGGCGGCCCCGTACGGGTTGGCGGGATCGGCCGCGGCGAGCACGACCGCGTGGTACTCCCTGCGCTCCGGGTCGACACCGTCGAGGTAGGACCGCAGTCGGTCGACGGTCGAGGCAACCGCGAACTGGGCACCGCCCAACGACTCGACGAAGTAACCCCGCTGGCACCGGCCGGCGTCCTCGAACGCGGTCAGCACCTTGTACAGCATCGCGAAGCCGCCCGGTACCTCTTCGGCCGCGACCGCGCCCTTGGTCAGCACGCCGTAGCGGTTGAGCAACAGCTCGGCCTGAAAATGTGCGCGCACGGTCGACTCGGGCTCGGGGGCGGGCAACGCCGACCAGCGGCCGGCGACCGTCGGCTCCGAGCTGCGGGCCTGCGCATGCGCGACGCTATAGCGGCTCAACCGCGGCGGTCGTTGCCGGTGCCGGTGGGCCGGGCCGCTGCGGCGTCCAGTCGACCGACGCGTGCCCGCCAGGATCGCCCGCACCGGGGCGAACGTGTCGCCGGTAACCCAGCCGGCCCAAATCAGTTCCCACAGAGCTTGTTTGAACTGGTCGGTGTCGCCGTCGGCGAGCTGCAGGGAGAAGGCGTCAGCGAGCTGGCGGAAAAAGAAGGCGCCTCCGCCGCCGAGCGTGGCCATGATCGCTTGATGGGTGTCGGTGAACTCGATCTCCGTCGGCACGGCCAGCGTCAACGGTGCCGACTCGGCGGGATGAAACGCGATCCAGCCGTCGCCGCCGCCGATCTGGCCCACCCCCGACCAGGTGACCTCGCCCGCAGCGAGCAACTCGTCGAGCATCGCGGGCTGGTAGTCGCGCACCCGCTGGCCGAACACCAGCGCCTCGACCGCCGAGGCCGGGATGGGCACTCCCGCCAACTGATCGATCACCGAAGCCAGGCCGTCGACTCCCAAATTGTGCGATCCCACCTGCTGCCAGGACGGCAGGAAGCGGCCATACGCGGCGGTGCTGACGGGCTCGACCTGCGCCCGCAGCGCCGCCAGCGACCGGCGACGCAGGATCTTCAAAACGTCTGCGTCACACCACTGATCCCCAGCCCCGGCCGGAGCCGGCAATCCTGCAGACGCCGAGTCGGTGAACTCACCTCGGATCAGCCGGCCATCGATGGCGAGCCGGCCCAGCACATCGGCGGTCACTCGCAGGCCGAGGCCGAAGCGGGCAGCGGTGTCGTGCGTAGTGAACGGGCCGTGCGTGCGCGCGTACCGGCCAAGCAGCTCGCCGAGCGGGTCGGCCACCGATTGGGTGAATGCCGCAGGCACTCCGACGGGCACCGCGACTCCGACCCCGTCACGTAGCAGGCCGATGTCTTCGACTGCGACCCACCAGGCTTGGCCCCCGAATGACACGGTCAGCGCGCGTTTGGCGGCCTGCAGGCCGTCAAGCCAGCCGCCAACCTCTTTCGTCGTGCAGCGCTCGGCGATCTCCTGCTCGGTCAGCGGGCCCAGTACCCGCAGCAGATCGGCGACGCCTTCGGCGTCGCGGGCCAGCCGGTCCGAGCTGAGGTGTTGCAGCTGCTGGGCGGTGGTCGCGATGACTTGCGGATCGAGCAGCTCGCGCAGCTCGACACGGCCGAGCAGCTCGGCCAGTAGCACGCTGTCCAGCGACAATGCGGCAGCGCGCCGCTCGGCCAGCGGGCTGTCGCCCTCGTACATGAATGCGCCGACGTAGCCGAACAACAGCGACGCCGCGAACGGCGACGGGGTTGCGGTCTCCACCTCGACCACGCGCAGCCGGCGCTGCGCTACCCGGTGCATCAGCTCGGTGAGCGCGGGCACGTCGTAGACGTCCTGAAGGCATTCGCGGACCGCCTCCAGCACGATCGGGAAATCCGGGTACTTGCGGGCGACGTCGAGCAGCTGCGCGGCGCGTTGCCGCTGATGCCACAACGGCGACCGCTTGCCCGGATGGCGGCGCGGCAGAAGCAGTGCGCGGGCGGCGCATTCGCGGAACCGCGAGGCGAACAGCGCCGAGCCGCCCACTTCGGCGGTGACGATGGGTTCGATCTCGTCGGCGTCGAACACGAACAGGTCGGCCCCCGGAGCGGTGTCCTCGGTGTCGGGCAGCCGAACGATGATGCCGTCGTCGGAGGCCGTCGGCTTCTCCTCGATCCCGTAGCGCTCCCTCAGCCGTCGTGACACCGCCAGCGCAAGCGGTCCGTGCACCCGCAGCCCGTAGGGGGAGTGCAGGATCACCCGCCAGTCGCCGAGCTCGTCGCGGAACCGTTCGACCACGAGCGTCGTGTCGCTGGGCACCGTTCCGGTGGCCTGTCGCTGGTCGTCGAGCAGCTGCCACAGGTTGTCGGACGCGAACTCGTCGAAACCCATCGCGCGGCAACGATCGACGAACTCGTCGCGGCCCAGCCGCGCCAACTCGCCGGTGAGCGCGCCGACCGCGGCGC
The DNA here is from genome assembly GCA_025965975.1 of Mycobacterium sp. Taxonomy (GTDB): domain Bacteria; phylum Actinomycetota; class Actinomycetes; order Mycobacteriales; family Mycobacteriaceae; genus Mycobacterium. The sequence goes on along the minus strand of JAOPVX010000041.1, from coordinate 23,809 downwards.
CCAATTCGGCTGGCCGGCCCACGCTGTCGCCCTTCCAGAACGGCAGTCGCGCCGGCTGCCCTGGCGCCGGAATGACCAGCACCCGGTCGTGGGTGATCTCGGTGATGCGCCAACTGGTCGCACCCAGTGAAATCACGTCGCCGGGTCGGGACTCGTAGACCATTTCCTCATCGAGTTCACCTACCCGCGAAGGCTTTTCGGAATCCGTCGCCAAGTAGACAGTGAACAGGCCGCGGTCGGGAATCGCGCCGCCCGAGGTCACCGCCAGCCGCTGCGCACCCGGGCGCGCCGTCAGCGTGCCTGCGTCACGGTCATACACCAGCCGCGGCCGCAGCTCCGCGAACTCGGTCGACGGGTACTTGCCGGACAGCAGGTCCAGCGTCGCCTCAAATGCGCTGCGCGGCAGCGTCGCGAACGGCGCGCTGCGCCGCACTGCGTCGAACCAGTGGTCGGCGTCCAGCGGCTCCAGCGCGCAGGCCGCCACCGTGTGCTGCGCCAACACGTCCAGCGGGTTCGTCGGCACATGCATGGTTTCGATCTCGCCCGACAGCATCCGCTGCACCGTCACCGCGCACCCGATCAGGTCCGTGCGGTGTTTGGGAAACAGCACACCTTGCGAGATCTCGCCGACCTGATGACCGGCGCGGCCGATGCGCTGCAGGCCGCTGGCCACCGACGGCGGCGCCTCGACCTGAATCACCAGATCGACCGCACCCATGTCGATGCCCAGCTCCAAGCTGGACGTTGCGACGACGGCGCGCAGGCGTCCGCTCTTGAGGTCGTCCTCGACCTGGGCGCGCTGCTCCTTGCTGACCGAGCCGTGATGAGCGCGGGCCAGCAGCGGTTCGGCCCCGAAGGCCTGACCGCTGGCCATCAGCTGCGCCGGTGAGCCGCCGCCGACCGCTGCGTTACGCCCGGCCGGCAGTTCGATCCCAGACCGTTCCGCGTGAATCTCGTTGAGCCGCGACGTCAGTCGCTCGGCCAGCCGCCGCGAGTTGGCGAACACGATCGAGCTGCGGTGCGCCTCGATCAGATCAACGATGCGTGCCTCGACGTCGGGCCAGATGGTGTTGTTCTCCAGGTTGGCCATGTCCGGAACCGGCACCTGTACTGACAGGTCGAACGTCTTGGCCGCGGGCGGCGCGACGATCGTCGTCCTCGCCTGCCCCGACAGAAAGCGCGCGACTTCCTCGGGCGGCCGCACGGTCGCCGACAGCCCGACGCGCTGTGCCGGTGTTGCCAACAGCTGATCGAGCCGCTCCAGCGACAGGGCCAGGTGTGCGCCGCGTTTGGTGCCAGCGACGGCGTGTACCTCGTCGACGATGACCGTCTGCACCTCGGCCAGCGTCTCGCGCGCCGCCGACGTCAGCATTAAGAACAACGACTCCGGCGTGGTGATCAGGATGTCTGGCGGCCTGGTGATCAGCTCACGGCGCCGGGCGGGCGGCGTGTCGCCGGACCGCACTCCCACGCTGATGTCGGGTGCGGGCACGCCACGGCGCTCGGCGACGCGGCCGATGCCGGTCAGCGGTGTGCGCAGGTTGCGCTCGACGTCGACGGCCAGCGCCTTCAGCGGCGATATGTAGAGCACCCGGGTGCCCGCGGTCGCGGGCCTTGGCTCCGATGAGGCAAGGCGGTCAATCGCCCACAGGAAGGCGGCCAGCGTCTTACCGGACCCCGTCGGCGCGATGACCAGCGTGTTGTCGCCGCCGGCGATGGCCGACCACGCCTCGGCCTGTGCGGCGGTCGGGGCCGCGAAGGTGCCGGTGAACCACTCGCGGGTCAGCGTGCTGAACGGGGAAAGCGGGTCGGCGGGGGTGGAGCTCATCTAGTCATGGTGCCAATGCGCACCGACAAAGTCAGCGATGCTCAGGTCCGACGGCTTCGTTCAGGGCGGAAGGGATGCCGGGGACTCGGCCGATGGCGTCGAGCAGGGCGTGCGCGCAGGCGTCAGCGACGCGGCCGCCGTCGATCGACGGGTCCATCAGCCGCTGCCTGCACATCTCGAAGGTGAATGCCAGCCACCCGTAGATAGTGATCCGCAGGTCCCGTTCGACCTTGGAGTCCATCTCGCCGCGGACGGCCTCGGTGACCCGGACGATGATGCGGTTGGCCTGCCGGTCGTTGTCGATGTCCTCGATACCGCGCAGAATCGGGTCGGAGCGGCCCATGCCCATGTATGCGGCCCAAGCGCCGTGCGGGTGCTCCTCGTCGTAGCGCAGGTAGGCCAGCACGCCCGCCCGCAACTGGTCGAACAGCCTTTGCCCCGGGTCGGGCGGGGCGTTGGTGGCCTCGAAGAGCCGTTCACCCTCGGCGCGCACCACCGCGGCGAAGAACGCCCGCTTGTCCGGGAAGTAGTGATACATCAGCGCCCGCGACACCCCGGCACGCTCGGCGATCTCGTCGATGCGTACCTCGTCATACGGTCGCTGGCCGAACACCTCCGCACCCAACGCCAGCAGTTCGTTGCGTCGGTCGTCGGGGGACAGTCGCCGTCTGGACTCTGCCATGCCCCCATCTTACTTTGACACATGTATAACAGTGTCGGAGCTCGAGCTGCGTCTAGCGGCTGTCGGCCAATTGCCGGCAGGTCAGGATCGCCACGCCGACTAGGACGCAGATGTCGGCGGCGTTGACGATCGGCCCCCAACCGATCGCGAGGAAGTCGACGACCGCGCCGCGGAGGGGTGGCGGCGCCCGAAATACTCGATCGGCCAGGTTGCCCGCCGCGCCTCCCAATACCAGCCCGGTGGCCACCGCCACCGTTGGTGACACCACATGTCTACTGCGCCAAGCCAACACAGCGATGACCACGCCGACCACAAGTGCCAGCTCGATCGTGTAGGCGACTCCCCAGGAGAACGCCGCGCCAGCGTTGCGCGTCAGCGCATACGACACGTGGTCACCGATCAGGGGCACCCGCTGTCCTGGGACCAGCACATCGACGGCGATGACCTTCGTGACCATGTCCACGACTAGCGTCGAGGCCGCGATCAACAGCACAAGTTTCAGGCGTGGCCGCGCGGCCGTACGCGACTTTCGCAGGCGTTGCTGGAGCATCCACCAATTGATCACCCACTGCGCGCCTGCGTCAGAACCGCGGGGTGACGTCGAGGTGAACAAACTGTGTCGATGTTGTAATGCCGCCGCCCCAGCATCGGGTGTCCGGACGTTGCAGGCCGGGTGATCGCGTGCCGCGCGCCGACTCGACTAACCGAAGTGAACGCCCTGCGCCAGCGGCAGCTCGGAGGAGTAGTTGACGGTGTTGGTGGCGCGGCGCATGTAGGCCTTCCACGAGTCTGAGCCCGACTCGCGGCCGCCACCGGTCTGCTTCTCGCCGCCGAAAGCGCCGCCGATCTCCGCGCCTGACGTGCCGATGTTGACGTTGGCGATGCCGCAGTCCGAACCGTCGGCCGCCATGAAAACCTCCGCTTCCCGCACGTCGAGGGTGAAGATCGACGACGAAAGACCCTGCGGCACCGCGTTGTTCAACGCGATCGCATCGGCGAGCTCGTCGTAGGTCAACACGTAGAGGATCGGCGCGAACGTTTCGTTGTGCACCACCGCGGTCTGCGAGGGCATCCGCACCACGGCGGGCGCGACGTAATAAGACGTGTCTTTTGCCTCACCTTCAAGCATCCGGCGCTCCCCGCCGAACACCTCACCCCCGTCGGCGCGGGCCTGCTCGAGCGCGCCGACCATGTCGCGATAGGCGGTCTCGTGAATGAGTGGACCGACCAGCGTGCCCTCGGCGGCCGGGTCGCCGATCGGCAGCTGACGGTAGGCGTTCACGATGCGGTCGACCAGCTCGTCGGCAACCGACGAATGCACGATCAGCCTGCGCAGTGTGGTGCAGCGTTGGCCCGCGGTGCCCGCCGCGGAGAACACGATCCCTCGTACGGCGAGGTCGAGGTCGGCCGATGGGGTGACGATCGCGGCGTTGTTGCCGCCGAGTTCCAGCAGTGCCTTGCCGAACCGCTTGGCCACCCGAGGACCGACCTGCTGACCCATCCGCACCGACCCGGTCGCGCTTAGCAGCGCCACCCGAGGATCGTCGACCAGGCGCTCGCCGACCTCGCGGCCGCCCTGGACAAGCCGGCTGACCTCGCGTGGCGCGCCGACATCGCTTGCGGCCCGTTCGATCAGTGCCTGGCATGCCAGCGCGGTCAGCGGCGTCAGTTCCGACGGCTTCCATACCACTGTGTCGCCGCACACCAGCGCGATCGCGGTGTTCCACGACCAGACCGCGACGGGGAAGTTGAACGCGGTAATGACACCCAGGACGCCGAGCGGGTGCCAGGTCTCCATCAGGCGGTGCCCGGGGCGTTCGGATGCGATTGTCCTGCCGTACAGCTGCCGCGACAGGCCGACCGCAAACTGGCAGATGTCGATCATCTCCTGCACCTCGCCGAGGGCCTCGGTGGTGATCTTGCCTGCCTCGATCGAGACGAGTGTGGCGAGATCGGCCTTGTGCTCGACGAGCAGCTCGCCGAGGCGGGCCACCAGGGCTCCCCGGACGGGTGCCGGGGTGGTGCGCCACGTCGTAAATGCTCGCGCGGCTTCGGCTATGGCAGCGTCGGCCTGTTCGGGAGTGGTTTCGGCGACGGTGAACAGCACATCACCGGTGATGGGCGTGCTGGCCTGCAGGCCGTGGCCGCCCGGCTCGCCTAGCGATGCGGGCGAGCCGACGGCGCTCAACGCGTCGCGGGCCTGGCTGCGCAGGTCCTCGGCCGTCGGAAGCTTGGATGTCTGAACGGTGGTCATGATGCTGCGGCTTTCTCGTAGAGCTCGTAGGGATCGTGAATGTGGCGTCCGATCTGACCGGCCAGCCAATGCATGCTGTACTCCGCATTGTCGGCCGCCTCGGCCGCCTGCGTGTCGGTATCGAGGTTGGACCGAAAGATACCCGCCGCCGATGTGGGCAGGAAGTCTTCGTAGACAACGGGTTTGGCCGGGTTTCCGCCGTGGTAGTAGGCCAGTCCGCTGGCGGCCATATCCTCGTCGGTGGCGGGGAAGTAGTCCGCCCACACGGCGGCCGGGTCGGGTGCGGCCATTGCGGCGTCGTAGCGTTTGCGGCCCCGCGGGGTCAAGGCGACGCCGCGCGCCTCCACCTCGCCGAAGCGCACGCGCAGCGTGCCGTCGGACACCGTGCCGTCGGAATCGCGGAAACGCCGCGGCTCGGCCAGTGCACGAAATGATGTCTGCCGCAACAACACATCGCGGCCGTGCCAGGCGGGTGGGCCCTGGATTCCGTCGATCATGGTGATGCTGCGGGCGGTCATGCGCCGGTACAGCTCGTCGATGTCGAGCACGCGCGGAGTCAGGTGGTTGATGTGCGTGGTGCTCACCCCTGCAATATCCGCAGCCACCGCCGACACCCGCGTTAGCTCCTTGTGCCAGGCGCGGTCGATCGGCTCCTCAGACAGCGCGAACGCGGACACCGCGGCGGCCACGAAACGCTCGGCCCGCACATCGTCAGCGCCGCCGTCCGCCGCGATACGCCGTGCCTCGGTGATCAGCGCGGGGTCGAACAACTGCCGCGCGGCGATGAATCGCTCGACCCTGCGGCGAAGGTCGGCGGGGAAGAAGCGGGCGTCGGCCGTCGCCAGCATGGAGGTGAACACCCGGAACGGGTTGCGGGCCAGCTGGTCTGTGGCGATCGGCCGGAACGCGGTGGACACCACCGGAACAGGCGGCGTCGCGTCGCGCAGGTCGTAGAAGCCGACCGGGTACATGCCGAACGCGGCGAACAGGTCGGCGACGTCGGCGAGTTCGCGCGCGTTGCCGACCCGGATGGCGCCGTGGCGTTCGGCGGTCACCCGGTCGAGCGAGCCGAACCTGTCTGCGGTGCGTCCGACGGCGCCGAAATCGCGGTTCACCTCGGCGCAGACCTCCACCAGGGTGGTGTAGGCAGGCACTTCGGCGCCATACATCTGTGACAGTGCCGCGGCGAATTTCGCGCGCAGTTGGCAGGTTTCGACCCGATGGCTCGGGACTCTCTGCTCTTCGCGCAAGCGGCTCATCGCTGCCCTCTGCTCTTCGCGCAAGCGGCTCATCGCCCGGCCCTCCGACTCCGATACAGTGCGGCCATGGGTGAATCCGACGAACACCCGCACGCGCAGGCACAGCTCGACGAGATCGATCGCCTCCTCGCGCGTGAACTGGTCGCCGACGGGCGGGCCACACTGGCCCAACTGGCCGCGACCGCCGGACTGTCCGTATCGGCGGTCCAGTCGCGGGTGCGCCGGCTGGAGTCTCGGGGCGTGGTCACCGGGTATTCGGCGCGGATCAACCCAGAAGCCGTCGGGAAGATGCTGTCGGCGTTCGTGGCCATCACCCCTCTCGATCCCTCTCAACCCGATGATGCACCCGCCCGGCTCGAACACATACCGGCCATCGTGTCGTGTCACTCGGTGGCCGGCGAGGAGAGCTACATCCTGCTGGTACGTGTCGAGACCCCGCGGGCGCTCGAAGATTTGCTGCAACAGATACGGACCGCGGCGAACGTCCGAACCCGAAGCACCATCATCTTACAAACATTTTACGCAGGACGCGACTTCATACCGTAATTGTTACGGTCATAGCGGTAGATGTCCGTAAATAATTTGTTAAGATGGGCCCATGACCGCTGTCCTGACATCCGCCGAGGCGACGGCCGCCTGCGACATTGGCCCCACCGACGTGCGCGACGTATTGGCGCGCAGCATCCTGGCCGACGGCCTGGACTTCGTGCTCGATATCGATCGCTCGTCGGGCTCGTATCTGGTGGATGCCCGCACCGGTGAGCGCTTCCTCGACATGTTCACGTTCTTCGCGTCGTCCGCGCTGGGCATGAACCACCCGGCGCTGGCCGACGACGAGCACTTCCGCGCGGAATTGGCGCAGGCCGCGGTGAACAAGCCAAGCAACTCCGACGTGTACAGCGTGCCGATGGCACGCTTCGTCGCCACGTTCGCCCGGGTGCTTCGCGATCCGGCCCTGCCGCAGCTTTTCTTCGTCGACGGGGGAGCGCTGGCCGTCGAAAACGCATTGAAGGTGGCGTTTGACTGGAAGAGCCGGTTCAACGAGGCGCGCGGCATCGATCCCAATCTCGGCAGCAAGGTGCTGCACATGCGTGGCGCCTTCCACGGCCGCAGCGGTTACACGCTCTCGCTGACCAACACCGACCCCAACAAGGTCGCGCGCTTCCCGAAGTTCGACTGGCCGCGCATCGACGCGCCCTACATCCGTCAGGGCGCGAACATGGATGAACTGGAATCCGACTCGCTGCGCCAGGCCCGTGCGGCGTTCGAGGCGCACCCGCATGACATCGCCTGCTTCATCGGCGAGCCGATCCAGGGGGAGGGTGGCGACCGGCACTTCCGGCCGCAGTTCTTCGCCGCGATGCGTGAGCTGTGCGACGAGTTCGATGCGCTGCTCATCTTCGACGAGGTGCAGACCGGCTGCGGACTGACCGGAACCGCCTGGGCGTACCAGCAGTTGGGCGCCACGCCCGATGTGGTCGCCTTCGGCAAGAAGACGCAGGTGTGCGGCATCATGGCTGGGCGCCGGGTCGACGAGGTGGTCGACAACGTGTTCGCGGTCAGCTCTCGGATCAACTCCACCTGGGGCGGCAACCTCGTCGACATGGTGCGGTCCCGGCGCATCCTCGAGATCATCGAGTCCGACGGCCTGATAGCGCGGGCCGCCAAGACGGGTCGTTATCTGGTCGAGGGGCTGGAGGGTCTCGCGTTGGAGTATCCGGGTCTGGTGCTCGACGTCCGCGGCCGTGGCCTGATGTGCGCGTTCAGCCTGCCGAGCACCGAGCAGCGCGACAAGTTGATCCGCCTGCTGTGGGACCGTCGAGTCATCATGCTGGCCAGCGGATCCAACAGTGTCCGGTTCCGACCCGCTCTGACGGTGTCTCGCGAGGAGATCGACGCCGCCGTCGCCGCGGTGCGCGACGCACTTAGCTACTTCGACCTGACAAACCCGGACGGACCAGCCGGCCGCGTCGGCGCCCCGCGGCGGGGTCATGCACTCCGGCCTGGGCCTGCTCGGCTGCTCTGAGGCAGGCGCGTCGCAGCGCCCACCGTGCGTTGCCCAGCAGACGGTGCGCATCGTGAACTGTGGCCTGGGCCACGTCGGCGAGTTCTGCGGTCATCGCCAGCACAGCGTCTTTGACCTGGTCACGACCCAACTGGGCGCGGGAACGCAGCTTGGCCGCGATCGAATGCGCGCGTGTGCCCGCCGCCCGCGACCGATCCCGCAGCCTCGTGCGCACGGCGCCGCCGACTGCATGGATCCGCTGCCCGGTCACCGCGATCCGACGAATCGCTTTGGCCAACAACCCCGAATCCGTCGGATAAGACACGTTCGCCGGGACCACCGTGGTATCCGCGCGGACCCGGCCGGTGCGCAACACCTTGGCCTCGGCAGCCTTGACCAGTAGCGCCTCGTTGAGCCCCTCGACCGCCGCGCTACCGCGCCGCGTGGTCAGCTTCATCAACGTGGTCGGATGCGGCACCAACCCGTCCAACGGGATCCGGCAGAAGCGCCGCCAGGTGATCGAATCGCCGACTTCCCGGCACAACGACTCGTACCCCAGCCGGTAACGGAACTTCAGGAACATCAACCGCAAATACGTCTCCATCGGCGTCGACGGACGCCCCACCCGCGGATCGAAGAACGGCTCGAAAGGGGCGAAGAACACCGGATCATCCAACAGCGCGTCGATCCGAGCAAGCTCGTCGGGCAACTTCAACAATTCCGGAGGCAGCACGGCCTCCCACAGCGACACCTGATCGCTTACAGTACGAAACACGATGGCCTCGATCCCTTCTCGCCAAGGGTTCGAGGCCATTGTCCCAGCTCAAAGCCCGTCCGAACGCCTAGCCACGCCCGACTTTTTCAGGTCGAAGTAGCTAGGGATCGTCCTCGCCATTGTCGAGCAGGGGCTTACCAGTGCCAGCCCCAACCGCCGGGCCAACCCCAACCGCCGCGGTCACCCCAGCCGCCGCGGTCACCCCAGCCGCCCCCGTCCCCCCGATCACCGCGGCGATCACAGCGGCCCCAGTCGCAGTCGCCGCGCCCTCCGCCGTGCCAGTCAACCAGCTGTGCCTGGGTGGGGCCTAGGTCAGCGGGTGTCTGCACGGTGTGCACTGGGCCGGGAATCCATGGTGCCGGCGTGGCGGCGTTCGCGACCCCTGCGCCCACACCAATGGCTGGTAACCCCAACGCTCCGGCGATCGCGGCCGCGCCGACCAGTTTCTTCAGATTCATCGTCATCTCTCAGTTCCTCTCCTGTGAGCGCATGCGTAAACAAACGCCCCACTGCGTGCATCGCTCAGAGCCACTGAATTCATTCCACGGGTGGTGTCTGTGATGTCTCTGAAGCCCGGCGGCTATCTACTTCGACCTGAAATAGTCGGCGTGGTTGCCCGCTGCGGGCTGGGGTGGTAGTCGGGTGTGGCTGCCTCCGCCGTGGTGCCGGTTTCACGCTGCGAGAGCGCCTATCTTGACGAGGTTGTGTGCGAATACGCAGTGCCCGCACCAGGTTCGGGCTCCGTGGATGCCGGTGAGTTCGGTGCGGTTCCAGCCGTAGCTTCGTTTGACGTGGCTGATCCGGCCTTCGGATCCGGTTCGCCATTTGACCTTGGCGCGGAAGGCCCGCCGTGCTCGAACTCGCGGCGGGCGGCACCTGGTTTGCCCTTGCGCGGGATTGCCACGCTAGCGACGCCGAGCTCATGTAGGTCACGTTCTACCGATGCCTTGCCGTAGCCGCGGTCGGCGGTGACCGCGGGTGGCGTCCGTCCGGTGCGGGCGGTGATCCGTTGGAACGCCGGGGCCAGCTGCGCGGCGTCTGGCGGGTTTCCCATCTCGACGCTGTGGTCGAGGATTACCCCGTCGACGTTCTCGACGATCTGGGCTTTGTAGCCGAACTCGACCGGCTTACCCAGGCGTCCTTTGCGGATCGGGCGGGCCTCGACATCGTGCAGGCTGACCAACCGGCTGACTGACTCGGCCATCACGCCGGCCACGCGGTTGCGGGCCTGGGCCACCACGCGTTCGGCGGGTCCCAAGATCGTGTTCAGGTGGTTAATCGCCTGCTGCAGCTGGGCTTTGCGTTACCCGCTCACGCCGCGCAGCGCGCGTTTAGCGTTGCGTAGCACCGCGGCGGCCTCGCGCATGCTCGACTCGGCGATCCCGGCCAGCTCACCGGTGATCCGCCGAACCGCGGCCTGGGCCTGATCGCGTTGCTGCTCACCGCGCAGCCGCAGCTTGGCGGCGATCGAGCGGGCCCGCCGACCCGCCGAGCGCCGCCGGTCCCGCGCCCGGGTACGCCTCGCCCCACCGGTAGCTTTGATCCGCGCCACGGTGCGGGCCATCGCCGCGGCCGCCTTGGCCAGCAGCGCCTCATTCAGCCCGGCGACCGCGTGATCCCCGCATCGGGTGGTGATCTCCATCAACGTGGTCGGGTGCGGCACCTACGCTGCGAACGGCGCGAAGAACATCGGATCATCCAGCAGCGCATCCACCCGCCCCAACTCGACCGGCACCACCAACAACTCGGGCGGCAGAATCGAATCCCACAACGTCGGCTGGTCGTTTACAGTTCTGAGCACGATGGCCTCGATCCCATCTAGCCCAAGGGGTTGAGGCCATCCTCTCGTCCAGACACCCCCAGCTCAGGCGTCGCCGACAGCCCCGACTTTTTCAGGTCGAAGTAGCTAGGCCCTGGTCGGGTCAAGAGGGTCAGTGAGGCGGCGGAGCGTCGACCGCAGCCGCGGCAACTCGGAGCGACCGACGAGCTCGCAGCCGTGCAACTTCGCGAGTTTGCGTGCGGCGGGAGTGAATTCGTGGTTGGTGACCACCATGGTCTTGGTGCAATCCTGCATGGGCGCACCCGCCACAACTTCCTGGATGGCACTCGTGCCGACCGGGCGGGACTGCCGTTTGCATTGAATGGCAAGGCGACTGGGCCGCTTGCCGACGATGATGTCGACGCCCCAGTCACCGGTGATCGAGGTCATGATCACCGGTAACCCGCAGGACCGGGCGATTCGCGCGACGTAGTCCTCGAATTCGGTGCCCGACATCTCCTCGGCTTCATCGTCGGGTGTACTGAGGCCGACGACGGCGCCGTGCAGGAATCGGGGCGCGGCGGCAAGCAGGATGGCAGCGCCGACGCCGATCACCAGGCTCAAGATGGGTCTGACACCGAGAAGATATGCGGCGATGCCCGACACCACAGCCACGACCGCGTAGAGCCTCACGCGCACCACGGCCCGAATGGTAGGTGATACCCACCGCGCGAGCAGACGCAAAATGTCCCGACACGCCGAGTTTTTGGGCGGCTTTTACGTTCCCTAGCTTGCGTGTGGGCCCAGCTCGCGCTTGACTGCCCGCCAGACGCGCGCGGGTGTCATTGGGAGCTCGTGCATGCGCGCGCCGCACGCGCGGGCGATGGCGTTGGCGAGCGCGGGAGCCACCGGGTTGTATGGCGATTCGCTCATCGACTTGGCGCCGAGCGGGCCGAGCTCGTCGTACGTGTCCGCAAAATACACCTCGGTCTGCGGAACATCGGCCAACTGTGGGATGTGGTAATTGCGCAGTGTCTGGGTCAGCACGGTGCCGTCCGGCCCGATGTGCATCTCTTCGTAGAGTGCCGATCCGATCGCCTGCGCCACACCGCCTTCCACCTGACCGCGGCACTGCTGAGGGTTGACCACCACCCCGGCGTCGGCGGCCTGAATGGACTGCAGGATCTGAACCTGACCGGTGTCGGTGTTGACCGCGACTCGGAAGGCCTGCACGTTGAACGCCACCGACCGCGGTGTTCCGTCGTGACGGCCGCGCCCGGTAAGCGGCCCCGGCAGGTCGGCGAAGTCGACGAACCGATCGCCGCAATGCACGCCGTGCGTGCCGAGTGTGCACGACGACGGTGGCAAGCCCGTGAGTGCGGCGGCCGCAGACACGATCGCGCCGCGCAGTTCCCGGCAGGCGGCCAGTACGGCCCGCCCCGCCACCACCGTGCCCGTCGAGCCGAACGCGCCGGTGTCGTGACCGGTTGCGTCCGTGTCCGATTGACGAATGGACACCCGGTCGGTCGCGGTGTTCAGCTCCGTCGCGGCCAGCTGCGCGTGCACGGTGGTCGTGCCGTTGCCGAACTCCGCGGTGCCGACCGACAGGCGGTACATCCCGTCGGGCTGCAGTGCGACCGACGCCTCACCGATGTGACCGTGCGGCGGAGTGGTCGCGATCATCGCGATGGCCATGCCATCCCCGACCCGCCACTGCGGGCCATCCGGCGCCGCCACGCCGTTGCCGCGCGCCAGCGCAGCCTGCGCCAGGTCAAGGCACTGGTCAAGGCCATAGCTGCCGAACATCAGATCATCTTGCAGCACATGCCAATCCGCGAACGCATCACCCGGAACCACGACATTGCGCCGACGCAGCTCGAACGAGTCCAGCCCGAGCCGCCGCCCCAGCTCGTCGAGCGCCGACTCCACTGCGAACATCACCTGGCCGAGCCCGTATCCGCGGAACGCCCCAGACGGCACGTTGTTGGTGTAGACGGCCTGCGCGTCGACGCGCTTGTTCGGACAGCGGTACACCGACATCGACTCGCTGCAGCCGTGATACATCACGCCCGGGCTGTGATTTCCGTACGCGCCCGCATCCATCAGCACGTCGACCGCCAACGCCGTCAGCACGCCATCCGCGCCGGCTGCCGCCGTCACATCCACCCGGTAGGGGTGCCGGCACGGCGCCATGGTGAATTCGTCCGAGCGGCTGAACTCGTAGCGCACCGGCTGGCCGAGCCGCAGCACGGCCAGCGCCACCAGGTCCTCGACGAGCATCTCCTGTTTGCCGCCGAACCCGCCGCCCACCCGTTTGGTGAACACCTGCACCTCGTCGCGGCTCAACCCGAAGACATGGCACAACTCGTCGCGCACCAAGAACGGCACCTGTGAGCTAGTCCGAATCACCAACCGGCCCTGGTCGTCTCGCCAACCTGTGCACCCGTGGGTCTCCAGATGCGTGTGCTGGACGCGCTGGGTGGTCCACCGTCCGCGCACTACCTGACCGCCTGCGGTCAGTGCCGCCGCCACCGCCGCCTCGACATCGCCCACCTCACCGTGCAGCTCGGCGACGACGTTGCATGACGCGTCGGCGATGCGCGCGCCAGGGCCCTTTCCGTCGTGCAGCAGCGGCGCACCCGGGCGGCGCGCCAGTTCCGGATCGAACACCGCGTGCAGCACCTCGTACTCCACACCGATTACCCGGCATGCCTTTTCGGCGGTCGCGAGGCTGTCGGCGACGACGGCGGCCACCCGCTGGCCGACGAACCTGATCGTGTCGTCGAGTACGTAGGTGTCGTCGGGGTCGTCGGTGCGGTTCTGGTGGCGGCCGGTGGAGAACGCGACTGGCGGGCTGTCGCGATATGTCAGCACCAGATGCACGCCGGGCATGGCTTCCGCGGCGGCGGTGTCGATCGACACGATGCGCGCATGCGGCACCGGGCTGGACAGCACCGCCAGATGCAGCAGACCGTGGGGGGCACAGTCCATCGTGTACTGCTCGGCGCCCGTGACCACCGCGACACCGGCGGGAGCGCCGACCGACCGACCGGCGCCGGCGGGCTTCTCGATGTTGACCTTGCCTTCCAGCGCGTCGGTGATCGCCCGATAACCGGTGCAGCGGCACAGGCTGCCCTTCAGGTGCTCCAGCGGCTCCGCCAGCTGCTCCGTCGTGAACGCCGCCGCCGTCGTCACCATTCCGGCCGTGCAGAACCCGCACTGAAACCCGGCCGCCTCGACGAACCGCCGCTGCATCGGGTGCAGATCGTCGTCGGTGCCGAGCCCCGCCACCGTCGTCACGTTGCGCCCGTCGGCCCGGAATGCGGGATACACGCACGAGTGCACCGCTGCGCCGTCGACCAGCACCGAACACGCGCCGCAATCGCCTGCGTCGCAACCCGTCTTCACCTCGAACCGGCCGCGTTCCCGTAGAAATGTGCGCAGGCACTGTCCCGGCCGCGGATCACCGTGCACCACAACGCCGTTGACGATGATGCTCATGCCAGCTCCGTGCGGATCTGCTCGGCCAGCAGCAACGTCATCGCTCGGCGCCAGTCCGGATCGCCGTGCGGGTCACGGGTCCACGCGTCGTCGGGAATCGTGGCGTGTGCGGCACGCAGCGCGTCACCGTCGGGAAGCGACGGAAAGTCGAACACGAACGGCCGCGCCGTGGCAGCGGTCACCGACAGCACGAATCGGCCACCGTCGCCCGCCGTGTTGCGGCGGCCGATGACCACGACACCGGAGCGGCCCAGCGGCGAGGGCGCCAGCTTGCCGAACGCGGTGCGCGCCCGCATCGCGGCGGCGGGCAGGTGCACCGACCGCAGCACGTCGCCGACGGCCATCACGTTGGTGGACGTGCCGGTGACGAACGCGGCGACTGGCAGCTCGTAGTCGCTGCCGTCGGAGCGCCACACCCGCACGCGCCCGTCCAGCGCCGAGGCCAGCGAGATCATCGCGCCTGCCGGGAACGACAGGCAGATGTTGCCGCCGATGGTCGCGCTGCCCCAGATCTTGAATGACGCCAGCAGCGCCGTGCAGCACCGGCGCAGCAGCGGCGCGGCCACCCAGTCCGCGGGCAACGTAGAAGACAGCCGCGCCACCTCCGCGATCGTGCACGTGGCCGCCAGCTCGATACCGTTGTCGTCCAACACAACCGGCCGCCAGCCCAACCCGGTGATGTCTACCAGCCTGCGCAGATGCGGTTGCGGCTCGGAGAACAACCACGTGCCGCCCGCCAGCAGCGCATCGCCGGGGCCCAGCGGCCACAGCTCCTCGCGGCTGGTCGGCGCGTCGACCACCTCGACCGTGTTGAGGTCCACCAATCGAACGTAATCAAGCGGCGCGGCGCCCGCACTGCAACAAACGGTGGACCACCATCGATCACGTTCGAGGGCGCCGACCCCGACATGCCAGACCCGACGCCTGGCGCCGCCGGCGGATCGGTCCGATTAACGAACGGCTGGATCTGCTTCGATGCCGCGCTGTTGTTAACCGGGTTAATCTGCACAGCATGACCGATGAGCTGACCGACCTCGAGGGGCAAACGCCCGTCGAGCACGCTTTGGCGGGGGGCGAGCCCCAGCGTGTCGGCTGGTTCCGGTTCTATTTCACCGACGAACGCTGGGAGTGGTCGCCGCAGGTCGAGCGCATGCACGGGTACGACCCCGGCACGGTGCACCCGACCACCGAGCTGGTGCTTTCGCATAAGCATCCCGACGACTACGGCCAGGTCGCCGCCACTCTGGACGAGATCCGGCGCACGTCCGGCGCGTTTTCCACCCGGCACCGCATCGTCGACACCCGAGGTGAGGTCCACCATGTGGTGGTGGTCGGCGACCAGATATTCGACGACGCCGGCGAGGTGATCGGCACGCACGGCTTCTACGTCGACGTGACACCGTCGATGAAGGAGACCCACGACGAGATCGTCACCGAGGTGGTGGCCGAGATCGCCGAGGCCCGTAGCGGCATCGAACAGGCCAAAGGCATGCTCATGCTCATCTACCGAATCAATGCCGACTCCGCGTTCGAGCTGCTCAGATGGCGTTCACAGGAGACCAACACCAAGTTGCGCGCGCTCGCTGAGCAAATCGCGAAAGACTTTCTCAAGCTCTCCTACGACGAGGTGTTGCCTGCCCGGGCCGTGTACGACAGGTTGCTGCTGACGGCGCATATGCGCGTCGGATCCTGAGGTTTACCGGCTTCCCCGGCCATGGGATTCTCTCCCACGTCTAAGTACGGCCTTCTAGCAGCGAATTCGGGAGTGCTGGCGGTCGTTTCAGTGACAGTTTCTCCCACAACGCAGTCGGGTAGATCTACCGTTGAAATCAGCCCATGTTGGGCGGGCGTAGGTATGCCGAGAGAGGAGTACCGATGAAGGGCCCGAAGGATCCCATCGACCACGCGAGGACAACGCGGCCGCATGCCGGCGAGTCGATGACGGACAACAAAATGATGCCGGGGCTCGTCGTGATCGGCGTCACCCTTGTGCTATTCGTTTCGTGCCTTGCGGCGTTCGCCACCAGCCACCATGACGTCGGTTTGACGCTGGCATCACTGGCTGGCGCCGGGTTCATCGTCGGCGCGGGCTGGCTGCTCGTAGAACACCGGCGGGTGCGGCGAATCGAAGAACGTTGGTACGCGGAGCATCCCGACGCGCACCGACAGCGCCCCAGCAGTTAACGGCACAAGAAAAGGGCCCAGCCGGTTTGCCCGGCTGGGCCCTTTCTATCGAACTGTTAAGGCCGCTGATGCGCCTCCTGGCGTTTCTCGGCAGCCTTGGCGCCTGCGCGAGCCGCTTCGGCCTGCGCTTCCTTTTTCGCGGCGTCCTTTTGGGCATCGGCCTTGTCCTGCTGAGCCTTGCCCTCGCGGACCACGTCCTTACGGCCTGTCACGGTGCCGACCGCTTCCTTGGCCTTGCCCTTGACGTCCTCGACGACGCCCTTGATGCCTTCTTCCGGGCCAGTGTTCTTCTTCTCGGTCATGCCTGCCTTTCCGCTACTGCCTTGGATCGGTCGCTGCCCACTTCTTGAGCGCGGGGCCCTTTCGGGCCACACGAGGGGAATCTCCCCACAGATACTTGGGTTCCCGCTCGGCGTCATCGGCTAAACGTGGCGATCGGTGACTGCAAGGAGGACCCGCGCGCGCGGCCCATCCGGCGCTTGCCTTGGCCGCGGACGGCGGTGTGGCGAAGTCGCATGTTTGACGGGCGGCCACCACGGGGTACTGCACGTGCAACATGGTGAAGAGGACATCAGACGGCACGCCGCCGGAGCCTTCGTCATCGGCGGCGTCACTGCATCATCGGCGCCAGCATGATGAACGCGCCGGCGTATATCGCCACCCCCACCAGGATCACTACGACAAGCACCAGCCCGATGGCGATGAGTATCCGGCGCAGACGTCGGGTGTCGGTTGCGTCGTCGACCTGACTCCGTGCCGCAATCTTGTTCATGACGTGGGGTTACCCCGCCGTCACCATTGCCACACGTCTCCGCCCACCGATCATCGGAGCGTCGATGGTTAGTTGGGATTCGACCTGGGGTAATCTCGCCAGGAATTTGCCGGGAGGTCACGTGGCCGACGTCGCGAACTTGAACAATGGGCAGTTGCGCAGCGGCCGGTCGGTTGAACTCCGGGTCGCGGCCAAGCTGGAGAACCTCGCGGTGCTGCGCACCCTTGTCGCCGCCGTCGGCACGTTCGAGGACCTCGATTTCGACGCCGTCGCCGATCTGCGCCTTGCGGTCGACGAAGCGTGTACCCGGCTGATCCGGTCCTCGGTACCCGACTCGACGCTGTTGCTGGTGGTCGATCCTCGCGAGGACGCGGTGGTCATCGACGCGTCGACCACGTGCAAGAGCCCGGACATCCTTGCGCCGGGCAGCTTCAGCTGGCACGTGCTGAGCTCGCTGACCGACGAGGTGCGCACCTTCCAAAACGGACAGGGCCCCGAGGAGGGGCCGGTGTTCGGGATCTCCATGACGACGAGGCGAGCGAGTTCGCTGCGGTGACATCGTCGTCAGCCCAGGGTTCGTCGTCACGATCGAACTCTGAATACGCGGACGTCGCCGACATGTTCCGCGAGCTCGAGGATCTGCTCGATTCGTCGGCGCAGTTCCAGCGTCAACGCGACCGGATCGTGGAACGATGCCTGCCGCTGGCCGACCACATCGCCCGCAGGTTCGACGGGCGAGGCGAGCCGCGCGACGACCTGGTGCAGGTCGCCCGTGTGGGCCTGGTCAACGCGGTGATCCGGTTCGATGTCAATGCCGGGTCGGATTTCGTGTCGTTCGCGGTGCCGACGATCATGGGTGAGGTTCGCAGGCACTTTCGCGACAACAGCTGGTCGGTCAAGGTGCCGCGCCGGCTCAAGGAGCTGCACCTGAGGCTGGGCGCCGCCACGGGTGACCTGTCACAGCGGCTGGGCCGCGCGCCGACCGCCACGGAGCTTGCCGCCGAGCTGGACATGGACCGCGACGAGGTGATCGAGGGCCTTGTCGCGGGCAGCTCCTACAACACGCTGTCGATCGACAGTGGCGGCAGCGGCAGCGAAGATGCACCCGCGATCGCCGACACGCTCGGCGATGTCGATACCGGCCTGGATCAGATCGACAACCGGGAATCGTTGCGGCCCTTGCTTGCTGCGTTGCCGGAGCGGGAGCGGACCGTGCTGCTGCTGCGATTCTTCGAGTCGTTGACGCAGACGCAGATCGCCGAGCGGGTCGGCATCTCGCAGATGCACGTGTCCCGGCTGTTGGCGAAATCCTTAGCGCGACTTCGAGATCAGTTGCAGTAGCCGGCGTGGCTCGCCCTGTACGGCCGACAGGGCGGTTTCGACGCTGGTGCAGATCGGCAAGGCCGAATCGGGATCGCAGATCCGCAGCAACCGGGTGACGGCCTGGCTTGGCGTCAGGGCCCATTCGATCTTCTCCGCGGCGCAGCGCACGTTCACGGTGTGCAGGGCAGAAAAGCCCGCGGTACCGAAGAAGTCCACGCCGGTCAGATCCAGCACCAGGCGATCGGTGTTGGCGGCGTGGCGCAGCGCGTAGTCGACGAACTCCTGCGCGTTTGCCGCGTCGAGTTCGCCGTTGGCGGTGATCACTGCCATTGACGGTTGCAGCCACTGGGTGGCGAAATGTGCCGTGTGGCAGTCGGTGGGTTCGATGAGAGACTCCGGCGAAGCCGAAAGAGCATGTGTAGCAGTAGACATTGTGGACTCCATCAGTCGGAATACGGGATTTCGTACTGTGGCTCACGTCAAAAAAATAGGCCCTGCGTCCTCAAAGCCTCCGCTGCAGGGCGAGAGTTCGGTCCCCTGCACGTCGATGACGTTTCCGGCCGGCTGTGAACTCAACCTGTTCTGAACCTTACGCCGAAAGGCGGGCCCTGATCAATCGGCGTTAGGGATTTTTAATAATGCCCGCTCAGGACGCCGGCCGAGCCGGCAATTCAGCACGCCGGCCGAGCCGGCAACTCAGCACAGCCATCCGAGCTGACTGTCCCACGCGGCCCCCATGGCGGTCGCGTCGTCGCGGGTCACCGTCGCCTGTATCAAGCCGTACGGACGGTCGTCGGCGTTGAACACTTCGTTGTTGTTTTCCAAGCCAAATCGCGACAGGTCGTAGCGGAAGTGATGCCTGTTCGGCGCCGACAGCCGCACCTCCGCGATCACCGGGTATCGCTCCAGCACGGCCTTGCCCATCTCGTACAGCGTCTGCTGCAGGGCCAGCGAATGGACCACCGCATACTGTTTCACCAGCTCGTTCTTGACTCCCGCGTAAACACCGTCCCAGTCGACTGACCATTCCCCTGCGGGGCTGCTGAACCGCCACTGTGCCACCAGGGACGTCGCCATCACCCGATCGTGGGTGGGTTCGAGAACGGTGTACGGGTCGGTGAGAAAGCCTGCGAACTCCGAGCCCGTTGACTTGAGGATGACGAGATCCTTCAGCCCTCCGACCACCCATTCGCTGTCGCCGTCGACGGTTATCGCCGCGGTGCGGACCTCTTCACCCTTGCGGATCCAGGTGTGGTCGTGTTCGACACCGTCGACAACGACACGCTGCCAAGCGAATTCGTCAATCTCGATGCGTGCCGCCTGGACCGGGCCGACGTCGTGCACGAAGTGGCGGGCGAGTTCAAGGCCGTAGTTCTCGATCGACGTCAGTCCCTTCTCCTTGGCGTACGCGTAGACCGTCTGCTTCTGTGTATCGGTGGGCAGCACATCTGACTGGTCACCGGCCAGGTACGCCGCACTGAAATCGCCTCGCAGGCAGGTGGATACGTTGATGTCGCGAATCTCGTGCCGAGGTGAGTCGCGATAGATCCGGACCACGCGGTTCTCGGCCTTGCCGTATTGAGTCTTGCCCAGGATGATGCCCGACACGTTCAGCTCCCTCGGTAGGTCGAATAGGCGTACGGAGACAGCAGCAGCGGCACGTGGTATCTGGTTGCTGTCCCACTGATTTCGAAGGCGATGACGATTTCGGGATAGAAACCGGTGACGCCGTGGGCAGCGAAATAGGTTGCGGTGTCGAAACGTAACCGGCACACGCCCGACAATTCACCGGTGTAGAGGTCGCCGATCCGGCCGTCGTCGTCGGTGACGCCTTCGGCCGTTGCGGCACCGTCGGCGCCGGTCAGGGTCACCGGCACGCCCGCGGCGGGCATGCCGCTGGTCGCGTCGAGAACGTGGGTGCCGATCTGAGTCATGGCCCCTCCTCTTTGGACAGTCGTTTCAGGCGTTGTCGGTTGATCTTCATCAGCTCGATGCGCACGACGCGCCGTTCGGTCTCGGCGTCGTTGTCCAGCCTTTCAGTCAGGTTGTCCAGCAGCTCCTCGGCGCTGCGGCCGCCTGCGCACACCAGGTAGACATAGCCGAACTTGTCTTCGTACGCCCGGTTTTTGTCGGCGAGGCCGGTGCGGACTTGTTCGGTGGCATTTTGCACGCGCGCCTGCTCACGGGCCGACGACGGGTTGTCGATCTGGCCGCCGATGCGCGGATGGCCGGCAAGTGCGGCGTCGATCTCGGCGTTGGGCAGCCCGGCGAGCACCCGATCGGCCTGCTCGAGCAGCGCATCGACGTCGGAGTACGGGCCGCCGGCTGCGACCCGCTGCGCCCACATCGCCGACGCGCACACCTCGAGCAGCTGGTCCACCTCCGGGTTGCGCATCGATCCAGAATCGGGCAGGTTCACACTGTTCGCATGCCGAAGAGCACCACCGTGGCCGGTGTGCTGCTTGCCGCGGGGGCGGGGACCCGCTATGGCATGCCAAAAGTGCTCGCCGACGACGGCCGCTGGCTGCGCGCCTGCGTGAGCGCACTGGCCGACGGAGGGTGCGACGACGTCGTCGTGGTGTTGGGGGCCGCGGTGGTCGACGTGCCTGCGCCCGCGCGGGCGGTGGTCGCACGAGACTGGGCGGATGGGCTCAGCGCGTCGGTGCGCGCCGGGCTGCGCGCGATCGAAGCCGACTATGCAGTGGTGCACACCGTCGACACGCCCGACGTGGGCGCCGACGTGGTCATGCGGGTGCTGGCGGCGGCGTGTTCGTCGGTGTCGGGCCTCGCCCGCGCCCGCTACGGTCACCGGCCCGGACATCCCGTTGTCATTGCGCGCAGGCACTGGCCGGATCTGCTCGACGGGCTGCGCGGCGACCAGGGCGCCCGGGCATTCCTGGTTGGCCGCACGGATGTGATTGCGGTGGATTGCGCCGATCTGGCGTCCGGCGCCGACATCGACGTCAGCTGATCGTGAGGCCAAGAACGGCCCCCGCGAAGCGGCATACCGACTGCGCCGCGGTCGCCGCCGCGTCGTCGTGGCCGTCGCGGGCACGGGTGCGCACCTCCGCCGTCGCCGGGTCGAGGGTGACCTCGGCCAGCATCTCGCCGGTGGTCGGCTCGCAGACCGCCCATGTGTAGCCGGTATCCGACGCCCACCGGGCGCTGCACCGGACGACGTAGTCGGGAGCGGTCTCGCCCAGCGCGGCCAGCGCGGGACGGTCGTCGATCAGCTCGTCTTGCCGGGGGGCCCGCAGATACCACGCACCAGAATTAATCTCCACGGGCTGCACGCGCCAATGGTAGGCATTTCACATGAAGATCACAGTTGTTGGGGCGAGCGGTCTCATCGGTACCAAGGTGGTCGACCTCCTGACCGCCGAGGGGCACGACGTCGTCGCAGCGTCGCGCGCGTCGGGAGTCGACGTGCTGACCGGCGACGGCCTGGCCGAGGCGCTGAACGGCGCCGACGCTCTCGTCGACGTCGTCAACTCACCGTCGTTCGAGGACGACCCTGTCATGGAGTTCTTCACCAGGTCGACAACCAACCTGGTCGACGCTGCGAAGCGCGCCGGCGTCGGCCATTACGTCTGCTTGTCGATTGTCGGGGCCGACGAGTTACCCGACAGCGGATACATGAGGGCCAAGGTCGTTCAGGAGAAAGTCATCACCGAATCCGGCATCCCGTACACCATTGTGCGCGCCACGCAGTTCGCCGAATTCACCGACGCCATCACGGCATCCATGACGATCGGCGACGAGGTGCGGGTGCCCGATGCGTTGATCCAGCCCGTCGCCGCGGACAAAGTCGCGGCCGAGGTCGCGCGCGCAGCGGTCGCCGCGCCGCTTGGAGGCATCGTGAATATCGGTGGGCCGGAAAAGATCTCGTTCGAGCAGATGGCACGCGCGGTGCTCGCTGATCGGGCTGAGGACACCACCGTCGTCGTCGACCCGCAGGCCCACTACTTCGGCACGCGGCTGGCCGAACGCAGCCTGGTGACCCCCGACTAGATATTTCTGTCCGGCTCCTCCTCGGGCCGCTGCGCGGCCCGCACCGTCGCCGGACGCTACTTGATCTCCGCCAGCACCGTGCCCTGGGTGACGGCGGCGCCCGCCTCCACCGCGAGGCCGGTGATGGCGCCGTCCTTGTGCGCGGTGACGGGGTTCTCCATCTTCATCGCCTCGAGAACCACCACCAGATCGCCCGCGGACACCTCCTGGCCCTCCTCGACGGCAACCTTCACCACGGTGCCCTGCATCGGTGCGGTCACCGCGTCGCCGGAGGCGGCCGCACCGGCGTGCGAGCCCCGCTTGCGGGGCTTGGGCTTCTTGCGAACGACGTTTCCTGCTGCCGCGGGCGCCCCGCCGCTTCCGAGGGCCAGATCGCCGGGCAGCGACACCTCGAGCCGCCGACCGCCGACCTCAACGACGAGGGTCTGCCGCGGGAAGGTGTCCTCTTCCTCGATCGGATCCCCACCGGTGAAGGGCTCGACGGTGTTGTTCCACTCCGTTTCGATCCAGCGGGTGTGCACCGTGAAGCCATCGCTGTCCCCGATAAACGCGGGATCGGACACGACGGCGCGGTGGAACGGAATCACGGTGGCCAGGCCCTCGACGTTGAATTCGGCGAGTGCGCGGCGTGACCGGGCCAGAGCCTCGTCACGGTTCGCGCCATACACGATCAGTTTGGCCAGCATCGAGTCGAACTGGCCGCCGATCACCGAGCCGGTCTGCACGCCGGAGTCCAGCCGGACGCCGGGGCCGCTCGGCGGCTCGAACTTGGTCACCGGGCCTGGCGCAGGCAGGAAGCCGCGGCCGGCGTCCTCGCCGTTGATCCGGAATTCGAAAGAATGACCCCGGGGCTCGGGATCTTCAGTAATGTCCAGACGCTCGCCGTTGGCGATCTTGAACTGCTGGCGCACCAGGTCGATCCCTGCGGTCTCCTCGGTGACCGGGTGCTCGACCTGCAGGCGCGTGTTGACCTCGAGGAACGAGATCAAGCCGTCCTGGCCGACGAGGTACTCGACGGTGCCCGCGCCGTAGTAGTTGGCTTCCTTGCAGATCCGCTTGGCCGACTCGTGGATCTCCTTGCGCTGCGCGTCGGTGAGAAAGGGTGCCGGCGCTTCTTCCACCAGTTTCTGGAACCGGCGCTGCAGCGAGCAGTCGCGGGTGCCTGCGACCACGACGTTGCCGTGCTGGTCGGCAATCACCTGCGCCTCGACGTGGCGCGGCTTGTCCAGGTAGCGCTCGACGAAGCACTCTCCGCGGCCGAACGCCGCAACGGCCTCACGCGTCGCCGACTCGAACAGCTCAGGGATCTCTTCGATGGTGCGCGCCACCTTCATGCCGCGCCCGCCGCCGCCGAATGCCGCCTTGATCGCAATCGGAACGCCGTATTCCTTGGCGAACGCCACCACCTCGTCTGCGTCCTTGACCGGCTCCGCGGTGCCGGGCACCAGCGGCGCCT